>JBAZGW010000007.1:0-33844 GCA_041652635.1 Candidatus Omnitrophota bacterium | reverse complement strand
TCTACCCTCCGGCGCGGATGTTAACGCGTAATAGGCGCAGACATTGGTTTCAGTGGGCCCGTAAAAGTTATAAAACCCTGCTGAAGGGATCATTCGCATCAATAATTTGAGATATTTAACGGGGAACACTTCGCCGGTAAAGATTATCTTTCTTAGCGCCGTCAGGTCCCTGCCTTCCAATACACCTTGGGACACCAAGCGGATGAACACGGTTGGCACTGAATACCATACGGTTATCCCTTCATTTTCGATAAAATCAGCCAGTGATACGGGAAAAGCCGATATCCCCTGCGGCACTATGTGTAAAGTGGCTCCTGCTTTAACACCGGCGTATATCTCAAGGACCGAAAGGTCAAAATTTAAAGGGCTGTATGCCGGAATATGGTCATCCCGGGTGATCCCTAAATAACCGCAAACCCATTTCACGAAAGCCAAAGACGCTTTATGCGTAATTACAACCCCCTTGGGAATTCCGGTAGAGCCGGAAGTATACAGGATATAGGCCGTGTCTTCGCCTTTTACGAACGCCGGACTTTGCGTTATTGCCTGACTGGCCGATATTTCATTTTTAAAAACCGACTTTACTCCGGGAAAAAGATCACCCCGGTCCTCACGTTCGCTGTCGACAAAGAAAATACATTTCAGCGGATTGCCCGGCCCTAAAAGGCGCTTAGCCCCGGGCATTTTCGCGGAACCGACCACCAAATATTCAAGAGAACAATCATTTATGATCAATTTCAGCCTGTCGGGAGGAGAGAACGGATCCAACGGGACATAACACGCCCCCGTTTTCAGTACCGCAAAAACGGCCGTCACGGCTTCTATCGATTTATCCATATAGATCCCCACCCGTGCCCCGGAAGAGACACCGGACCCGGCAAAACAAGCCGCCCACCGACCGCTTAATTCATTGATATCGCCGTAAGATATTGACCGGTCCTTATGCCTGACCGCGGTCTTATCCGGAAAAGATCCGGCGCTTCTCTCGAGCAAAGCGTGCAAAGTATCTTCCATACTATTTATCCGGCGGCCTTTCGGACTTCGCGGAGATATACTTTAATATCTTTTCGATAGTGTCGAAATTCTCCATTGTAACTTCAGCCGGGCCGACGACTATCTTAAATCTTTCTTCAATAAAAGACATTAACTTCACTACCCCCAAAGAATCCAATATGCCGCTGTCCAACAAAGAATCGTCGTCCTTTATTTTCCCCAAGTCAACATCGAACTCTTCCGCAATGAACATCCTCACGTATTCTTTCGCGCCTGCCGTCATATGAACTTCCTTTCCCTATTCACTTCGCGTAATATAAAACATCTTTCCGCAGATCTTTGACCCTTTTACGAAAAAATATGCTGTAGACATCCAATATCTCCTGCGTTGAAAGGAACTTCTTCTGGATCTCAACGGCATTCAATAAACGCTCTTTGGACAAAAACACTTCCCGCAGAAATCTAAAATAAATGTCGCGGAAAACTTTTTTGGGGATCAACGGCGTGCCGCTATACTTTATATCATGGTATGCCCCTCCGCAAGCTTTTCTGATATCGGCGGGTTTAACGCCTTCAGCCAACGCCAGAGCGTATATCTCCGTGTGCGGATAATACTTCACGGAAAAGAACATCGGGAGGACGATCTTCTTGAACTGCTTCAAAAAATCCACCGTCAGCATTGCCTCTTCCGCCGTTTCCGTGGGAAAACCCGCCATAACGCAACAATTGACCATGATCCCCTTACCGCAGGCGTAGTGTATATTCTCCGCTATTTTATCCAGGTCCACGAACTTCTTGATAAACTTCTGCAATCTCAAAGAGGCTGTTTCCACGGAGAAATCCACCCAGATCACCCCCGCTTCGACCATTTTATCGACGAACGGCTTATCGATGATATCCCCCCTGATGCCGTTGGCAAAGTAAATATTTATCTTCAGGCGGCTTTTTATTATCAGATCGAACATTTCCATCGCGCGCCCGTAATCTAAATTAAAATTATCGTCGATAAAGTAGAAATCCTTGATAGCGCACTTCTTAAACAGCGCCTCGATCTCAAGGAATATATTCCGGGCGCTCCTCATCCGGAAATCCTTGCCGAAAATATTATGGCAGTATATACAGTGAAAAGGGCATCCTCTGGATGAAAAGATCACGGCTTGCCTTCTTCTATTATAGCCGTAACTGACGAATCCTCCGTATTTCTCCATGGATATCCGCTCATAATCCGGAAACGGCAGAGTATCCAGGTCTTTCACCGGCTCCCTCGGGCGATTAACGATAAATTTCCCGTTCTTCCAACCCGCCGTTCCCGCGAGGCCGGAAAGATCACGGCCGTCAAGGATCCTTTCGACCAGTTCGGCGAAACAGGCCTCCCCTTCTCCGACAACGAAAAGGTCCACGTTCCTGTCCGCCGCGGCGTCCCGCAGATCCATAGTTACATACGGCCCGCCGCCGGCGACGATTATGCCGGGGCAGAAACGTTTCACCGTCCCGGCGGCCTCATGGAATATTTCTTTGTAAATATTCATCCCCCTGATACCGACGATACCGGGGTTAAAGATTTCAAGGGCTTCCCGCAGGGCGTTTTGATCGCGGCAGTCCGCGACCATATTTATCAAACGCACGTCCACGTCATCTTTGAATTGCCGCCTTAAATAGGCTGAAATATACATCAACCCCAGAGGCGGAATTATCTGTTCCAGATCGCGCAAGCTTTCTTTACCTGCCAGCCAGGATGAATTAGCGTCTATAAGAAGTATTTTTAGCGGCATTTATGCGTTGATCAGTAATCTTTTTATTATAGATAGCGATTGATAAAACTTAAACTCGAAGAAAATAAAACCAAAGCTGACGAAACTGAATGTCAGGAAAACCGAGACCGGATCCAGGATTTTATACGACATTAATTTAGCGAATACCGGAAGCTTCTTCTTCGACTCCCGAAAAAGCTGCCATAATATCAACCCGGTTCCGTGATAAATCCCCATCACCAGGAACCCGATGGAAGCCGCGTGCCATAAATGAAAAACGACCATGGTCAGGAATATCCCCAGATAAAGCTTAAGAATGGAAGCCTTGAAGCCGAACAAAGGGAAAAAGAAATAGTCCCTGATCCAGCTATATACCGAGATATGCCAATGCCTCCAAAATAACGCTATGTTCTTTTGCAGAAAAGGTTTATTAAAGTTCTCCATTATTCTATACCCGAACAGCCTGGATACCCCGATAGCCATATCGGTATAGCCGGAAAAATCCAGATATATCCTTAGGGCAAGCCCGTAGACCGCCAGAATAACGGCCGCCCTGGAATATCCATCCGGTGACTGAAATACCGGCATTATCAAATTAGCCAAATTATCCGCGATGATGAATTTCTTTATTATACCCAGCGCTATCCTGAACAATCCATAATTACACTCCGATAGGCTAAAGATCCCCGCTTGCCGGGACTGCGGATAAAATCTCTGGAACCTCTCAACCGGTCCCGCCAGGAAGGTCGGGAAGAAAAGCGCGTATAAAGCAAAATCAACAAAATTACTTTTTGGTATATTACCCCGGTATAGCTCAAATAAGTAATGGCTCAACCGAAAAACCAGGTAGGACATCCCCAGAGGCAAGAATATTACCGGCGGATGGAACTGCGGGAAAAGGGATAATTTAGCGCCTATCGTTGATAAACCAGCGCTGATAGTATTAAAATATTTAAAAAAACAAAGATTTCCTATCAACCAAGCAAGCGTGAACGAGAATATCCGTCTTTTACGAACGCCCCCGGAAGAAATAAGCCTGCCCGCGCAATACGTGAGCGCGACATTCCCAAGGAAGTAGATCGCGAATGGAAGGCTCGCGCTGACGATAAACAAAAAACTCAGCGCAAGCAAAAAAATGCCGCGCGTTCTTTTCGGTATAAAGATCCAATATGTTAAAGGGCTTATGAACAAAATGACAAAAAAACACGCCAAGTATTCTTTCCCCTTTCAGTTACTGCCTACGCACTCGCGACCTTCCAGCCGGTCACATCAACAAAGGGGTCAAAAACCGGCATATATGAACGACTTAAAGGACACAGGCCCGATATAACATATCAAAATGATCAATAATATAAGCAGGACAAAAGCGGGCGCGAAAAAATAAAATTTATATTCCTTTGTGAATTTAACCGCGTTCCTGAAGATATCGCGCATCACTCTCATTCTTTACCTCTTTGTTAAAACTGTTGAGAATTGAGCATTTTTGCCCGCTTTTTGCTGAATAAACTTATCATTGCGGCTTTAGAGATAAAATACCATAAGAAATACAGGAAATCAAACGGAGACCTTCGCAAAGACTGGAAAATCATATCAATAATTTTAGCGGGGCGTAAATAAAACCTTCGATAGGCGTATTCCTGCATTTTCTCCACTTCCCCGGTAGGAAGAACCCCGTTGTCTATTGAAACGCAGCGGGTTGAATCAAATTCCTCTTTTTCAGCGTTGATCCATCCGTTCCGCCGGCATTCCTCCTCCAGTATAGTCCCCATATAGGGGCAGGCGACGGAGAAAGATGCCAGATAGGGATCCAACCGTAAGGCGAGATCAAGAGTAGCGCGCATGTCTTGCGGGCATTCTCCCGGAAGGCCGAACAGAAAATATGCGAGGACATCAATTTTTTCCCGCCGGCAGGCAAGAAAGGCTTTTTCGACCATTTCACGATCGGTCCGCTTGGCGTAGCGTTTGAGTATCTCATCGCTCCCGCTTTCAACGCCGATCTCAAGCAAATGACACCCTGCGTTTTTCATAATACGCAATAAACCGCGGTCAATGGTAGCCGCGTGGGCAGTCGCGGACCATTTCATCCCGGGACAATAGCGGGAGATCCCCGCGCAAATGGCCTCGACTCTCCGCCGGTTGACGGTGAAATTAGGATCGGAAAACATGATTTCCTTTATTCCTAAATAATTCAAGCAACGGAACTCCGCGAACAGATCATCAAGAGAACGAGAAGCATACGGAAGTCTGCCGTAAAGACAGAACCGGCATCCTACCGGGCACCCAAAAGAAGTCATCACGCAAGTTAAAGGTTTTCTCAACGCTAAAGGCGTTCGGTAACGTTTAAGCGAAAACAGTTCATACGCTGGGATATTATAACCGAAATCTTCCGAACAAGAGATATTCTCCTCGCCGCGGATCTCCCCGCCGATGCGGGACAGAATATTCCTTCCTTTCGCGCCGTTTAACAGATGATCGGTCAAATTGTTGTCGGCGAAATTAAGTATTACCCCTTCAATAAACGGATATCTTTTAATGAATTCTTTTCCACGGAAAAGCACGGGGCCGCCGCTAAGGAATATTCTGCTGTTAAAAACAGTCTTTATCCGCCCGGCGTAATCCAGATCGTCCCTCAGACCAACAGGCCCCACAAGCATGATCACTATATCAGGCGGAAAACGGCCTATTAATTTCAAGCATTGTTCAACGGCCAAATGCTCGGCCACCGCATCGATCACCGATAGTTCGAAACCCGAACGCAGTTTTCCGCTTAAAGCCAATAGATCTATGGGGGGCCAGTAATATCCCGCTTTGGAGGAACAACCGTAATAATTATCCCTGGCCGCCATAGAATCCGAAGGCGGATTCAGCAACAGCAAACGCAACATTTTACCGGTCATCCTCTCCTAAGTAAGAACATATCACACGCATTCAATATTAACCGCCAAAACTGTATGAACCCGAGATTTAAGAGTATCTCCAGCAGCTTCCCGGGCCTGCCGTAAAACGCTAAAAAAGCCTTTACATATTTACGCTCCAATAAGGTATTCTCTCCGCGGTAAAAATAAGACTTGCGTTTAGAATAATCCTTTGAAGGATTGCTGAGAAATAACGGGGTGCCGGGAAAAGTAACAAGCTTGGTCAAGCTAATACAAAGCGGGTCCAGTTCCCTGGCAAAAGCGGAAGTTCTATCCATATCTTCCTCTTTTTGGAAAGGGAATCCCATCATAAAATATCCTAAATAAACAATTCCCACTTCACGGCACCACGCCGCGGCTTCGCGGAATTGCTCCAGGGCAGCCCCCTTGCGTATTCTTCGTAAACTTTCTTCGTCTCCGACCTCGGGAGCGATCGCCACTTTCCAGCATCCGGCGTCTTTCAATTCCTGCAATAACGCCTTATTTAACCCATCCACCCGAATGCCGTTCTGCAGCTGCCAGCTGAATCGTATTTTCTTTCTCCTGATCAAACCGCAGATCCGCCTTACGCGTTCCTGATCGGAAGTAAAATTGTCGTCTTCAACGGAAATTTCCCCGGCTCCGATCACTTTTACCAGCCACTCCATCTCGTCGACTACGTTCTCCGCGCTGCGCTTGCGCCACTTCCTGCCGGATACCGCCTGGCTGCAAAAAATACAGTTATGCCCGCAACCGCGGGAAGTTATCATGGAAACCAGCGGCAGTTTACGATAACCAAGGGTATAATAACGGCTCACATCGATCATTTCATAAGCCGGGAAAGGAAGACTATCCAATTCCTCCACAAGAACACGTTCTATCTTTTCATAAACACGACGAAAATCCGGAGCCCTGCAGGATAGGACCCCGGGAACCGTATCCTGCGCTCCGGAACGGCAGAAATCCAGCATTACTTTCTCAGACTCATATGGGATAATATAATCGATATCCGGGATTCGATATTCTTCCGGAGCCACCGTGGGCTGCGGCCCGCCGGCCACCACAGTCACATTCTTATTGAAGCTTTTTACCAAAGCCGCTATTTCCGAAGATTGAACGGTGTTGGAGAAATTAGCGGATATCCCCGCTATTTGAGGGGCATATTCTTTCAGGGTTTTCTTCAGTCTCCCGCGCCATCCGGGATAAACGTTTAGATCCAACAGCCGGACACCGACGCCTGCCGCGCGCAGGCAAGAAGCGATATAAAGCAGTCCCAAAGGAGGCTGCTTGGTAAGAAAATATTTCCCTTCGCTTGGAGCGTTTATTAAAAGCACACGTTCAATCATTATGAGGCATATGGCGGTCTGAAGCGATATCCGGGCTGAATGCTATTTATGCGGGATCAACTGTATGGAATTCAATGTTTTTTCGAATAATCTCCATTCTGTTCTGCCGCGTGTATCCTTATGACAAATAAAATCCAATAATATCATAATCCCATTCGAATTTAATAAATAACTTTGATCCTGGACACCGCGCATCCACACCTTTTCCCACTCATCGTAAAGTTCATTAAAATCAGCCGTGAAAGTAATCGCCGGAAATTCGTTCACTGTTACGGTTTTAAGAGAAGAACTTACCTGCAGTTCCAATCCGCCGGAAATGGAACGGGTTAAAAGATCCGCGATGACTCTTCCCCCCATATCCTCCAATGAATTGTTTGCTCTCCATGCCGTAACATAGATCCTCGGAGAATCCTTTTTAATCCTATACGGATCAGCCACATACGCATATAAAAGCAATTTGGAATTATTCCCCATATCGACCTCATGCATCTCCCATCCGGTCGGCCAGCTAATGGAAAAACCGCATCCCTTATTTTCATAATAAGCACTTTTCTCGTCATTCGCGAATACCGGTATTTTTATCTCGGAGATCAGATATGGGACAACTACTCCGTATTGTTCTATCTCTATAGTATCACCGCTGCGCGATACGATATTCCCCTCAAACACCCGCCCGTTTTCAAGAACGACCTGCTCGGCCGCGGAGAAAGAGATCGGAAGGATAATTGATAATGACGCGAAAAACGCGCAGATACGAATGCCCCTCATTATGCCCCCTGTCTTTATTGAGTGCCGCTCTTTGTCTTAGTATAACAGATAGATCGGATAAAAAAAAGGCTTCCATTTCCGGCACAAGCAGTATTACATTAACGGGGCAAGACATTGATTTTATATAGTCATACCTACTGCTGAAGGATAATTAAACCAAATATCAATGCCCAGGCAACGGCCGCTCCTAAAACCTTTTTATACCTAAAGACAACGCGCACAAGCCCGCTCTTCTCCCCTGAAATTATTATTTTAGAATACGTTAAAAAGCAGTATGCCACCAATGGAACAGTACTTAGAAGTAAATAACCGTAAATACGGGGATACAAAACAAAAATACCGAACACGAATAAAAAATACGCCAAAATAGATATCACCGCGGACACCGGCAGCGCTTTATCCAAAGCTTCCTGTCCGTATAAAAAGAGTGCCCCGCGCACTATTGAAGGATCGACATGGGAATCTTGCAATAAGGAAAGTTCCGCCCTTCTCTTGGCCAGAATAAAAAATAGGCAAGAAAAGAAGATACATATAAAAAATATCGGATTTATCCGGTAATTCGCGATCACCGCTCCAGCGGCGAGCCGTAAAATAAAGCCTACTTCAATAGAAAAGATATCCAGAAAGGCCGTTTTCTTAAACAAAAAGGTATACGCCAACGCGTTGATCAGGTAAACGCATAAAATTGTGAAAACAGCGCCGTCTATAAAAAAAGCCGCGCTGATACTACTGATCAACAAGACGATCGATAACTTTAAAACACTATTCCCGCCAAGGCATCCGGAAGCCAACGGGCGCAATTTCTTGAACGGATGCAGCCGGTCGGATCTCAAATCCGCCAGGTCATTGATCAAATAAACCCCGCTGGAAAGCAGACAAAACACAAAAAAAAGCCAGAAAGCGCGGATAACCTCGTGAAGAATAAATCCCCTTCCGTAATAAAATAACGGAAAAAAAACCAGTAAATTCTTCCCCCAATGTGCCACCCGAAGCTGATTCCCCCATAGAAAAAGGCGTTTCCCGGCATCGCAGGGACGGCTGGCGGACAATTCCCGTTTTTCCATCAGATTTAAGAGAGACATTTTAGTAAACGAAGGACCTTCTCCCGCGGATGGTCGCAGATATTTTCCTCACCTAAGAACGGCTTATTAACCAAATACCAGTCATACGCGCCGTTAAACATCTCCTCATGAGAATGCCTGGGGGCCCAACCCATTTCTTCTTTCGCTCTCGAGGCATCCAGAATATACTCTTTATCCGCCAATAAATATTGTTCTCCGGTGAAGGGCACCAGGTTTAACGCGTCCAAAACGCGCAGGCCGGCCTTAACTAACGCGGAATTCAACGGCACCAGGACCGAAGCGCTGCGGGCGTGCGCGATAAGCCCGCCTAAAAGCTCTCGAACCGTCGGTACGTTGTCCGCGCCGATATTATAAATACCGCTGTTACCGGAAGATGCGGCAAGCAGGCAGGCGTCGATAAGATCATCTATACCGACCATCTGGAACCGGTTGCTCCCGCTGCCTATAGTATAGACATTCCTGTTCTCGTGTACCCAGTCGAACACGACTTTTAAAAGGCCGAGCCTTCCCGGACCGATGATAAAACGCGGCCTGATGATGGCCACGGTCATACCGTTATCGGCATACCGAAGGCATATCTCCTCAGCCAATAATTTACTACGCCCGTAGTCCCCCACAGGGCACGCAGGGGAATCCTCCTTCAACGGGACCACTGCCGGCATCCCGTACACGCTGCTGGAAGAAAGATATACTACCCGCTTGACTCCGTGCCTGCGGCAGGCATCCAGAAGATTATAGGTCCCGCGCGTGTTCACTTTATAGAAGCCGGACTTAGCCCTCGCGCACGGCAGGAGCGATGCCAAATGAAAAACCACGCTCGCCCCTTTGACCGCCTTTTCAATGTCGCCCGGCACCTGAATATCTCCGCGGCAGTACTCGGCTTCAGCCGGCACATTATCCCTCCGGCGCAGATCAAATACACGCACCGGCATTCCCCCGCGCTCTGTCAGCCTGCGGGCAAGTCCTGCCCCCAAAAAGCCGCCGCCGCCGGTTATTAAATACATACTTACAACGCCCCCTTTTTAACGCACCACTCAATAGAACGCTTCATTCCTTCCCGCAGTTCCACCGCGGGCTCATACCCCAGCTCCACTTTAGCCTTTTCGATACTGCAGGCTATATCTTTGTTCATCTCTCCGGCCACATGTATCTCCGTTTGATAAAACCCTGCCGATTGCAATACCCTGTCCGCCAGCGAACACGCCCGCGAAACCGATCCGGGCAAAAAACGGGGACGAAAACACTTAACGTCCAGAAGTTCGGCGATGGTCCGGTATATTTCGATAGTCGTATACGGCCTGGCGTCCGATATCCAATAAGTCTGCCCGGAAGCTTCTTTTTTTAAAGCGGCAAGAACCATCGCCTGACAGACATTATCCACGTAACTCATACTGCGCAGATTAAAACCGTCCCCAAAAATAAACGGATTGCCTTTGCGGATCATCCTAAAAAACCTGCTCTGCCGCTGCGGCTGATTCGGACCGTAAAACCAACACGGACGCAGAATGACCGTTTCAATCTTCCCAGACTGCTGAAAACTCCCCACGACGCTCTCCGCGTAATATTTGCTCAAACCGTAATTCATATACGGAGCGGGTTCATCGTTTTCCCGCATCGGTTTATGCCGCGCGGTATTTACGCCCCCTACGGAATTACTGCTTACGTAGACAAACCTCGTTACCCCGCTTTCATAAGCCTCCGATATCAAATTAAGCGTCCCCCGGGTATTGACCGCGTATAATTCGCCTATTCTTCCCGGATGTATCAAACCGGCAGCGTGAAAAACGATATCAATGCCCGCGCAGACGCCTTTCATACTGTCTTTTCTGGTGATATCGGCGTTAACGATCTCCATATCGCCAAGCATCGGTAAACTTCTCATGCGCTCAGAGGAAAGGCCGGGCTGGACCAGACAGCGTATGCGCCATTTATCCGCCTGAGGAATAACAGACGAGGAAAGTATTTCGGCAAACCGGCTTCCCAGCCAGCCGGGGACACCGGTTATCAATATATTCATCTTTATTCCTTTCTTACATCCGCGGACGAAAACCAGCTCCGTTCACGGCACCGTTAAAAGATTCAGCCGCGCATAGCCGCATAATGCCGCGTTAATTGGGAAGTATTTTTCAGGCCTCGCGCAAAGATATTTTACATATAACAGCCTTAAAACCTTTAACTACCCTTAAAATATTCTCCGGATAACGGAAAATTATCCATAGATAACCGCAAATGATCCTATACCGAAAATAAAACCGGCGATACGCGTACTTTGAATAAAACTCGAGTTCTTTCACCGTCAGCCCGTAAGGAATAAAAGAAGGATTATGCATATTCATTTTTTCCCAGGAATGATCAACAGTGCCGTAACGTTCAGCTAAAAGCGCGGTCGTTGTCCCGGGAAAAGGATTATAATAAGCGATATGAAAATCATCCAGCTTCAGCTTTAAAAGCAGGCGCAATGTCTCCTTAATGGATAACCGGTCCTCGGAAAGATGCCCGAGCATAAAAAAGCCGCGCGCGCGCAAACCGGCGTCTTTGGTAAGATCAACCGTCTTTACTATCTGGTCTACCGTGATCCCCTTGCCTATAAAATCCAATATGCGTTGGGAGCCGCTTTCTATGCCGTAACTTATCTGCCAGCATCCGCACTTTTTCATCATTCGGAACAATTTCTCGTCTCCGTGGTCGACGCGCGAATAACAGGACCATGAAAAACGCAGTTTTTCATCCCGGATAGTCTCGCAAAACTCATAAACGCGTTCTTTCCGGGAAATAAAATTATCGTCGTATATGCTGATATCCTTTATCCCATACTCATTAATCAACTGTTTGATCATACGTATCACGTATCTCACGCTGAAACAGCGCAGCTCTCCGAACATGGCCTTACAACTGCAAAATATACAATTAGCCGTGCATCCTCTGGAAGTTACTATTGGGGCGGCCGGCAGCCTTATATGGGAAGTAGCTGATAAACGATAGAAAGTGCGCCTGTCCGTCAAAAGGTCCCAGGCAGGCAACGGAATAGAATCGAGTTCACAGATAAAAGGCCGGGCATCGGTCTTTACCACGCCGCTGCCGCTGCGAAAGACTATCCCCTTCACTGTTCCCAGGCAAGCGTTATTTTTAAGCGTTCTCAGCAATTCAACTACAGTCTCCTCCCCTTCCCCGACAACCCCGATATCAATACCGGGGAACTCCCGTAACGTGCGCTCAGGAATAGCGCTTATATGCATTCCCCCGAGCATGATTAAAGTATCCTTTTTCCGTTTCTTTATTTCATCCGCCAGCATACCGGCATTCTTCACTGAAACCGTAACCGCGGAAATACCGATGTAATCCGGACGCAAAGCCATGATCACGTCCGCGGCTTCCTGGATACCATAATCGGAATTAGCCGCGTCCACTACCATAACCTCATAACCTGCCTGCCTTATCGCCGCCGCCACGCTTAACAGGCCATAAGGGACAGTCCTGCCTATCGCGGCAGACAACAACGACCCCTGCTGTCTGCTGCTTAAAGGAGGATTCACAAGCACGATCTTTTTCATTGTATCGGTTGAATAGTCAATCCGCGAAGCCTGTCTTTCTTCGATAAAGCAATATTCTTACTTTCCCAAAATCAACCAACTTATCGAAAGCGTAATCCATACCTACGGAGGATTCAAACATACCTAAAAGCGCCGCCGGTTTACTTCCGTCCCATTCGGAATATAGCACCCAAAGTCTCTCGTAATCGCGGTCGGGGAAATGAATGCCGGAACGGCTCTTCCTTTCGCCTGTCTCCAGGAAAACGATATGGAAACTATGCCCGCGCAGATCATGCAGCGCCACTTTAGGGACCGCCTTATAAGTGAAAAAATAATCTTCAATAAAACCTATCATATCGGCCATGGGGACCATATCCGGGACTGAAAAGCTTGCCGAAGGGCCGCGTTTCAGATCGTTATAGTAATACTCGAGAGGCAGCGTGGAATTCTCGCATAAATGCAACAATGCGTCCTCTCTCCGGATATTGCCATTGATATAAACGGCGGCATTCTTAAAAGACTTTCGCGTATCCAATCCTTCCCTTTCCGGCAGCGGCGCGCAATGACGGTCGGAGTAATAATTATACAGCGAGAATACTTGAATAAAAAAGAGCCCAGCGCCTAAGAACGCGGCGATAAACTTAGCCGAAGATGATACACGAACCAGCCCGTAGGCAGCGGCAATATAAAAAAAGACCATACTCGTAAACAAGTAACGGTCGGTATAGATCAACGCGAAGCGCGAAACAGCCAACAGGCAAAGCATAGGCGTAAAGAAGAACCATATTATAAGCCAAAACTTTTCCCGGCAGGCCCCGTAAATAAAAGCCGTTCCGGCACAAAATAACCCGATAAAAAGCGAGACACCGGCAATGCGCACCGATATCGGAGCGTAATATCCGGCACTGAAGTTCTTCAGACTGTATATTATATTCTGCCAGGATACATGAGTGTTATACGGAGTTATGGAATAATCAAGAACGGCGGCGTTTTTAAGAAGGATGACCCGGCCTAACTCCTTGCCGCATAAAAATATCCAGGGCAGGGAAAGCAGCGAAAACAGCCCCAGCCCCGCAAGATAATAACGTCTTTTACCGGAGAAGCGGTTTCCGAAAATGAAATACGCGCAAAGTTGCAAGAGAACAACCACAGCATAATAATAGATCAGATACAAACCGGCCAGGTTGCAGGCGAGATTCAACACCAAGAACCGGGACTTGCCTGTGCTCTGCCAGCGTAAAAAAGCATAGAAAGAGACGATCATCAACAAACCCGCCAATGAATACGGGGAGACCTCCTGCGAATAATTTAAATGAAATGCTGAGCACGAGATAAAAAACGCGGCAATAATCCCTGTCCTGCGGCCAAGCATTTCTTTAGCCAGAAAATAGACTGCCAGGCATGAGCCTGTGCCGAAAATAGCCGAAGGCAGCCTATATATATACGCCCCTCCACCCAGCCGCTGCCAATAACTCATAAATAAATTATAAATAAACAGCGGCCTGCTGTTCATATAATCTGCGGAAAGCCGAAATAGTTCCCGCGGCTGAACTCTAATGAAAGAGAACAATTCATCAAATTGCAGATCGAATTTCTGAAGGTTGAAGATCCTTAACGCCAGCGCGAGAACGCACAACGCGGACAACAACAACGGCACGGTATATTCATAATGCGGTCCGGAAGGGGGCTCTTTTTTTGTCATAATTAATCTTTCGGCTAAGCCTATCCTAAGCTTATCTAAGGATTCAGGACAGTAGTCCGGGGTTTCCTTCCGTAAATAGTATCCGCCATTAAAATACCGGTAACGGCTGTGGTAACGAAGCCCGTACCGGTTCCCGGTTACGTTCAAGTCCGCAACCGTATGACGATTGACGATACGTCCGCCACTAATGATTGGCGCGACTAAAATACGGGTGTCGTGACCGTAACCGACAGACGATATTAATACTCGGTATTCGGAAATTCCGCGCTCCGATTAATAATGGAAGAAGTCACCGCGCACGAACCTTTCTATGAAATTCTTATGCCTTCGGCGTAAATCATCGAGATATTTTTCTTCATAACTCAAAGCTTCCCCGGCGACACGCGCGCAATAACCGCAGCTCTCGCACCCTTCGGACGGACAGCCGGAAACAGTGAATTTATCGATAAAACGGTTAAGCTTAGTATTATCTATGTTAATCTTAAAATCCTGCAGTATGCCTCCGAGCTCAATTAAAGAAAATAGATTCTGCTCCCGGGGATGAAAGAAATACCTTAGTTTCAACGGCAGCGTCCGGTATGTCAGCTGAGTCTTACCGTAAAACATAGGCAATAGATCCATCAGATTCCCATCATATCTGCCGCGGGAATAAGCGCGGCAAATGCGTATCAATTCATCCGTGGAACAACGCCTGTCGATCAGCTTAAACGCCCCTATGCCGGCGGACTCATAAACGCATAGATCCTCCGGCCTGATCCATTGTGAGGATATAAACTGCTTTGGATCGTCCAAACGCATAAACTTGCAAAATAAATTACAATAATCAATCGCAAACCCCGGACGATGCAAAGAATCGGACTGGGAACTATGGGCGTCATAAGCAGTATGATACCTTGAGAGCGGGCAATGCATCAGGCAGCTGGTATTGGCGATAACCCTTAATTCGCAAGAAACCTTATTCTTCAACAAGCGTATCAATGGAAAATCCCTGTTTGCCGAAGTATGCGAGAGCGTGATCTGATCCGCCCCAAGCCCCTGCCAAAAGACGGCTTTTTGCAATGATCCGACCTCGGCGTTGGTGGAAACACAGGTTTTAAACCCAGGATACTTCTCTTTTATCATCTGCAAAAGATACGGAGATGCGACAGTAACAGAATCGACATCGATATTCGCCAGCCAGCGCAACAATTTCTGTAGAGCCTTGTCTCCGGAACGGCTGAATTCCCTAAAAGAACCGCAGGAGGCGTTTAATAAATAATTAAACTTTATCCCAGCATCGTGCAAACGGCGCACGTGGCTCCCCGCCTGTTTTTCGGAAACATTCGGAAGAACAAAAGCGGACCGCCCGCCGCCTATCGCATCCACGGCAAGTTTACCATAGCACTCCGCTACTCCCAGCTCCTTATATCGCGGGATCAAGGCGTCGTCCCAGTTTGTCGGCATAACTATCTTCATTTTTCACCCCTGCGGCTATTATAAACTAACTCCCAAAGAATACCAGCGCTAACAGAAAAATACCGTTAAAGAACAATATAGCCGTCAAAGCGGTATTACCCGGCTGAAAGTAATTCATCGGAGCACGCATTGATCCGCGCCGATAGATAATCCGCCTCTTTCGCGTCCATAACAAAAGGCAGATTGATCATCAAAAGGCTTTTTTCAAGCGCGCACGCGCGGGGATTAAAAGTCTTTGTCAAATAAGAACAATCATAGGCATAGCCAAGATTGGCGTCAATTCCTTTTAAAAGCAATTTTTTATAAAGACTTTTTTTATCTTTTGCGCGTAAAGGTATCATAAAATGATTAGCTCCCTCCTTATATCCTGCAACTACAATGTTATTCTTGAGCCCGCGATACAGTTTTTTCGCGTAAGCGCGCCTTCTGGCAAGCATCCGCGGCAGGTCATTCATATACGCCATCCCGATACAAGCCTGCATATTGCTGAACCTCAATTTTTTATCCGCGAATTCCTCACGCGGCAGACGATTATATATTTCCCAAGGATCCCAGCCCAAAATCCCGGATACCAGCGCCGCGGGATAACCGGCTATGCCGTAGAACACCCCGGATGTAAAGAACGCATACAGATAAGTAAAAAGACGCATCTTGATCAACGCCCCCGGCTCCGGATAAGGACAATCATCAAGTTCGGAAATGATCTTTTGGTAAAGTTCAAGACTGCCGGTCAAGATCATTCCTCCGCAGGATGTATTTACCGGCTTTGATCCCGAGAAACTCAGGAATCCACACTCGCCAAACGTCCCGGTATGGCGTCCGCCAAGGGTTGTTCCCAAGGAATGCGCGGCATCTTCTACTATTTTCAGGCCGTGTTTCTTCGCTATCATAGATATGCCTTCTATATCGCACGGCTGACCTAGTAAATGCGTGGCGACCACCGCGCGCGTGCGAGGGCCGATCTTCTTCTCCATTTCAGAGACATCCATTTGAAAGCCGTCCGCTCCGGCATCAACCAGCGAAACCCGGTATTTTTCCTTAAGTAAAGAGGCCACGAGGCCAGGGTAATTATAAGCGGACAGCAGTATTTCATCACCCTCAACTAATCCTACCGCCCTAAGGATCAATGAAAGCGCGAAGCGCCCGGAGCCGGCCGCGATCGCATACTTCGCCCCTGTGAACTCGGCAAGAGAACGCTCAAACTTGTTCACCTGATCGCCGCGAAGCAGTTCTCCCGAACGCGCCAGGCTGAATAACCTTGCCGCTTCATCGGCACAAATATGAATATTCCTTTTCGGGAACTTCCGCATACCTCTTAATCCCTTCGCCCACATTTTAAAAACACGCGAACATCCTTAACAAACTAAAGAATACCCGCGGGTTATATATATAGAATAAGCCGTACCGTTTTAAATGGCGCAAAAGAAATAGCGGATTCAAGAATAAACACAGATAAAAAGAAGCGCGCAGCTGCCTCAATCTATAATTCCCCAGCGAAGATAAGTTACGCCGCGGTATTATATAATGATGTTGTAAGCCGGGCCGGTCACTAAATTCCGGGTTATGATCCGCGGCCAGCCGGGAATCCTGATAAGGGGTATAATAATGCACCTGGATAAAATCCGGGTTCATCCGCATACAAAGACGCCTTGTCTCTATAATTTCCTTTTCCGTTTCCCCGGGGCTGCCGATTATGAACATAGCATCGCAAGCCACACCCAGGCTATCCAACCATCCGGAAACGGCCCGCGCCTTAAGGCCCCAATTTTGCGGGTCCGCGCATTTGTTAAATATCCGTAAAACCCGCTCGCAAGCCGACTCCACTCCGAAACGCAAAAGTATACACCCTGAACGTTTCATCAGTTTAAGAAGCGGCAACGAGACCTCATCAAAACGGGCGTGCGCGATCCAGCGCAGCGTTAACTTTCTGCGCAGGATCTCTTCACATACACCATTGACATGGCTCCGCGAACAGGTAAAGTCGTCATCGGCGAAGGAAATAACATTCGCCCCGGCATCAGCAAGCGACTCTATCTCATCTACGACCCTGCCGGGGGCCCGGACACGCACACGGGAACCGCTGCTTATTCTTATTGCTCCAGAGCAGAATCCGCAGGTATGGGGGCATCCCCTGCTTGAAAGGACAAAACCGTATCTAGCCTTACGGACCGAACGTAACGGAAAAATCCCCGCGTAGCGCTCCAATTCCATGCGGCTATACTTCGGAAAAGGCAAAGCGTCGATATCCTCTACGGTAATCTCTCCTGCCTCCCGCTCCGGGATATGAGATCGCGCGCGGCTATCGGAAAAATCCTTATGAAGTATACAATCTTTGATTATCCCGGCTACCTTCTCCTCCGCTTCACCGGCTATCCTCAGGAAAGAAGGATCAAGGATACCGGCGCCGCCGATCCCCGGGCCGAACAATATGACCGGTTTCACGGTATATTGCCTGGCCCGCGAAGCGAAATCCACGGCCAACGGATAAGTAAGCACATCGACGTAAAGCACCAGACAATCAAAAGAAAAAAGCGCCGCTTTTGCCGCCAATTTATTCAATGAAAGCGGCCTGATCAAACAATCGAATAACCGGACATCGCAGCACGATTCTTTCTCCAATAGGGCCTGGATATACTTAAGGGAAAACGGCGGCATAACGCCCAAAGGATGCATCATTTTCTTCTCCTGCAAAGGAGAAAGACGCACCAGCATGATCTTGGCGGCAGAGCGGGATTCAGTCATCAGCGTCATCGTTCATACCGGACAAGCCCATTGAACATACCTGATCATTCATAACTTTTCCCTCTTAAGAAATAACGGAGCAGATAAAGAAAATCGCAAAAAAGCATTTCTATCTGGTAGATATTACGGCAACGCGATAATGCCCTCCGGGCGTAGGGTAAATTACAATAAAAAAGGAAATATGCCCGCGAGATCATTCCCGCGATATCGCTTTTTGAACATCCTGGCGCACGAAGCAAAGAAGCAAAGGCGCCGTCATATGATGAAGTTGTCCAGGAAGTCTCTCTCAGCCAGCCGTTATCCTGCGCCTTCTCACGGAATGATGTCCCGTATATGGGCAGCATAACATTAAACGAAGCGTAATCACATTCGAGTTCGCGCGCCAAACGGATCGTAGCGCGCATTCCTTCCGTATTTTCATTCGGGAATCCCAGTATAAAATACCCCACGGAGACGATCCCGTTATCCCTGCAGGTTTTAAACGCACGAAAGAGATCATCCCGCGAGATACTTTTATTCATAGACCGCAGGATTTCAGCGCTGCCGGTCTCTACGCCGATATGAAGAGAATGGCACCCTGCCGCTTTCATCAACCTGGCCTTCTCTTCATTTACGCAATCCGCCCTGGTTTCCGCAACCCAGCTAAGATGAATTTTCCTGCGTATCATCCCTTCCAGAATTATCCGCCCCTGAAGAGGATGGGCATAAAAAGTATTATCCCTAAAGACGACTTCCTTTACCCCTATCTCTTGTAAATATCGCAATTCCTCCAGCACGTTTAAGGGATCACGATAGCGGTAATCTATTCTTTCGGAGACACAAAAGGCGCACGCCCACGGACAGCCGTAACTTGTCAACACGGAAGATAAAGGGCGCCGTTTACCGTTGGACATCCTATACCTGGGTAAAGGCAATTGCTCATGCAAAGGCAACGGATAGGAAAAACCGTTCTCCGGATAAAGGCACTGCGCGCGCAGCAGATCCCCTCCTGAACGGTAAACGATATTGCGCAGGCCGCTAAAGTCATTCTCTATGTATTTTATTATATCGCCGGTAGTGAAATTAAGCAAAACCGCGTCAAATTCCGGATGGGCCAGCATTTCTTTCTCAGCATTATGATAAAGAAGGCCGCCTGTGCCTATGATCCTGGCTTCGGGAAGCCTATTCCGCAAGACTTTCACAAACGCGTAATCAGCATTTTTAACAGAACATCCAAAAGCAAAACATATGACATCCGGATTAAACCGGCATATTTCTTCCACTGAACGAGACAGAGAATACCCCAGAGTATTCGCGTCAATCAACTTTACATCATATTTATTCCGGAGTATCCCGGAAATGACCAGAAGGTCTATACATGGCCAGTTATACGAGCCTTTAGACACAGTACTGCTATACATATCCCGCAGCACGATCTCGGGATTCGGAGGATTGACCAGGATAACCCGTTTTTTTGTTTCCACGCTCATCGTTTATTATATGCCTCCCTTAACGGAACAGAATTGAACCAATCCACTATTCCGGCACAGGTGCGCTCTAACGGCGTTTGAGGCAAAGCAAGCATCCGCAACGCTTTAACGCAGTTACAATAAGAAAAATTAGAATATAAAGATGTAACTTTAAGCGGGGTGACAAAAGGCTCCCCGCCTGTGAGAATAGCGGCTTTTTCCACCAGCCAGGAACCGGCGTAAGCCAATGGCAGAGGGACTTTTACCAACGGGAACCCGCCCATCCCGGATAAATCACAGAACTGTTTAAATAAACCGCGCAATGTGACATTATGCGCGCCCAAGATATAAACATCCCCATTCCTGGCTTTCTCCAAAGCGCTAACGAACGCGGCAGCCGCGTCCCGAACGTCAATAACGTTTATTCCGCCGTCCAAATAAACATATATTTTCCTCCGCAGCAATGATTGAATGATCCTTCCGGCCGGAGAGGGGCGGTAATCATGCGCACCCAGCAACGCGGTAGGAGAAAGCACAGAACAAAGCATATTGCCTTTTAGCGCAAAGTTCAAGACTTCCCGTTCTCCCAGGTATTTGGACCGCAAATAATCCCCTCGGCAATTTTCTGCGCCGTGCGCGCAGTTTTCATCGGAATTCTCCGGCGGGCAGGCTACGCCCAGCGTGCCCCTGGTCCCGCAGTGAATGAATCGCCGCACTCCGCATACCGAAGCGGCTAAGAGCAGTTCCTTAGTCCCCAGCCAGTTCGATTTAAAATACGCCGATTTATCACCGGAGCCAAAAGAGGTCAAAGCGGCGCAGTGAATAACCGCCTGGCAATCGCGCAAGGCGGTTTTATACTTTAAGGGGGTATTTAAATCCCCCAGGCAAATATCGATTCGCCGCGCGGCAATCAACGGGTTACATTGATTCTTCCTTGCCAGGCCGATAACCCCGGCACCGCGCTCTAAAAGCGCCAAGGCGATATGAGATCCGAGAAAACCGTTTATTCCGCTTATAAAAACTTTCATAAGACCCTGATCGCGTATTTGATAAAATTAATAAACTGCGCCGGCCCCATAGCCAGGAATATGCGCAGAAGCTTGACCGGCCTGGCGTAAAAACGCAAGTACGCCTTGGTGCACATACTATCCACCAAACGGTCCCTTCCCTTATAAAGATAACTGCGGGAACCCCTGTAAATCTTCCTGTCCGGGAATTTGGAGAAATAAGCTGTGCCGGGAAAAGGAACGATCTTATTCAGGTCGATCATCAACGGATCCAGCCGCAAAGCGAAACGGATAGTATTTTCCATATTCTTTTCAGTCTGGAAAGGAAACCCCATCAAGAAAAAGCAAAAAAACTCTATTTTAAGCTCTTTGCACCATTCCGCCGCGCGTATAAAGTGTTCCATGTCCATCCCCTTGCACAACGCCTTCAGGCTTTCTTCATCACCGACCTCAGGGGCGATCGATATCTTCCAACAGCCAGCGCGTTTCATAAGCCGCAGCAAATCTTTGTTCAATTTATCAGCGCGCACGCCGTTAGACAGCTGCCAACGTATTTTTATCCCTTTGGCTAAAATAAGTTCACATATTTTAAACACCCTGCCGGTATCATAAGTAAAATTGTCGTCTTCAATAAGGATCTCCTTTATCCCCAGGTCAGCCGTCATCCAACGCATCTGCTCGACCACATAATCGGCTGAGAAAGCCCTCCAGCGGCGCTCAAAAACTGCCTGGCTGCAAAAGATACACTTATACGGGCATCCCCGTGAAGTAACTATGGATGCCAACGGTCTGCTCTTGTAGATACTGCCGACATACCTCTTCAGGTCCACCATATCGTATGCCGGAAACGGCAGGCTATCAAGGTCTTCCACGGGATTGCGCTTCACATTCGCCACGGCCGTATGTAAGTCCGTCCTCCGGGCTGATATCGCTTGGGCAACTTCAGAACTGTCCGAAGAAGAAAAGAAATCCAAAAGAGGCAACTCCGCCTCATAAGGTATAATATAGTCTATAAAATCGCTGCTGTATTCTTCGGGAGCGATGGACGGATGAGGACCGCCGGCAACCACGCTGACAGCGGAAGAAAAAGACTTTACCGATCCGGCGATCTCCAGCGTCTCCCGTAAATTAGAGAAGTTGCTGGAAATCCCTACGACATCAGGCCTCTCCCTTCGCATAATAGTATGCAGATTTTCGCGCCAGCGCCTATCGGCGTTAAAATCGGCAACCGCGGCCTTAATCCCGGCACGCTTGAGGAAAGCGGCCAAAGACAATACTCCCAACGGCGGCAATACGGAAATGAATTCCTTACGGCTTGAAGGGGCATTTATTAAAAGTATCTTTCTTTTCATCACAAATGTCTTTCTTCCTTTACTTGGAACAAGCCAGGTTAAAACCGTACGCCGCCAACCTTGAAAATTGTCTCAAACCGGCAACCGCGGCTATCCGGGCAAGCTTCCAAGGCCGCAAATAAAACTCCAGATGCGCTCTCTTAAACATCTTCTCAAGCGTGCGATCACCGCCGCTATAACTGAAAGACAGATACCGGCGGTGCATAGCCTCAACGCGCGCTTTATCATACACTTCCGTGCCCGGGAAAGGCATTAGTTTATTCAAAGTCATTATCAATGGGTCCAACTCCTTGGCAAAATCGATGACCCCGCGCATTTTTTGTTCATCTTGAAAAGAAAACCCCATAACAAAATAACAAAAATAAATAATTCCCGTTTCCCTGCACCACCTGGCCGCGCGGCGGTAATCGTCTAATGTCAATCCTTTACCTATCAACCTCAAGCTTTCATCATCTCCCACCTCCGGCCCGAAAGCGATTTTCCAACACCCCGCTTCTTTCATAGAACGTAAAAGCTCTTTGGATATACGGTCGACCCTGACTCCGCTGGCCTGCCAGGTTATTTTCAGTTTTTTAGACCTTATTAGCCGGCATAATCTAAATATCCTTTCCACATCAAAAGTAAAATTATCATCCTCAAAAATAATCTCTCCCCCCCCGCATTCCTTTTCTATCCATTCCATCAGATCAGCGACATATTCTGCGGAATTGCCCCTCCATTGCCTGCCGAAGACCCCTTGGGAACAAAAAGCACAACCCGCCGGGCACCCCCGGGAAGTTACCGCACAGACAAGAGGCCTGCGTTTATTCATACTATACTGATACCTGCTTAAATTCACCATACGGTAGTCGGGGAATGGCAGCTCATCCAGATTATTAACCGGGTCCCGCTTTATAGCCGCGTATTGCTTGGCGACTTCCCCTTTCGCACAATCTATCATTCCCGGCACCGCGCAACGCCCTCCGGACGCAATGAAACGAGGGATAATCCTTTCGGATTCAAAAGGGACCACATAATCTATATCAACGCAAACGTACTCTTCAGGCGCGATCGTCGGATGCGGCCCGCCGGCGACAACCGTTATATCACGGTTGAAAGACTTTGTAATTGAAGCTATCCCCAGGCAGTCTCCGCGGTTAGAGAACACGGAAGAGATCCCGACGACTCCGGGGCGGTAAGAGTTCAGCAGCCGCCTTAAGTCAGCCTGCCAGTTGCCGGAGACGTTCAGATCTGCGACAGCCGCCGCGAATCCCGCCCTTTGAAGGCAGGCCGCTATCGAAAGGATCCCTACCGGAGCCTGCGCGGCAAAAAAGACTTTTTTATCGGAAGGCGCGTTGATAAGCAGTAAACGTCCGGCATCCATATCTACCCACATCCCCCATCAACGGCCGCTGAAGAACACACGGCAGGCGTAACGTAACAACAAATGAAACTGCCTTAACCCGATAGCCGAGATAATCTCATATAACTTTTTCGGACGCATATAAAAGCTTAAATACGCCGTTTTATAATAGCGCTCGACAAGCGGGTCGGCGCCTTTGTAATAATAGGAAATATTCACATCCCTGCCGACAGAAGAAAGACTCTCGTATACTTCCGTGCCGGGGAAAGGCACAAGTTTGGATAAGTCCATAAGCAGGGGGTCAAGTTCCCTGGCAAAATCTATTATATCCTGCAACTCTTTCTCCTTCTGGAATGGAAAACCCATTATGAAATAAGCATAATATGTAATATTCAATTCACGGCACCAGCGCGCGGCAAGCCTGAAATGTTCCATACGCATAGATTTGCGTATTTTTCTCATACTCTCATCATCCCCCACTTCAGGGGCAATGGCGATCTTCCAGCACCCGGACTCTTTAAGTTCACGCAACAGGTCCTTAGTCAAACGATCTGCCCGCACTCCGTTAGCCAATTGCCAGGGAACGCGCAGCTTCCTTTTCCGTAATAATCCGCAGAAATCATATACCCTGCGGATATCGGCGCTGAAATTATCGTCCTCTATTGATATCTCCCCGGCACCTATATCCTTAACCAGCCATTCCACCTCATCAGCCACATTCTCAGCCGACCTGGCCCTCCAGGAACGGCCGGATACAGCCTGGCTGCAAAAAATACAGTTATGCGGGCATCCTCGCGAAGTCACTACTGAAACGATCGGACGTTTCTTGTAACTATTTATGTAGTACGGCCGGATATCGAGCATATCATATGCCGGAAAAGGAAGGCTGTCTAAATCTTCAACAGGAGTCATCGGGATCCGCCGCAAAGAAGCTCTTAGATCATCTCCACGGCAGGAAACCGCGTTTTTAACCGAGTCTTTCGATTCCGCCCGCGCGAAATCAAGCAACGCGCGTTCCGCTTCATAAGGGATGATATAATCAGCTAAGCTGGATTTGAACTCTTGGGGAGCTATCGTCGGATGCGGCCCGCCCAAGACAACAGTTATTGCGGGATCAACGGCCTTAACGCTCTCAGCGATCTCAAATGCCTCCCTCCGGCTGGAATAAGTGACCGATATCCCCACGACGGAAGGCTTACTATCCTTAATTATTCCCTTAAGCGTCTTACGCCAGGAGGTTGAAACATTAAGGTCTGAAACCGAGACTTTAACCAGATTCTTTCTGAGATACGCCGCCAGATACAACAAACCCAGGGGCGCCTGTTTAGAAACGAAAAACCTGTTATCGCAAGGCGCGTTTAACAATAAAACTCCGCTATTCATAGCTCCGCCCGCTTTTGCCGTAAATACTCTTCCATGCTGGCGGCAAGCGACGCCTCTTGCGGCGGCAATGGACGGCTGAGACCATAAAACACCACGAAATCCCCGCCGATCAATTTCCGGGAATATCCGATCTTATTGGCGCATAAATAGTTCTCCAAGAATTCATAATACGGCAGCCGCGGATTAAGAGCGAAAAGATAAGCGTAAGGCGCGTTATTTCTTACCGCTTTATCGGTAACAGACTCATATACCGGATAAGAGTTGCCGTAAATACGGCAATCGCTGGCGCCGTTGAATTCCGAAAAATAGAAAAACGGCAGCCCGTCGCAAGACGCTATCACCCGCTCTTCGCTTTCAAAAAGTATCTGCCATTTCAGGAAATAGTCCGTATAAACATAGCCGATCCCCTCGCTTTTCATAAAAGAAATAACTTCCGGCAACGGAGACGCATCCCAAAAGTCCTGTTTTCCGAATGTGCCTGTTACCCCGCGCCATGAGATGAACGATAACAGCAGAACTACCGCCAAAGCGAAGGGCTTAGCCATCTTAACCGTCCCGGAGAACAAGGTTGTGATCGAGATCGCGGTTAAAAGATAAAAAACAGGATATAAAGGGAAGAAATACCTGTAGTGAAAAACAAGAGGCCTGCAATACGGGCTGAAAAAACAAAAAATAACGAACAATACCGGCACCAGCAGCAATATTATCTCCGGTTTAATGACGGGTTGGACAGCAAACACCTGGCCGGGGAGCCGGCGGCGCAAATTACAGAACATCCGCTTAAAAGAACCGCGGTTTATCCAAAACAAGTACAGCCACGCGGCAAACATAACAAAAGCGTATATGTAATTCCAAAAAAAACGTCCCGGATAATAACTAAAGAACTCAAAATGGAAAGAACGCGCGAACTCGGCCGGTAGAAACGTAAAGAACCATTTTATTTTATGCGCCAATGAAACGGGATCTTCGGGAAAGAAGTACGCCAAAAGATCATACCGCAACGAATGCACAGACACGTAATAAATATACGGCGATACGCCTATCAAGAACGCCGCCGCGTACCAGAACAGTTCTTTAGCCCGCATAAAACGGCCGCGAAGAATAATCCAGCCGCCTGCGGCAAGCGACACGAATAAAATGGAAGAAAACAGGAAATATACCGCCAGTCCTGAGAAAAACCCCAAAGCCGCGGTAAGGAGCATCTGCCGCCGTTCTCCTTGCGGACGAACCGGAAAGAATAAGCGCAGGAACAAATAAAGGACCGTTATATCCAGAAAATTTATGAAATATTCCCCGCTCAGGAATAACGATGTGTAATGCGAATATGACGGCGGAGACAAGACATAAAAAAAAGCGGTCAAAAGCGCTACTCTCTCTCCCCAGAATCTCCGCGCGAAGAAATACAACAGGACAAGAATAGCCGCGTTGTGCAATATAGAACACCACCGTAACGCCAGGATGGAAACGCCTGCTATTTTACAAAAAGGCACGGAAAGCAAACAGGTAATAAGAGAACCTCCGGAATAGGGTAAGAAATAATCAAAAAAAGAGACCGGCCGGCTGCCTTCGAGAATATGCTTGATGAACAGCCCCAGCGACGCCTCTTCCGGATGTGCGATATGGAGGCAAGCGTGTAACTGAGCGCAACGAAACGCGATAAAAACAAAGAAAAGCAGCACGAACGGCAGATGCCGTCTCAGGTTTTTTAGCATATAATATCCCCGATCTGTATTGACACGCCTTAAATCAAAGGTATGCGGAGATCATAAAACTCCCCGTATCTTTCACCGCCTATGCGCGGCTGTATACTTTGTTTTCGCGGTCATCGCTCATTCTTTTTTCAGCCAGGAATGAAAAGAACATATTGAATGCCGCCCTGCTATATCTGAACAAATGGGAAAAACCGCGCAGCCGAAGAAAAATCCTCATAAGCTGTGCCGGCCTGAAATAAAAACCGATATTAGCCCCATGCACCGCTTTCAGTATCCTTGCCGGAGGAACACGGCAACCGGCGGCAAATATATCTTCTCCGCGCTTTCCCGACCTGATATATTCACGCCAATAATCCCGCCCGGTATTCTCCAGATACCGTTCGTAAAGCTTTGTTCCGCCTATGGGAGTCAATTTAGTGAATTGCGCGAAATCAAGTCCGATACGCCTTGACAACCGGACATTCTCCTTCATCATCCTCTCCGATTCCCCCGGGATACCCAGCATAAAGAAACCGAACACGGAGATATTATTCCGCCTTGTAAGAGATACCGCCGCCTTAACCTGCGGAATCGATAGAACGGGACGATTCAACTCCCGTAAAGAACTCTCCTGAAAGGACTCGATCCCGTACATTATCATATTACAGCCGGCCGAAGCCATAACTCCAAGGATATCCCGGTCTACCAGGTTAATATGGGTCCGCGCGGTCCAGGATAAAGATAAATCCAGTTTTCGAATAGCGCGGCATAACCGCAACACCCTTTCCTTATCAAAGGTAAAAACCGAATCATAGAAATCAATATTTCTTATCTTGTATCTACGGTAGCATTCTTCAATCTCTTCCGCGATATCGTCTACCTCCCGAAACCGGAGATTTTTCGCCAGGCAACAGTAAGAACAGGAAAAAGCGCATCCCCTGGAAGTCAACATTGCGGTGAAGCCCCCTCTTCCGCTGAACGGAGAAAAATAATATCCGCCCGGGAGCAGATCCCGGGCAGGATACGGCAAGGTTCTAATGTCCTCCCCGCTGTCCATAACCGGAAGGTTCACTTTTAAGCCTTCACTATTGCGGACACAAACCCCCGGGATCACTCGCGGGTCGCGCCCCCCGCTTAAAGCCGACAACAACGCCGGCAAAGGGGCTTGCGCCGAACCGATAACGGCATAGTCGAATTCCGGATATTCCATAACCTCGCGCGGGAAAAGTTCCAGCAAAGCGCCTCCGGCAACGACCGGCACATTTATTTCTTCGCGTATTCGCTTGATCCATCCGCGCAGACTGTGAAAGGTAGGAGTAGTGAGAGTAAAGCCTAACAGATCGGGAGAAAAATCCTTTAAACGCGCGACAATCTCATCGATGGAAAGAGAAAGTATATTTCCGTCAATGATCACCGCTTCATGTCCGGCCTTACGAATGATCGAAGCGACATACGCCAGGCTTAATGGAGGATACCCGCTCATATTGGCAATATAGCCGTCTGTCCCAAAAGATTCCTTAATGTATTCCCGTATCTTAGGATAAACAAGAGCGATCTTCAATCTTTACTCCTCATCCCGGCCCGCGCTTTCCCGCGCCCCCGCGGGCACGGCTCCGAGATAAATTATCGAAGCATTCCGCGGCAAGCAAAGCCTTTAATGAATTATCGAGGCTTTTTACCGCGCGAAGACGCTCACTTTCATCGTATTTCATTACCTTGACTGCCGTTTTATCGCAAAACCGGCACTCCCCGCAGTCAGCCGCATTACATCCGATCGCATACAGATGTTGGACAAAACCGTCAAGCCCACGGTTATCAATATGCACGGCACAATCTTCCAGTCTTAAAAAAGCCTTTTCCCGTAAAACGGCATCGGTCTTAAAAGAACGCGGCGCCCGCGTAAAGATATTGAAAGTTGGAAAAGTATTATTATAACTTGTTCCCCAGATCAAGTCCATTAGATCGGCATCGTAACGGCGCAAACGGTAAGCATTGATGATCCTTTCCAGCATTTCCGTAGTCATTACACGCGACACCAGCATAAATGCGTCTATACCCAGGGAATGGTAGAATTCCATATCTTCGGGCCGGATCCAGGCTGTTTTCAAGAAGATAACGGGGTCGGAAAGGCATATATGCCGGCATTTAAGCCGGTTGTAATCTACGGCTCCGCCCTCCTTCCCTCGGTCAGGGCAGAAAGCGTGCGCGTTACTAACCGAATGGTGCAATGAAAATGGACAATATTGCAGGCAGGCATTATTCGCGATCAGCTTTAACTCACATCCGACAGCCGCGCGTATGGCTTTTATCAGCTTAAAATCGCGGTTTACTCTCACATCGGATAAAATCAGTGAATCAGCCCCCAGTTCCACCCAGGATCTCGCGCGCGCGACGCTGTCGATATGAGCCCCGGCAGCAATATCCACTTTGAATTCAGGGTATCTTTTCTTTATCAATTCAAGCAAATAAGGCACGCCTACAGTCAGCCTGTCCACTCCGGCGCAGGCAAGCCGCCCGAGAACCCCCTCCATTCTGCGCTGCCAACCCCGGCTCCACTCACGATTATCCAAACAAACGGCGCTCAAAGAATAATTGAACGAAATCCCTTTATCCCTGACCAATTTAATATGCCCGCGTAAGTCGCGCGCGGATACTCCGGAGAAAAGATAGTTCCCCTCCCCCATTATATCACTCGAAAAATTACCGTAGACTTCGTCCACCGAAGAAGGATCGCAGGACTCCAATATCTGTTCATCCCAATTTGTGGGCACTGAAAGTTTCAACTAAAATCCCCCTTTAAAAAATGGCGCCATCCAATAATAAATCAAGCAAGGTTTCATAGCGTTTTACAGTCTGTTCTGACAGGACGTCATCCATAACGACAACACGGGCCGCGGTATCCCGGCAATAACCGCAAGCCGAACAATCAGTTGCCCCGCAATCAGACTTCAGGAAATGATCTATAAAGCCGTCGAGTGAACGATTCTCTATAAAAACGCCGCGCCGCGAGATAATATCGCGGAATTTACACAATTTCAGGACATTGACCGACGCCGGGCGCAAAAAGAATGAAGCGTCCCTGATAAAATTGCGATCACCAGTGGTAAGCGTATCTGATGGATCGGAAAATAGATCCAGGAGATTACCGTCATAGCTACGGGAAGCGTAAGCTTTAACTATCCGCTGGATTCTACGCGTAGGCATGGTCCGGTTGACAAGTTTCAGGGAATTGATCCCGATATCCTCATATACGCCTGTATCCTCCGGACGGATCCAGCCGGAGCGGATAAATTCTTCCGGTGACCTGAAACGCTTCAGGGAGCAACGCAAAAAACAATAATCTATCAAAAACCCCCTGCTTTTATGCCACTGTTGCGAGGCATGAGAATTTAAGACTGAATGATAACGAAAGAACGGGCATCCGTAAAGACAATCAAGATTGGCGATAAGCCGCAATTCACATTTCACTCGCTCGCGTATTCCGGCAAGTTTCCTGAAATCCCGGTTTATATCCGTAACGGATAGAGTGATCCCGTCCGCTCCGAGTTCAACCCAACGCGCGGCCTCCGCGGCGTCTTTTACACCGGCCTGAGTAGAAACGTAAACTTTGAACTCCGGATAATTGAATTTGATGAAATCAAGCAGATATGGGATGGCGACTGTCACTCGATCCACTCCGCAGGATGAAAGCCAATTCAATAGTAAGCGCAAATTCCTTTGTCCGGAGACGGACAACTCACGGCCGCCCATGCAAGTCGCGTTAAGAAGATAATTAAACGATATCCCCCTGTCTCTGATATCCCGGATAAGCGATCTTGCTTTATCTTTTCTTACCGCGGGGACAGTGCAGGAAGCTCTTCCTCCTCCCACAGTATCACGATCCAATTGGCCGTAAAATTCCCCCACAGAGGAAAGCGGCAATGCCGAAAGTAAATCATCCTGCCAATTAAAAGGAACGGTCAAATGCACCTATTCACCCTCTGCCAAGAAGTTTAGCGAGTTTTTTTAAGTTCCCCGAAAAGAATACGGTAACAAGCCACATCCCTCCCCAAAAAAGATTATTAAGGCTGACCGTCCCGCGTAAAAGGTTCCTTATGATCGTCTTCGGGCGGATATAATACTCCAGCATACCTTTGCGCTGCAAAGAACGCAAAGTATCGCTGTCCATCCCATCCGGAACGTAAACCAACTGCCCTTTTAGTAATGTCCAATCCGCCCAACTGGTGAATTTCTCCGGGGCCTTGCTTAATGCCGGCCTGCCGTGCTCTTCGAAAAAACGCGACCCGGGATAAGGAACGGCCAGGTTGAATTTCACGATATCGCAATCAAGCCGCTTGGCGAAACTTATCGTCTGGCGGCAAGTATCGGCCGTTTCCCCGGGCAATCCGAGTATGAACAATCCCTGGCAAAGTATCCCGGCTTTCCTGGTCTCCTTGACCGCCCGGCACGCTTGCTCCAAAGTCGTCCCCTTATTCAACCGTTTAAGCACATCGGCGTTCCCCACTTCTATGCCGTACATAATCAGATGCGCCCCGGATTCCTTCATCTCCCGCAAAAGGCGCGCGGTCACTTTATCGACCCTGGTTTCCGTGCACCAGCGTATTCTCCTGTGCAACCCGCGTTTAATGATTATATCGCAAAAACGCAGGCCGCTCTCCTCATCCCAGGGGAAATACGCGTCGCTGACTCCGAAATACTTAATTTGCAGGGTATCATTGAAATATTCCATTTCATCCGCGACCTTGCGCAGATCACGAAAACGCATCCGCGGATAAACCTTGTCCTGCGAACAGTAATAACACCGGTAACGGCACCCCCTGGATGCGATGATCGGAAAAGCGCGGGACCTGTTTATCGCGACCATAGGAGCTTCGGTATAACGGTCAAGATCGAATAGATGCCAGGCGGGAAGCGGAAGAGAATCAAGATCCTCGATCATTGAGCGATCGGGATTATTAACCACCGAAGGCCCTTCTTTGTAGCTGATCCCATCCACTTCCTTCCATGATCTGCGCTCGCGGATCAAGCGGCAGATCTCCAGCATAGTATACTCCCCTTCCCCTCTGACAATAATATCGGCAAGGCCGTCTCTCAACACCTCTTCCGGAAAGCATGTCGCGTGAATATGCCCCATTACAACGGTAATCCGCGCGTAAATCCTCCTGATGACGTTCACTATCCTCTTGATATCCGGAAGCACGGTGGTCAAAGAAGCAAATCCGATCACTTCCGGCCGGAAATTGTCTATATGCCGGAACAACGCATTATCTCCGGTCTTAAGGGCGAATTGATCGAAAATAGATACTTCAAAACCGTCTTTTTCCAATACGGAAGCGATATAAGCGATACCCAAGGGGGCTATCGGCGCGCAGAATCTGCGGTACGCCCAGCTTTGATTCACTACGGCTGAATCGGGATTGATCAGTAAAACTCGCATTCTCTTATTCAAACCTTATTGGTTCGCGGCGATCATTGAGCCTCACGGCTTCCGGCATCATCAGCGCGCGGAGCATAACGGGTGTTCAATGCTTTAATTCGTAATAATATACCTTTTGCCCTTTAAACTCGGAATTCTCCCTTATAAGCTTCTGATTAGACAGCCATTCCGCCATATCTTTCGGCAAACTAATTATTTCCTGATTCCATCCGCTGCAAATAACCCATAATCCCCTGCAAGCGCCGCTAAACTGCCTCCAAGAAGCGAATTTCACTCCGGATGTTCCCATCATTCCATTCAGAGTGCTTCTTTCATATTTATCCTTGATCTGAGGCTCAAGCAAATAAGTCCTCCCGCTTATCCGTTTAGGCAGATAGCATGCTAACGGATAAACTATGCTGTGATGCGATAGCACCACGGCATCATCGGGGCGATAGTTACGCGTTATATACGCGCACATTTTCCTCAACGGTTTACGCTGGACTACTCCCGGAGAGACCGTAAAACACTTGTCCGAATAATAGTTGCGCAGGGAAAACCAGGAGACGCCGCAGAATACAGCCAACAAGAAAAAGGAAGCTATTCGGTTTTTGCGCCCAAGATAACATAACCCGCAAGAAAAGAACAAATAGTAGAATCCCGAGGTGAAAATAAGCGGCCGGTCAAAGAAAACCGGACGAAAAACAAACGATAGCCCGATAGCGCACAAAACCGGGATTAAAGCGCCGCAGAGAACGAAAAGAGATGAATCCGCATTATCCCATAACGAAGGTTTTTCTTTCTCCCCGGTTGACGCGATTTTCCGGCTGCGGATGCATAGACAGAACATACCCAGTAAACAAAGAATAAACACATCTATTTTTCCGATAATAAACCCCGCGGAACCGGTATAATACCCCCAGAAAAAGTTCTGGAACACTCCGATCGATTGCCGCCACGTTAACGGAGAGAGCCAAAAATCGTTGCCGACACGCGACAAATGCCTGGACATATTCATAACCCACGGCAAGAAAAGGACAACCGTCAGGAATAAAGAACCCAGCCAGTATTTGACGAATTCACGATTAATACGGCGGTAAAAATATATCAAAACGAATATCGATTCTCCCGCCAGCAATAAAACCGTGAAATAATGGGTGTAGAACGCCAGAACATTGATCAAAGAATACGCTATCCAAAAAGACCTCTTCCCGCTTCGTAATGCGGATATCAACAACAAGCAGGATGTCAAAGATACGCATTGAAGTAACGCGTACATCTTTATTTCCTGCGCGTAATGGACCTGAAAAGCCGAAATACTCATTATCCCGGCTGTAAGTAAGGCGATATTCACACCGAACAAAACCCGGCCAAGCATATAGACCAAAATAACGGCGATCAGGCTGAAGAAAACCGAAGGCAGCCGTAAGATATATTCATTAAAATCCCCCTGAACAACAGTATCCATTACGGCTGGGCTTACATCTTCTCCGTCAGGCCCCGGAGATACCGCCCCTCCGCTATCCAGGCCACGGTCAAGCGGCAATACCGGTGTACCGGTCTTCTTTATCAAAAAATGCAGTATAAGCCTGAAAAGCGGCGGGTGGATACCCTCGGCGCGGACGCTAAGCACTTCCGGCAGAGTTTTAGAAGCTTCCAGCACTACAAGCGATTCGTCAAACCAGAGTGACCTATCTCCGAGCCCATAGAAGCGCAGCGTTATACCGGCAAGAACGATGAACGCTATCAATAGTTTCTTCTGCTTCAAGAGCTCATTTATACACTTCATTTACGCACCTTTTCGATATTCCGGGAACGCCGCGATAAAACTAATGAATACTCCCCGGGCTAATCCTTCGGCGAAGTTTATCCTGAGCGGATTCGACTTTGCTCACCATTAAAACTTGTCGAAGGGCTCAGGACAGGCGCCCGTGGTTTCTTT
>JBAZGW010000006.1:4353-35163 GCA_041652635.1 Candidatus Omnitrophota bacterium | reverse complement strand
TCAGGGGGGTAAGGATGTCTTGACCAATCCCTTTTATGAAAAAAATTGTCAATCGGCAGTATCGTATCATTTACCGAGGTTTTTCAGGCTCTTCCCTGTAAACCGCCGGAACCCGGGACCCGGCCCGATTCACCTCCATTAACCGGCTCTTTTTTAGACATATTGAGTTTATGGCTAAAGCATATATGCTCATTCAAGTAGAAAAAATATTTTGCTGTTATATTAAGCATATCAATGAGCTGCGTGAACTAAAGATATCTTACCCGGACATTGCTGATAAAGTATAGTCTATCCCGTAGATACTTTAATACTCTATCCGCACGTCCTGCCGCATACTAATTCACGCCAGAATGTTGATCAACCTGCAAAGGGAATTAACGTCCTCCTTTTTCTCTTTTATCGCTTTATGTAAGCCAACGGTGGATACCCTGTTGCTGACCACACCGACGGCCTTGCCGCCTGCTCCCTGCCTTAAGAGATCAACAGCTTTCTCTCCCAGCCGGGTGGCAAGGATTCTGTCCGCAGCGGTAGGCGAACCGCCTCTCTGGATATGGCCGATGGAGACCACTCGGGTTTCCAGCCCGGTTGTCAGGCCGATCCTAGCGGCGACCTCGTGCGCCCTCCCCTTCCCCTCGGCCACGACCACGATCCAACTTGTTTTTCCTTTAGAGTTCCCCTTAAGGATATCCCGGCAAATTTCTTTTATCTCGATGTTCTTTTCCGGAATAAGCACATTCTCAGCGCCGCTGCCCAAGGCGACCTTTACCGCGATATAACCTGAATTACGCCCCATTACCTCAATAACAAATATACGCTCCATACTAGTAGCGGTATCCTTTATCTTGTCGATCGCTTCCAACGCGGTATTTACCGCCGTGTCGGAACCGATGGTGAAATCCGTACAGCTTATATCATTATCGATACTCCCGGGCACGCCGATACAGGGAACGCCCCATTCTTTATAAAAGACGCTGCCGCCGCGGTAAGTCCCGTTACCGCCGATCAACACAAGTCCGTCTATTTTATGCTTCCTTATAACGGCGTAGGCGCGTTTTCTGCCCTTGGCTGTAGCGAATTCCCCGCTGCGGGCGGTCCTGAGAATCGTGCCGCCTTTATTGATAATATTGGAAACTGACCTATGGCTTAGTATTTTCATATTCCCGTTTATCAATCCGTCATACCCCTTAAAAATGCCCATTACTTCTATGCCATAGAAAGCCGCCGTACGCACCACGCTTCTTATCGCGGCATTCATTCCCGGAGCGTCCCCTCCGCTGGTCAAAACTCCGATACGTTTCACTGCCATCTCCAAACACCTCCTGATGCCGTATAATGGAACTCCCCGCGCAGCGATACCTTCCCGTTCACCCTGCGCGTTCATCCCCAGCTTAAGCCCGGGATTATTTGCGCAGGAGCATATACGCTGCCGTTTAACCGGCGGCAATCTCCCGGTATAAACGGTAAACATCCCCCTCATTCAGGTAATACTTCGAACAAACCGCCGTTCGCTTTAACCGCCGGAGGACTTCCCCCAAAGAATCCTCATCCGCTTCTATTCCGAATTTGCTCAAAATATTCTTCACGGCCGCCCTTCCGGAAAGTTTCCCGATCACGATCCGGCTCCTGCTTCCGACCAAGGCGGGATCAAACGGCTCGTAAGTGGACCGGCTTTTCAGGATACCGTCCTGATGCAATCCCGACTCGTGAAGAAAACAAGCCCCTCCGATGATCGGTTTCCCTTGCGGGATCGGCCTCCCTGAAGCGACACTGACAAAATCGGCGATTCCCGGGAGTTTACGGGTCTTTATCCCGGTGTCTATCCCGTATATTTGCGACAAGGCCATCACCACCTCTTCCAATCCGGCGTTCCCCGCCCTCTCTCCCACGCCGGTGACGGTAGTATCCACGAACCCGGCCCCGCCGGCTATCCCGGCGAGCGCGTTCGCGGTGGCCAGCCCGAAGTCGTTGTGAGTATGTATCTCGACGGCTATCTTCACGGTTTTCAGGATACGCTCCAGAGCGGCGCGCAATCCAAAAGGCTCCAGAATGCCGACGGTATCGCAGAACCTGAACCTGTCGGCGCCGTGCGTCTTTACCGTATTTGCGTATTTAATCAGGAATCCGGGATCGGCCCGCGAGGCGTCTTCCGCGCCGGCGATAACGTATAATTTACGGCTTTTAGCGTAACCGATAACCTGTTTCAACCGTTCAATCACAAAATCGCGGTTTTTTTTAAGCTTATGCTTTATCTGAAGATCGGATACCGGCAGTGATAACGCCACCGCATCCAGGCCGCAGTCGAACGAAGCGTCGATATCTTTTTCAAGCCCCCTGTTCCAGCCGATCAAACGCACGTTCAACCCCTTATCCACTATTCTCTTTATCGCCGTTTTCTCTATCTCCCCGGCGGCCGGAGTCCCGGCTTCGATCTCCCGCACGCCGGCATCCGCCAACAAACAGGCGATCCGGACTTTCTCCCGCACGCTGAATTCGACGCCTGCCGCCTGCTCCCCGTCGCGCAGCGTGGTATCCACGATCACCGGATTTCCCAATTCATCCCTCATTCCCCGACCCTTCATTAATTCAACGGATATTCCTGGATTTCCCCAGGCTCTTTTTTAAGATCAATATTTGATCGCCAGTTGTGAATACATCCAATCAGCGCCGCCGGCAGAGCCGGTATTGCAGACATAATCCCCCGGGAAGAAATGGGCATAGCCCGATTCAAACTTGATATTTTTGCCGAAATCATAATAGAAACGCACCGACGCTTCGCTCCCCACATAAGAACTGCATTTCCCCCTTGCCGGCCTCGTCCTTAGGACAGTGCCGGATGAGTTATACCAGGCATCATTCTTACTATCCAGCCAGAAGAAATCCACTTGCGGCCGGAAACTGAATTTGCCGGTAGGAGAGAATGTAACGCTCAACTCCGGATTACGCATATTTTCCCAGCGGAAAAAGTCCATCAAACCGTACGGATCGTGCGTGCTCTGGTAAAACGGGATAAAAGTATTATTCCTGTTATCATTCGCCTTCTTATCGCCGCTTGCTTGATCATAAGAAAAACCGACCTTCGGTTTCCAGGTCACGGATTCAAAAGATTTAGAGATATCCGCATGCATGGCATAAGCGCGGACATTTGTATCGGCATCATCGCCGAACTGAAAGGGGACTTCAATATCAATAACGACCCCAGAGCCGACCGCCGCCTTAAAGCGCGCTCCCGCGGTATAACGGCGCATATCATTGTTCCCCTTGGAATTATCCAAGCTCAGAAAATATCCTTCCCATAACGGAACCGTATTACTTTTCCGATACCCGAAATAAATACCGCTTAAGTTTTCTCCGGCATAAGAACTATCGAGACTATAACGATTGAATTTTACGTTCTGCGCATATAATAAATCCCCGTAAAACCCCTTGTCTGAGTAACGCAGGACAGCCGCGTCAAAAGTACGGATACAATTAACCCACGCGGGAGCGGTAATAAGCCGGCCTGCGCCGTATTGAAGTTCCTGACGGCCGATCTTAACATCAATATGCGAACCGGCAACGCTAAAAATAGCGGCATAAGCCTGGTGCAGATCGAATTTGTCTTTTTGGCTTTGCATCGCCTTGATTTTATAACCGCCGGCCTGCGCATCCAGTCCTTCAACGAATATCTCCGCCAGCTCATTGGAATGTTCGCCTCTTAAAGTCGCCTTCGCGTTAATACGTATACGATTGAACAACAAACCGCCATTATCTTTTATGCTTTCATTAAGATCAAAGTCGTGTTTGTATTCATATCGAAAGCGTTCATCCGCTCCAACCCGGTATTCCCATCCGCCGTCACTGTTGTTTTCCTTATCCTCGGCCGCATACGCGGTAAAAACGCGACAAAGACACAATAAAAAAAGCCCAAAAAATGTTTTACTGCGCATATCCCGCCCCCTTGGGGCCAATACACCGGTTCCCCGTCGTAACATTTCCGCCCGAAAACGCATGGGATATTCTCCTCTCTTAAGAAATAAGATATTTCTCGGCTGCTTTCCCCCGGCTCAAAGCATCCAGAATATCATCGATTGCATCTTCCCCTTCGACCTTTCCATACCAGTAATTTTCAGGATAAACGATCATTACCGGGCCGTGGTCGCATAACTGCAAACAGCCTGTCATCGATACGGCGACATCCTCCATGCCGCGGACGGATAATTCTTCCTGTAGATATTGCAGGTATTGAATTGAACCCTTTCTAGAGCAGACACCCTGAGCTTCGCCGTTGGCGCGAAAACTCGCGCAGACAAAAATATGATGCTTCGGCTTTTCCATTAAATTACCTCCTTGTGTACGGACACAACACCAACGCGATACCTTTTATCGTTGGGTGCCTGAATTATTAACAACATCCGCTTCCTTTTCCTTCACGGCCAGCGCAGTCTGCGCACGGTATCTTCCCCGGGGGATTCAACGGCAAAGAAGCGCATTCCCGGAGCAAAGAAACATCCTCTTTCCTCAAACTTTCCCCCAACAGGCCGAGCGCGTCCGAACGGCAGCGCGCGCAATGCTTCATCAACGGCATAAATCTGCCCGCGTCGACTCGGCAATTATCCATCATTCCCGCGGAAGGAGCCGGGACAGTCTCGAAACGCGTTCCGGAAACCGCGTAAAGCGGGATCAGGTTCATTATATCCGCGCCGGCCGCGGCTATCTTGCGGCTGATCTCCCCGATATGCCCTTCATTTATTCCCGGGATAACGATTGTGTTTATTTTAGCGGTGATCTTATATTCTTTTATACCGACCAATCCTTCCAACTGGCGGCAGAGCAGAACTTCGGCCGCCTCCTTACCCCGGTATATATTTGCGCCGTCCCTTACCCAGGCGCATATTTTTTCTCCGATGAGCGGGTCGACTGCGTTGATGGTTATGGAAATATGGCTTACCCTGAGTTTAGCGAGTTCTTCAAGATACGGAAAAATGTTCAACCCGTTCGTCGCCACGCATAACAACAAATCCGGATATTCCTTCCTAACCAGGCGCAAAGTCTGCATTGTTTCTCCGGGATTGGCAAAGGGGTCACCGGGGCCGGCTATCCCGGCCACGGATATATCTTTTCTTAAAACAAAAGCTTTCTTTATGTATGACAATGCCTGGCCGGGGCTTAAAATAACGCTGCTGACCCCGGGACGGGACTCATTCACGCAGTCGTATTTCCGGTCGCAGAAGTTACACTGGATATTGCATTCCGGAGCCACCGGCAGATGAATGCGCCCGTATTTATGCCGCGCCTTATCGTCAAAACAAGGATGATTGGAAATTTTCAGTATGGCAGGTTCTGTTTTTTTGCTCATAATCGTATCTACCCGGCTGTTGAATCTTTTTGTTTTTAATCGGCGCTTTTTAACGGCCGCCGGGCGTTGTTTCACGCTCATTCTTTATGAAAGTACCTTTCGAGCATGATCTTTCGATGCATCCCGAATTTCCCGGCAAGCATAGTATTACAAATATCATCGAGCAGTTTCAACGAACCGCTGTACCCCGTATAAACCAGCCTTTGTCCGCCGTAGCGGTCCTGGATCGGGAATCCGATTCTTACCGGCGGGATACCGTATTTCTCGGTAATTTGTTTCCCCCCGGAATTCCCGATTATTAAATTCACCTTTCTTTCTAAGGCATGCTTTTCTATGGTTTCAAAATCTGTTTCATCGAGTATCAGCGGTTTCTCTTCCAATTCTCCTATTTTTCCCGACAGCAGCTCCCTTAAGATACTGCCATGAGTACCGGTGCTGATGATGGAAGGATTCATCCCATTCTCAAGGCAGAGGCAACTTACCGCGTAAATCAGGTCGGGATCGCCATAGATCAAAGCTTTGATCCCGGCGCTCAATTTATGCGCGTCGATCATCCCGTCTATCAGCCTGCCGCGCTCCTCGGGAAATCTTTCCGGTATTGCCCTTTGGGAGATTGAAGACAAAATTTTGACGAAATGGTCCGTATTTTCCACCCCGACAGGTATGGGGCACCGGTAAAGAGGCACATTAAATTCATCCAACAAGTATTTACCGGGGGAGATCGAATCCGGAACCGTAGCCCCGACCTCGAGCGTGGCTTTCGCCCCGGACATTGCTTCTATATCATCGTACTTCGTCCCCCCTTCCGGGATCTTTTTGAATTCTTTCGAGAATGGGGCATCGAAAGTTTTGGAAATATCCGGAAGCATAATATATTCGATATCGAAAGATTCCAGCATCCCCTTGATATTCCTGACATCCCCTGGAGCAAGATAAGGCATAATGATATTAATCTTATTATGCAAAGAGTCTTGTTTAGCAACCTGTTTTACGATGTCATTCAAAGCCGTAAAATACCCTTCATAGAGAGTCCCTCCGTATCCGGGAGTGTTCGTTGTGATTATGTTTATTCCGGAAACATCATTTTCCGCCTTAAATTCGGCGGCGATCCTTTTGATATCCTCGCCGATCGTCTCCGCCAGGCAGGTAGTGGAAATACCGATAACCTTCGGGCCGTATAACTGTATAAGGTTTTTTAGACCTTTCTTCAGATTATCCGCCCCTCCGTAAATGGTCGCGTTCTCATGCAACGACGACGAAGCGATATCGATGGGCTCGGAAAAATGGGTGGTCAGATGCGTTCTCATATACGCGCTGCACCCCTGGGAGCCATGAAGCATCATCATACTGTTTTCGATGCCGCGGAACGCGATCGCCGCTCCCATCGGCATGCACATTTTGCAGGGATTGATATTTAAATTCGTAAAATTCCTGTTTTTCATTTCACTAAAACCTCTTCTTCAGCGGAAATCATAGTCTCGAATTCATCTTTTTTCGATATTAAATCCGTTCTCGCCCATTTCCAGACAGGATGATTTGCCGTAAGATCAAGCTCGGTCACAAAATTTATCATCCCTTCATACGTAGTAAGCGGATACTTGCGGTCATGGTTAAAATCCACAAAAGGGATGCCCATTTTCAACGCCAGCACCCTTTCTTTTACGTTTCCCACGAAAATATCGGGCTGCTTCTCCCGGATGTATTTTTCTATCTCTGCCGGTGATGTGTCGTTCAAGATAACCGCCCCTTCCACGGAGAAATCATGGATTGTTTTATAATCTTCGGGACTCCCGTGCTGGGTGCCGATGATCAGCGGCCTTATCCCGAGCTCCTTAAGCTGCCGGATTATCGCGATCGCCTTATAGGTCCCGCCCACGCAAACCGCCGCCGTCTTGCCGCTTAACCTTTTTTTAAATGTTTCGATGATCGGTTTAACTCTTGCTTCTTCTTCGTCAACCAGCTTCAATGCCTTATCCACCGCCCCCTGCCCGCCCGCGATCTCAGCTACCTGCACCAGAGAATTCCTGATATCCTCAAATCCGATAAATCTTACCCGGATGGAAGGAATGCCGAATTTTATTTCCATCTGCTTGGAAAGATACGCCATCGAGCCTGAACATTCCACGATATTCAAAGAGGCGCTGGGAGCCTTAATTAACTGCCCGTAAGTCGAATCGCCCGTTACCCTGGCGATAACCTTGATACCGATCTTCTTTAAATATCCCTCAATGATCCATATTTCACCGCCGTGGTTATAATCACCGAGAATATTTATCCCCGGTTGCTTTTCCTGCTGGTCATCACCCATTAATTCCAATAAGGCGGCGCAAGCCAGCTTATATCCCAAGGGCTTAGCTCCGGTAAAACCGCTTGATTTTACCGGAATAACCCTTATCCCGTGCTTCTTCTGCATCCTCCTGCAAACCGCATCGATGTCATCCCCGATCACCCCCACCACGCAGGTCGCATAGACAAAAATCAGCTTTGGTTTCGGTTCTAATTTCTTCACGATCTCTTCGATAGCCGCTTCCAGCTTCTTTTCTCCGCCAAAAATGATGTCCTGCTCCCCCAGATCCGTGGAAAAACTGTTCCGGAATAACGCGGCGTCGCTGCTCAAGCTGCCCCTTAAGTCCCAGGTATAGCTGGCGCATCCGATCGGCCCGTGGACAATATGGACCGCGTCGGTGATGGGATTTAAAACCACCCTCGCCCCGCAATACACGCAGGCCCGCTGGCTGACAGAGCCGGCGATGCTTTCTTTTTCGCACCTGATTTCTCCTCCACCGCAGCAACCGGACTTAACCATGATGTGGGCTTTTCTTTCCGTCAGGATGTCTTTAACGTCTAAAAAACCTTTGAATTCACCACCCATCACAACCCGCCCCTCCGGATAACACAGCCAAATTCAAATAACTCCATTTAGGCGCCTAAAGAAAGATCATGTTTCAGGATCCTCTCCAGCCACAAAGGATGTTTCCCCTTCAGCATCGCTTGCAACTTGCTCATAGCGGCTTCGATCTCCTCTGGGGCATTCATTACCATCGGATAGACATTACTGCAGATCACTTTATCCGCCACCGGCCCCCCGATCGCAGCAACAAAAATCACATCGCTGCCTTTAATCGCCGCTAACCTCTCTTCTATGCAAAACGGACCGCTCCTTTTGCATTGTAAGCCTTGTTCGCCATCCGGACTGAAGTGAATTTCGTTTACCAAACGATGCGCATCTTCCGTAACCTCAAAAAACATGAATATTTTCGCGAGGGCGAAATGTCCGTTTAAATTTCTCTTATCATCGGTAGCGATAACAACGCGCATATATTAGCTCCTGTTTTCCCAAGAATACGGTCTTCCCCTGCCTACATAATTAACTCCATATTTTCGTCAAGGGCATCCCTATCCAGCCGGTCAAGCAGCGCATTTCCGATCATCTCCAGCAGCCTTATGGCGCCCCGGTACCCTACAATCGGCAGATACGAGTGAACTCCCCGGTCCATAACCGGGAAACCCAGCCTCACAAACGGGATATCTTCGGCCCGGGCGATATACTTACCATAGGTATTCCCGATCAAAAGATCTACCGGATCGTTTTTTATCCATTGATGCAGGGTAAACAAATCCCCGGAGCTTTTTACCACTCCTTCGACGTTGGCGTTCCGGAATTTTTTGCCCACCTCTTTCTCGAATGAAACACCGGGAGTCCCCGTAAGTACATATTTCGGGATCATCCCCAATTCCAATAAAAAAGAGGTAAGCCCGATAAGAATATCGGGGTCTCCGAAGACAGCGACTTTTTTACCGTAATAATGCTGGTGCAGATCGGCCATGATGTCTATTACCTGGCCTCTCTCATCCTCAAGCTCCTCCGGAATGGCCTTGCCGGTGAACCCGGATACCGCGACCAGAAAATCATCCATCGCGTTGATACCGATAGGGATCTCCATTACCTTTTCCTGGACTCTGCATTTTTTCCTTAACTCATGAGCGCTCTCTTTTGAGGCAAAACTCCCCAAAGCTAAAGTGGCCTTGGAATTTCCCGTGTCTATAATATCCTCCACCCTTGTTCCCCCTTTAGGGAAAATATTGTAATTGCCCGTCAAAGGAGCATCCATCACGTTGCTGGTATCGGGGAAAATAATAAAACTTACATCCATTAATTTCAGGACCCTCTTGATTTCCCGCATATCGCCCGGATTCACGAAACCCGGGATGATATTTATCTTCCCGTTAGGTTTATTGCTGTTCCTGCTGAGGTAACTGACCATCCCTTTGGTCATATTGGAAAACCCCACGATATGCGAACCGACATAACTCGGGGTATTGGCGTGAATAATATATTTACCTTCCGGTTTCTCCGAATTAGCGATGATCGTCGGGATATCATCCCCGATCGTCTCGGAAAGACATGTCGTATGAATGGCGACAATATCCGGGTTATAGATGGAAAAAACGTTGTGGATCGCGGTCTTCAAGTTCGCCATCCCCCCGAAAACGCACGAACCTTCGGTAAAAGAACTCGTGGAGGCTTCCGCCGGCTCCCGGAAATGCCGGTTTAGATGCCCCCTGAAATACATCTGGCACCCCTGCGAACCGTGGCTATGGGGCAGGCACCTGTGTATCCCGAGGGCGGCGTAAGTAGCCCCCAACGGCTGGCAGGTTTTCGCCGGATTAATAACAAGAGCGTTTCTTTCGACAATTTCTTTAGGCGTATGATCTAACATTTAACTTACCTCCTCGACATAGCCACCCTGGATCATGGCTTCCGTTTTCCATTTAGGCTTTATCATCTTCCAAACCGGCGCGGTCAGCCCCATCGCGACATCCCGGGCAAAGATCACCGCGCCCCTGAAACCCGCGAACGGCCCGCTATAATCATAAGAATGTATCTGCTTGGAAAGAACGCCCATTTTATGGATGACATATTTTTCTTTTATGCCCGAGCCGAAAAGATCGGGTTTTAAAAGCTTCATAAAGGTCTCCATTTCATAATGGTTGATATCATCGACCACAAAACTTCCGTCATCCATGGTCTTGATCATGCCTTTGAAATAATTCAGCTCCATCATCTTGCTCAGTTCTTCGAATTTTTCTTTAGACAAGGCAACGCGGTAAAGCTTCTCGTCGGGCGTCCCAACCAGGTTCTCGATATTTTTATTGTCGGCGTTCTCTTTGATCGAAGGTATTACTTCCCTGCCTTCATAATCATCCCGGTGAGCGAATTCAAAACCCGCGAGGACCGTCTCCATACCGATCTCCTGGAAAAGCCCCTGGAAATAATTGGCCCGGGAGGCGCCGACGAAAAGCGCCACGGTTTTTCCTTCGCAGATATCCTTATATTTCTCGATCTCCGGCTGCACCGCGGCCAGTTCCTCCGCGATAAGATTTTCTGTTTTAGCGATAAGCTTAGGGTCCGCAAAATATAAAGCGATATCCCTCAACGATTTAATCGTGCTCCGGATCCCCAGAAAGTTGACCTTTACCCAGTCGGTCCCGTACTTCTGGCGTAGAAGTTCGGCGTTATAATTAGTCGAACGGTGGCATTGGACGAGGTTAAGATCAGCCTTATGAGCGTTACGCAGTTTTTCCACTGACCCGTCTCCGGACATAATCGAGATTATATGATAACCGATGGTTTTTAACAGCCTTTCGATCTCCCAGCCGTCCCCGCCGATATTGTATTCCCCGAGCAGATTAATAGAGTATTCTTTCTTGGGGGCGTTGCCGGTGCCGATTATATTCTTGTATAAACCGTTATTCGCGATATGGTGCCCGGCCGACTGGCTCACCCCCTTATAACCTTCGCAGCTATAGGCGATCGTTTGCACCCCAAACTCCTTTTCCGACCATTTGGCCACGGAATGGACATCGTCTCCTATAAGCCCCACCGGGCAGGTAGAGCAGATCATGATGCTTTTAGGCTTGAATATTTTTACGATTTCGCTGATCGCCTCTTTAAGTTTTTTCTCCCCGCCGAACACGATATCGCTTTCCTGCATATCCGTCGAAAAACAATAAGTAAGGAAGTTATACTTGTCCCCTTCGTTTTTCCTTGCTTTATTGCGCCTGGTAAGCCAACTGTAATAACCGCATCCGATCGGCCCGTGCGTCAGGGCTACGGTATCCTTTAAAGGCCCCACCACCACGCCTTTGCATCCGGCATAACAGCAGCCTCTTTCGGTAATAATCCCCGGGATCGTCCTGCAGTCGGCGACAATCTCCTGGGGGGCCTCATCGGCATCCACCACCAGGACATGCCCTTTCCTGCTTTTATAGGTCTTGGCGGAATACTTACTCATTATGCCTTCAAGCTCTTGCTTCATGAACCTCTTATCCTTCATAGCCTACTCCATTCTAAATACTGCTATTCTCGTTTTCCCGCTTTTTATTCCTCATCCAGGGTAACATCGCCGTTTTCTTGAGTCCTGATCCTGATCGACTCGGACACCGGCAAAACAAATATTTTACCGTCTCCGGATTTGCCTGTCTGGTTCACGGCGATCACGGTTTCGACGACCTTTTTAACCAGCTTATCCGGGACTATGATGCTAAGCCATCTTTTCGGGATAAGCCGCTGGCCCGAACCCAGCTGCTGGATGGCCTCTTCATAACCCCGCTCCGCTCCTTTCAAAACCTTAAAATCCACAAGGCCTTTTCCACGCCCCAGGCAATCCTTGGCGTGAAAAGAAGAAACCCCCGCTTCGGATAAAGCCCTCTTTGTCTGATTCATCATATTGATCCTGACAATCGCCAATACTTCCTTCATATCAACCCCTCCAGGTTTCACCAACAAGTGCTTCCTTTTAAGGATCAAGACGCCCATCTCCGGCTTATATTCAGGCGGCATATTTCCAATGGACAACCCTGTTTTCAAACGCGATCAACAGCCTGTTTGCGGCAAACCCCATCAGCCCGACCAGGATGATCGTAAAATACAATTCGGGAGTGGCATAGGCGGTCTGGGCATAAACCACCCTGCTTCCCAGTCCGTATTTAGCCCCCACAAGCATCTCGGTAACGATCCCAATGATAATTCCCATGGATAAAGAAACCCTTATCCCGACGAATATCTGCGGGAGCGCGTCGAATATTACAATCCGGGAAATGATCTGATACCATCTGGCGCCCATTATTCTCGCCGCGTTTATCCGCACTTTACGGCTGTAGATCACTCCCAGCGATGAATTCAAGATCATAATTGAAACACAACCGAAAAATATCACGGCTATCCTCGATTGTTCTCCAATCCCGAATATTAATAAAGCCACGGGAAAAATCAATATCGGGGGGATGGACCTGAAGAAATCGATCAAACTTTCAAGATACCCGTAAATCCTCCCGTAATACCCCAGAAACAATCCCAGGGGAACCCCGATTAAAAACGCCAGCAAAAAACCATAAAGGATCCTGAAAAACGAATATCCCAGGTCGACAAAGATTTTGCCTTCGGCAAAAAGTTTCGCTCCTTCTTTGGCGGTCTCCAGGGGAGAGGATAAAAACATCGGGTTTACCAGGCCGCTCATGGATATTACCTGCCACAGCACTATCAGCCCCAAAAAAGGCGCGATATCTTTCTTGAAATTCAACGCCATCAGGAATAAGCCCCTTCCTCCGCATAATACCTTCTCAATTCAAGCTCCGCTTCTTTAAGGCCTGAATAATCCAAGCTATCTTCCTTGGAATGGTCCAAATTGGTATGTTTTTCACGGATAATTCTTGCCGGTTTTCCCGCAAGAAAACAAACCCTCCCGGCCAGATAAAACAGATACTCGATATCATGCGCCACGATGATCGTGGGGATCTTGATCTTCCTGAGGATGCCGGACATTCTTTCCATCAGCCACATACTATTGGTATAATCCAGGCCGGAAAACGGCTCATCCGCGAGCATTATCGCCGGATCGGAAATCAACCCTCTCATTACCGACACATATTGCTGCTGCCCGCCACACAACTGATAAGGATACTTGTCCAGGTTAAAAGGCATCTTGATCAAATCCGTTAAACAATGCAGTCTTTCTTTCATCTCGCTTTTCTTTGTCCTTCTGATCGAAAGCGGAAACAAGATATTGTCCCTTACCGACAGCCAGGGGAAGAGACTGCTCTGATAATCCTGAAAAATATAAGCGATGTTTTTTTCGGACGGCTTCCGGCCGAATATCGAAACTTCGCCTGAGTCAGGTTCTAAAATCCCGGAAATCATATTCAACAGCGTGGTCTTCCCGCATCCGTTCGGACCGAACATTCCCACTACTTCGCCATCACCTACGGTCAAGCTGAAATCAGCGAATATTATTTCGTCTCTCCCATCCGGCAGTTTGACCTTTCGGCTGACGTTCCTGACATTTATCCCGTTCATTGCGTTAACCCCTCTTTCCGGAAATTTCCCGGACCACTCAATTTAAATCCCGCTTAAACCCCCTACCGACACAATGACTCCGACAAATCAAGAGGCTTTTTTATAATCCCCAGTTCCATATAAGACTCCTCGATCTTTATAAGCTCTTTCTCCTTAACCTGGTCCGATCTCAAGAATAACGCATCGGGATAATTCTCCACAAAATCTTTCTGGGCATCGGGCAGGAAATCAGCCATTATTTTCTTCGCCTCCCGCTGATTTGAATTGATAAAATCGATCGCTTCATCCAGGGACTTCACTATTCGCTTTACCGTCTCCGGGTTGCTTTTTGCGAATTCGTCCGCGATATTAAAACTGGCAAAAGGAAAGGGAGACCAGAAATACCGCGGGACAAGCGCATCTTTATAGAGCAATTTCCCGATTCCTTTCTGAAGGCATACGGTTAAGGCAGGGTCATTGGTGAATACCGCGTCCACCGCTCCCGACTCAAGAGTCAAGGCGGTCATCGCCGGAGCAACCTGCTGGATAACGATCTCATCGGGCTTGATTCCGTTCTTTTCAAGGATAAGCTCAAGCCAGACTTTATAAGCATACGTCGGCAATATACCGACCCGCTTACCCTTAAGCCCCGCGATGGAACTGATTGAAGAATCTTTCTTGACCACGAACATACTGATAGGATGCGCGCTGTCTTCCATAAGCATCGTGGCGTAACGCAGGGTTTTACCGCTCCTTAGTTGGGCGCTGAATGTTATCGGGAAAGCGCAATACCCTGCGACATCCAGTTTCCCTCCGCAAAGCGCGTCCATAAGCGGCTGGGCAGTATCGAACATTTCCAATTCAACATCAAGCCCGTTTTTCTCGAAGATCCCTTCTTTTTGCGCCACAAATACGGGCAGACTAATGCGCAACCGGGAATAACCGATCTTTACTTTTTTTAATGCCGCGGCATCGGCATAAATAAACCCGCATAAAAGAGCCGCCAACGCTAATAAAAATATTGCCCTCTTTTTCATCTTAGTCCCCCCAAATACTAACCTTCATCCTCCGACTTTTCCTTTATCCCGGAGCTTACGGTATAGATCTCTTCAACCGGAGAAACGAATATTTTTCCGTCTCCGAATGAACCCTGGTTTGTCCTCGCGGCATCCATAATCGCTTTGATCGCTATATCTTTTTCTTTATCTTTAACAACTGTAAACAGGAGCTCTTTCGGCAATTCATCATAAGTAACATCCCCGATCTTTATCCCTCTTTGTTTACCCCGTCCAAAAACCGGCATCTTGGTCACCGCCGGAAAACCGGCCTCCATCAAAGCGCTAAGAACGCCATCAACTTTCTCCGGCCTGACCACAGCTCTTATCATCACCATATTTTGTCTCCTTATCTATCCGTTTCTTCCGTACGGTTAATTTGCGATCCCGAAAGTGATCAAGAGCTTCTCCAGTTCCTCGATAGTCAACGGCTTAGGAACGACGAAATTGGTATTTTGGTCGATTTTTCTGGCCAGCGTCCGGTATTCATCAGCCTGCGGATGCGTAGGATCGAACTCGATCACGGTTTTTCGATTAATTTCGGCTTTCTGCACCATATTATCGCGCGGGACAAAATGGATCATTTGCGTGCCGATCTTTTTGGCAAGCTCCTCGATCATCTGCTGTTCATTGACCACCTGACGGCTATTACAGATAAGTCCGCCCAGGCGGACTCCACCGGAGTCGGCGAACTTAACGATACCTTTGCAGATATTATTGGCCGCGTACATCGCCATCATCTCTCCGGAAACCACGATATAGATCTCCTGCGCTTTGCCGTCGCGTATCGGCATCGCGAATCCGCCGCAGACGACATCGCCTAAAACATCGTAAAAAGCGTAATCCAGATTATGCCGGCTGTCATAGGCGCCTAACTGTTCCAGAAGATTAATCGCGGTAATGATGCCTCGTCCGGCGCAGCCTACCCCCGGCTCTGGGCCGCCGGATTCAACGCAGCGCACCCCGCTATAACCGGATTTCATAACGTAGTCCAACTCCACATCCTCGCCTTCTTCGCGCAAAGTGTCCAAAACCGTTCTTTGCGCCAGCCCTCCCAGCAGCAAGCGGGTCGAATCCGCCTTAGGGTCGCAGCCGACCACCATCACCCGTTTGCCCATCTCGGCCAGGCCCGCCACCGTATTCTGGGTGGTAGTAGACTTGCCGATGCCGCCTTTCCCGTAAATTGCTATCTTCCGCATCAATTCCTCCTTTTATCCTGCGCACTCAGCCTCAGACTCGCAAACCTGAAATTTTCTGCGTAGGAGAATAAAAAAGACGTCTCTTTTTTATCCATCATTGGATAAATCAAAAGACGTCCACGTCTTATATCTTATAAAAAAAGGCGTTCCCTTGGGGAACGCCTTTGTAAGTTTACGCCACTATGCGTAGATTCACTTCACACCTTTACAAGTAAAAAGCTTCTGCTTTTGGTAACCGCGCTTTCTTGTCGTTTCAATGGAACTCCCCAGGCTTGAGGTCTTTTAGGTGGGAACATGAACATATAGGGCTTTCAAAACCGGGATCCCGTCCACCACCGCCGGACCGCTAAAACACTTTCGGGCTGATTATGAAAAATGACAGTAGCAAAACAGTTACTGAGCCCTTACGAGGCCTTCAAAGGACATAGGAAGCCCCGGGATCAGGCAATAACGGATACTATGAGTTTCACCTGAGAAGTATCGAAGGGCCTGACCCGCATTCAATTTGAGCGGATATCAGGGCGCAGACTCCCATTTCGGCCTTCGAACACGTAAAACCGCCGTAAAACAAGTACCTTGCGCTTTACGGACGCAACGGCGAATAATGCCTCCGGCTTAAACCGCTCCTTCGCCTTTTTCTTCGGTGCGTATCCTTACGACATTATCAACGGGGTAAATAAATAGCTTCCCATCCCCTATTTCCCCGGTTTTGGCGACGCTGGTGATCAGTTTTGTGATCTTATCCACATCGGCGTCTTTAACGACGATCTCTATCTTTATTTTCGGGATAAAATTCACCTTAAATTCCCTGCCCCGGAACTGCTCCGTGATGCCTTTCTGGCGGCCATGTCCTTCAATATGACTGACCATCATACCGGGACAACCGCACTTTTCAAGGGCGTCGGTCATTTCTTCCAGCTTCTCTACTCGGATTACGGCTTCTATTTTCTTCATTTTTCCGCTCCCTCCTTATAACAGCCTTCCGTCCACGCCTGCGGCGTGAACGGAAGACGTATATGATTTGTCTTAGTTGTTAAAGGTATAAAAATTCGGATAAGCCGGGGTCCCGTGCTCCTGCACATCCAGCCCCTTGATCTCCTCCTGAGGAGTGACCCTGACACCAAAGAACTTATCCATCGCCTTGAATATTATCAGGCCCAGGCCGAACGCCCAGCACGCGCAAACTGCCGCCCCGATGGCCTGCGCGGCTAACTGCCCGGTCCCTCCGCCGTAGAACAACCCCTTGACCAAAGGAGCTTCGGTTGTCCCAAGACCGTAGGTTCCGTCGGCAAAAAGGCCCACGCTCAGAAGCCCCCAGACTCCGTTTATACCATGAACACTTACGGCGCCGACCGGATCATCCACGCCTCTATTCTCCCAGAAATAAACGCTCAATACCACCAACAAACCGGCTACGGCTCCGATAACTACCGCGGCCCAGGCCTCAACCCAGGCGCAAGGGGCGGTAATAGCCACCAACCCTGCCAAGCAGCCGTTAAGCATCATACCAACGTCCCATTTCTTGGTCTTGGCGAAAACAAGCAGGATAGCCACGGCCGCGCCCGCCGCTGCCGCCAGATTGGTATTCACCGCAATGACCGCTATCCTCAGTTGATGCGCCGAGAAAGTGGAACCGGGATTAAAACCGAACCAGCCGAACCATAAGATAAATGTACCTAACGCGGCCAAGACAATGCTGTGTCCCGGGATCGCTTTGGGTTTGCCGTCCTTGCCGAACTTTCCGAAACGCGGGCCGAGAACGATAGCGCCGGCCAGCCCCACGAACCCGCCGATAGTATGCACGACACCAGAGCCGGCAAAATCGACATGTCCTACGCCGAAGGGAAGTTTTGAAAGCCATCCGCCGCCCCAAACCCAATGCCCGTATATAGGATACACTATTGCCGTGACGGCAAGGCTATAGAGAAAATACGCTTTGAATTTCAGCCTTTCAGCGACCGCCCCTGAAACGATAGTGGCGGCTGTCCCGGCAAAAACCAACTGCCAGAAAAACATCAAATATCTGCCCACATCATAACTTTCTCCGTGCAGGAACCACCCCGATATGCCTATCAATCCCTTAAAATCCGTTCCCATCATAAAAGCGAACCCGAAAGCCATAAAAACCAACGAAGCGACCACAAAATCAATAGTATTCTTGGCCATCAGGTTAGTCGCGTTCTTCGCGCGGCAGAAACCCGCCTCCACCATGGCAAAACCGGCCTGCATAAAGAAAACAAGAAAACCGCACAATAAAACCCAAACATAATCAATAGAGATCCCCGGGTTCGCGGCCAAAGTCGCGGCTCCGCCCGGATCCTGGGCGAAACATAAAGTAGTGCCTCCCATTAATGCCGCCAACAACAAAAAAACAATTTTTCGCATACTCCCTCCTTTTAATAAAAAAGCGCCTTTATAATCCACCCATGGATTAAAAAGACGCCCGCGTCGGTTAAAAAAATAGCGTTCTATTTATAGAACGCCTTAGTTCGGATCTTACACGTCAATGTGCCCTACACTTATACAAGTAAAAAACACTTCGCTTTGGTAACTGTTTTCTCAGGGACACACCGCGCCATAAAAAATAATCATACGTAATCCGTTGAGGATATTCGGATTACACGCCGGCTCCCCTCAAAGGATATCATTAGATCCGGTTTTACCACCGTGAATATATAAACCGACCGCCATGAATACGGAAGTGGCGCAGATAACAAAAAAGAGCACGCCCCTGCCGACAAAAGGGATAACCGACTGGGCCGGTATGGCGTAAAACAATAAAATACTTACCAGTCCTTTCGGCGCCACGAAGAATTCCGGCAGGAGATTGAACTTTGCGAATAATCTCAAATAAAGGTACCTGACCGCGACAAGGATCATTACCACCAAAGAACCGATCAAAAGCACATCACTGCCGACAATGACGCGCAGATCGATCGAATAACCGAACATAATAAAGAAAAAGGTCCTGATAACAAACGAGGATTCGGACACGACCAGTTTAAAATGGACCAGTTCATTCTTGATCTCATTTCCACCGGAAGACATAAACTTATTCTTGAAAATACTCTCCAGATTATTCACGAGGATCCCGAAAATAAATATCAATAGCAGTGACGACAAATGCAGCATCTTTCCCAGAGAATAAATGAGCAGCATTATCGACAGAATAATGAACATCTTGACGTGGTTTTTTATCCTGGCCGCCAGGAAGATCAGGAATACCGCGCCCGCAAAAGATAAGATGACCGTCACCCCCGTCATCATAAAGAAGCTTAAGATAGAACCGGCCGTCATAACCGTCTGTTGAACCAAGAAATTAAAGAACAATATCCCCAAGATATCGGAAAGCGTGGACTCATAGATAAGGAATTCTTTTTTCTTGCCCGATAAATGAGCGACGCTGGGGATCACGATAGCGCTGCTCACCACAGCAAGCGGGATGGAATTTATCAAAGATACTTTCCATCCTGTGCCGAACCAGAAATTGAAAAGCGCGGCGATCGAGACCGTTCCCAGCACAAGCATCAAGAAAGCCACTTCAAAAGATTTTCGTATATTCGGCAGGCTCGAAGCGCTGATTTTAATATCCAGGGCGGCTTCCAGGACGATCAGGATCAGCCCCACAATACCGAATAATTCCAGATAGGGCTTAATATCGTTAATTACGAAATTAAAATAATCCCCCACAGAATGCAGCAATATACCGAAACCCAACAGAAGCAGGACAGAAGGAAGTCTCCAATGGCGGCCGAGCAAATTGAACCAATAGGAAAGGATCACGGTAAGGCTTAAAAAGATCAAAACTGAATGGCTGTCTAGTATATTCATTAAACTAATCCTTAAAGATTATAACCCGCGTTCCTTAACGCGCGGCTATCTATTCCCGGGGCTTACGTTACGGACAGTCTTTATTGATCACGCTTATCAATTCGCACAATCTGCCGTAATCACGCAGATTAAAACGCATAGACAGCCTGGGCAGATCAAGGTATTCCCCTTCCTGGGCCTCTTTATCGGTGGGAAGACACGCCTCGATCCGGCCACCCGTTAAAATATCTTTGAATTCCTTATTTATGAACCTCACTGTTTTACCGGAGACCTCCCTATTCAATCTCAGCACGGTCAACCCGGCGACATAACGTATTGAATGATAGACTTTATAAAAACCCTCGATATGTTCAATGCCGCTATCCACATTGTCCACAACGCGAAAAAGATTCAGGTCTTCCTTTTTTATATATCCTCTTCCGGCCAGCTGTTTATCCACAAAACGCAGCCATTGCGCCCAATACCCGGAACCCGGCGGTTCCATTAAAACCACCGGCCTGGGCCTGGATTTACCGGTCTGGATCAAAGTGATCATCTCGAATCCCTCATCCTGCGTGCCGAATCCCCCCGGAAAGAGAGCGGTCGCGTCGGTCTCTTTCACGAAAACCAGCTTCCTGGTGAAGAAATATTTAAAGTTGATGATCTTATCTTTTTCCCGTATGTATGGATTGGTCTTTTGCTCGAAAGGAAGCCTAATGTTCAAGGCAAAGTCTTCCCCGGTTTTTGAGCCTTTGTTACCGGCCTCCATCACCCCTGGGCCGCCGCCGGTAACGATCATATAGCCTTTCGCCGTCAGCTTGCGCGCGAATTCCTCAGCCATCAGGTATTCGGCCGAAGTATTTTGGGACCTCGCCGACCCGAAAATTATCGCCTTCTTGACGTTCCTGTACGGAGAAAATACCTTGAAAGAATAACGTAACTCTTTCAAGGCGTTATTCACAAGTTTCAGATCGCCCTTGTCCCTTGATTCCTTCCCCAGCTTAACGGTGGTCGTCAATATTTCACGCAACAACTCCCCGGTCTCAACGGACGCGGAACGCTTAACAAGTTCATTGACCAAGCGGTCCGATTCCTTATCGCCGGTCTCGTATTCTTTTGGTATATTCCTCACCATTCCCCTCCGTTAAAGTTAAATTCCTTCCCCACCCGTTATTTCGTTGTTCCTGCAAAACTCTCAAAATCGATCTGCCCCTTATACGGGTTCATCCCGGCCAAACGCACGCGAACCTTCTCTCCGACAGCCAATCCCTTTTCTCCGCGCATAATTCGCCCTTCTACCGGAGGCGTCAATATCCGCACATACGTCCCTTTTTCGGAAGATCCCGTGACTATGCCTTCGAAAGATTCGCCGACCTTCCCTTCCAGGAATACTGCGGCCGCGGCTTTACGCATAAAACGCTCCACTTTTTTAGCCGCTTTATCGCGGACTGTGCAGCGGACGGCAAAATCGGCCAATTTATCCCGGTCATAAGGACAGGGCCGCTTTCCCACGACCGCTTTTACAAGCCTTTGAATGAGCACGTCGACATAACGCCTGTTAGGCGCGGTCCCGTGCGTATAATCCATCACCGCGAGTCCGAAGTGGCCCACGGGATCTGACGAATGATCAAGCATTACGTATTCACCCGGGCCAAGTAATTTGACGATGGCCAATGAAAGATCGGGGAATTTATCCGGATCGGAGGCCTTTATTCTATGAAGGAACCCCGCGAGCGCCTTAGCCTCGGGTTGAAGCGGCAATGTCTCATCAAAGGCGGCGGCGGCAGACCTAATACCAGGCCAGTTATTGGGAACGCGCACCACCCGCTGGATCATCGGAATCTCCGCTCTCTTCAAGAATTGCGATACGGTGACGTTGGCGGCGATCATAAAATTCTCTATGATGAAACTGGCGCGGTTCTTTTTCCTCAAGGAAAGCGCGACGACATCATCACCGCGGATGACGGGCTTCGGTTCAACGGTACCGAATTCAAGCGCCCCTTGCTCAACACGTAACTTGTTCAAACGTTCGGCGGCTTCATCCTGCAATTCCAACTGTTCTCTAAGCCCCGGAACGCCGGTAACCGACACGGGAACCCCCCTCTCCCCTTCCATCCAGCCGCCGATCTCCTCATAAATAAGTTTCGCTTTGTTACGGATCAATGCCCGGTAGACAACTCCAGAGGTCATCGTCCCGTCACTTAACACACTGAATTCAATAACGATAGCCGCGCGCTCAGTGTCCGGTAATAACGAGGTAAGCCCGCTTGACAAACGTTCCGGCAACATAGGAAAAACATCGATACCGGCATAAACCGATGACCCGTTATGCGCGGCGTAGATATCGGTCTGAGAATTCTTGGGCACAAATAAATCCACGTCGGCGATGGCGATCTTGACGATAATCTCACCGTTTGTGCCGCGTTCACAATACTCTATCTGGTCGAGATCCAGGGATTCCGCGTTATCAATCGACGACCAGAGAAGTCCGCGAAGATCCCTGAGCCCGTCATACGCTACATTCAAAAGCCTATCAGGATCAAGAGCCGTGACCTCATCAAGTACCGGATTACCGATGGTAAAATCAAAACCGTATTGTTTTAGCGCCGCGCGCGCTATCTTATGAAGGTCAATATTATAATAATCGGACATACGAAGCAACCCCGTTTTACAAACCGAAATCCGCGCAAACGCAGGGATCATTGCCCTGGCGCTATAGACAGGCTAATCGGCACCGCACCTTATATATTTAATTATAAGACCTTAACGATTGCCGGACAAAGGATACTTAAACGAGCTCAACTAACCTTGAGGAAAATGTCACAGCAAGCGATATTAAGCAATGCTTATAGCGCAAAAACACTTCGGATGTTTTAGCTTTTTTGTCCACTAATTCACTATTCTCAAAGTCACAACAAACTGATATAGCCTCCCCCCTTACGCGCTTTGCGGGGATGCAAGGCTTCATAGGCCTTGGCGACCGTGACAATATCGCGGCGCTTCATCTGTTCCGTGACAAAATCCGTCCCGGGGGAAAGATACAACGGCCGGCGTTTTTTCAAAAGCCGGATACCGTAACGTTCGGGGTCATCGGCGATATCGGTGCCGAAAAAAAGGTGCAGCTGCTGGCCGGCGGAATTGCCCACGATCTTTATCCCCAGCCTTTTCAGGAATTCCAACGTCTCAAGGCACGATCCCGTGCTCTGGCCGGGCAAACCATAGAGCGTGAAAACCTCCGGCTCTATTCCCGCCTCCCGCGTGAAACGCACGATCTTCTCAAAACGGTCGAGATCGATGGGCTTGCGTAAAGTTTTATTGACACCGGGATCGGAGGATTCAAGCCCGTAGGCGATATATATCACGCCCGCCTTGGCCATCAATTCCAGCAACGGCTTATCGATAAGGTCGGTCCTGGTCTCGCACCAGATCTCGGCCGTCCAGCGCCTTTTGATAATCCCGCGCATGATCGCGGCGACCCTTTTTTTATCGTATGTGAACGAAGGGTCGGCGAAGAAAAACCTGCTGATCCCGGCATTCACGCAAATCGTCATATCCGCGAGCACCCTCCGGGGAGAATGCGCCCTGATGCACCGTCCGAAAGCGCGGGGAGTGTAACAGAAAGCGCAGTCAAAACAGCAGCCCCGGGAAGTCAGCATCACCGCGGATTCATGCTGGCCGAGATCGAACACATTATCGGCATACGGCGAAGGCAAAGAGTCAAGGTCCCCGGCTGGCGCCGCCGGCGGAGTTTCGATCACTTTATCTTCCAGCATAAAAACAATGCCCTTAATATGCCTGGGGTCGGAACCGGAGATCACGCAACGCACTAACTCCGGCAGCACATTCTCCCCTTCTCCGCGCAGTATAACGTCCACCTGGCGCATCCGGCGCAGCGCCTCTTTAGGCATAAAACCTGCCTGAGGGCCGCCAAAGACAACGAGGATCTCCGGATCGACCATCTTCACCAGCCGCGCCAATTGAAGCGCCAGCTTTATATTGGCCTGATAAACGGAGAACCCGACCACTAAAGGTTTATAGGCGCCGACAAAATTAGCGACTTCCCGGCCGGTGCGCGCGGTGATCCGGTCCACTTCCGCGACCACCGCTTCGATATTCTGCGCCTTGAGGCTCGCGGCGATATAGCCGAGGGAAACGGGAAAGAAATCCCCGCCGGAAGGCGGCAGGGTATACAATAATACTCTGGGCATGGGAAAGGCGGGCATTCGCGGGCAATCCTTTGTTAGATGAATTTTCCTAGGGTTGAAAACCGGCAACGGCTAAGGCTTAATATAATTAAGTATTGGCGCACTGTCCCCGGAATTCAGAAACGATAACGATTTGTTGCCCGCCGAATTCCACGGAATCACCGGAACGCAGTTTACGGCGGACGCGTGTTTCAACCTCGCCGTTGATCCTGATCGAGCCTGCCTGGATGCGCTGTTTAGCTTCCGCCCCGTTAGGAACAAAATCCATTACCTTCAGCAGATTATCCAGCTCGATAAATTCCGCTTTTAGTTGAAAATCCATATTGATCCTTTTTAGAAAAAACTACAGTTTTGATCCGGAAAGAAGTTCTCTTGCCCCATTCTTATCCTGGATATACACTTCGGGGACGAATTCGATGGAATTAGGAATAAGATCGGCTATGACTTTCTTCAATCGCTCCTGCTGAGTTACGTTCTGCTGGTCAAAAACGGGGTTCTGGCTGAGATCATTCAATAAAAGGATCACCGGATCGCGAGAGAACATATAATCTTTCAAAAGCTGTCCGATCAACAGATCCAGATATTGCGGTTTATCTTTGAACACATTCACGGCGCTCTTAAAAGTTATCTTTCCCCAATCGTAATCGGCGGTTTTTTGAATGAGCGCGTAAAGAGAAGAATACTTGATCATCCTCACTTCCCCCGGCTTCATTCTGCTTGCCGTATTTATGATGACCGTAGAGAGTTCCGCGTGCTTAAATGTCTTGATCTCCTTATGGATATCGATGGTCAACAGGTCAAAGATATAAATACCGTGCGCGCAGGACGCGGCGCTGATTACGCTGCGTTTCACGAAATCTTCTATCGCGTCCCAAAGGATCTTCTCGTCATCGCGGATAAAATTCAAGGATAGAATGCCGCATGTTTGCCCTTCGTGGAACGCTTTATATTGGCGGACTTTATCTTCGTTATGCCCGGCGTATGAGATCTCGTCAAAAACCGGCATATGCTGAAAAAGATTCGAATTCTGGAATCCGGAATCGATCAAATTCATGGCGGGTTAATTATTCTTCCTGCGGGTATTCCCGGCATCAGGACGAACGGACTTATTTCTTTTTTTGGGACGGGCCTGTAAACACAAGACCTTCGCGAAAGGGGATAATTCATTATTCTCATAAGGGAATTCCTTACAGTGGGCCGGTTTGAATTCATAGCCTACTATATGGACAGCGCACAACCCTTTCTTGGTAAGAAAAGAACAGGGGTTATTCCCGTAACTCGTTCCGATCCTATATCCGGAAGGGAAATCCTTATCAACCTCAAGCTGATAAAAATCGCCTTTTAATCCGAGAGAGGCTATTTTCTTGGCCTCTTCCAGATCCACCCAGGCCCCGAATTTGCAACAGGCGCTCTGCTTCTTGCATTTTTCGCAATCGATCTTCTTCATCCCTCTCCCCCGCTTTCGATATCCATTCTTGCCTCAGGCCGTCTTCAAAGCAACGTGTCATTATAAAACTTTACGCGAAGGCTAACAAGGAAAAAGTTCAATAGGCTGGGGACAAAAGGCCCTGCCCCTGAAACAGCGGAACAGGCATTCGGGAATTTCGCGCTCCGATCAAAACAAAACCGCGGCAGGATCATGAAAGAATCGTCGCGGAGCATATTGTCAATGAATGGACCGGCAACAAAGTCTTGCCGGTCACTTTAAGGCTTTGACTTGCCGGCCTCAGAGCCCAACGATGAAAGAACATTTTCTTGAACAAGATCCCGCCCGGCCCTCTTCTCTATTACCTTATCCTCCAACCCGCCCCCGCCCAATACCGCATAAGCCCTCACCTCGTTAACAAGCTTGGAGAGTTGCGCGAAAATGAGCCCTTGTTGCGCGCCGTAAAGTGACCGCTGCGCGTCAAGGACGCTTAGATAATTATCGATCCCGGTTGCGTAGCGTTTACTTGAGAGATCGTAAATCTTCCGCGCGGAATCAACTATAGACTGTTGCCCCGTTATTTGTCTATCTACCGTGCCTTGCACGGCAAGAACGTCGGCCACCTCCCGAAAAGCCGTCTGGATGGTTTTCTCATAGCGGGTCAACGCGATTTTCCGGTTCGCCTCACTGACCCGGTAAGCTGACCAGGTGCGGGCATCAAAAACCGGCATCACAGCCTTCGGCGCGAAAATCCAGGTATCCTTACCGGTTTTAAACAGGTTTGAAAGATCGCTGCTTGCAGAACCAAGAGCGGTCGTTAAAGAAATACTGGGGAAAAAAGCGGCCCGGGCCGCTCCGATATCGGCATAGGCGCCTTTTAGTTGATGTTCAGCTTCCATAATATCCGGCCGCCTGAAAAGCACTTCGGAAGATAAACCGGGAAAGATATCCCTAAGCGGCCTGACGCTTTCCAAATCAAACGGCAGGAGATCTTCCGGGACCGGATCGCCGGCCAAAAGCTCCAACGCATTTTTATCCTTGGCTGCCTGCTGCGTATAACGCACAAGATCTCCATAGGCGGCATCCATCTGGGTTTGAGCGCGATACAGGTCTATTTCGTTCACGAGTTTAAGCTTATGTTTCCGTTGGACTAAATTGTAAACACCTTCCTGTGCGTTCAGGATCGATTGAGCCAGGTTAAGGTTAGCCCGGTCCGCGGCAACGGTCAGATACGCCTGGGCGATCTCGGACACCAGCGTGATCTGAGCGCTGCGGCGTGCTTCTTCCGTGCTCAAATATTCTTCCAGGGCCTTTTTCTTCAAACTGCGGATACGGCCGAAGAAATCGACCTCCCAGGCAGTGACACCTAAATTAACGCTGTATTTCTCGGTTGTCCTCGGACTTCCCGGGGTTATAAAATCGGAGGAAAAATGTTCTTTGGTCAACCCTCCCTGCGCATCAAATCCCGGGAACAATTCAGCCCGTTGAATTCCGTATAAGCCGCGCGCCTTTTCCACATTTAAGGCGGCAAGCTTAAGGTCCCGGTTATTTTCAAGAGCGGTCTCGATGATCCGCTGCAGTTTCGGATCGGTAAAAAATTCCCGCCATTTCAATCGCTCGGCATCCACAACGCCGGTTGCCGGCTGCGCCTGCAAATAGGCATCTCCAATTGGCCAAGTGCCGGGAATCGGAGCTTTCGGCCGGTTGTATTTCGGGGCCAGAGTGCAACCGTTAAAACAAACAACCCCTAAAATTAAAACGACTATTCGTTTCATCTCAGACTTTCTTCTGTAAACCCGCGGTTTCCTGATCAACAGCCGCGATCTGCTGTTTCTTGGGCCCGAAAAAGCGGGATATAAGGATAAAGAACAGTGGAATAAAAATAAGGTCGATGAATGTGGCGGAAAGCATCCCGCCGGTGACCGCCGTACCGATGGCATTCATGGCGCCGGCGCCGGCGCCGGTGGCGGTGGCCAAAGGCAGCGTTCCAAAGAAAAACGCCAGTGATGTCATAATGACGGGCCGGAACCTGATCCTTACGGCCGCCAGGGTCGCCTCGACAAGCCCCAATCCCCGGTGCATCTGTTCTTTGATGAACTGGATTATCAAAATGGCGTTCTTTGTCGAAAGCCCCATCGTCGTCAAAAATCCGATCTGAAAGTAAACATCATTAGGCAGTCCCCTCAAAGAAGTTGCCATTAACGCTCCGAACACGCCCAACGGCAGCATCAATAAATTAACAAAAGGAATGCTCCAGCTTTCATACAACGCCGCCACACAAAGAAAGATCACTAAAACGGAAAACACATAGAGGATCGGGCCCTGAGACGTTGCCATCCGTTCCTGATAAGAAAGCCCAGACCAGTCATAACCGATACCTCTCGGTAATTTCAAGGATATCTCCTCCATAGCCTGCATGGCCTCTCCGGAACTCCGGTGGGGGGCGGGTTCACCCCAGATATTCAGGGACGGAAACCCGTTAAAACGCTCCAACTGGGGGGAACCGGACGTCCAGCGCGTCGACGCGAACGACGTAAATGGGGCCATCTTCCCGGCGGCATTGCGCACATAAAGTTTTTCCAGATCTTTGGGAAGCATGCGGTACTGCGCGTCCGCCTGCACATATACCCGCTTGACCCGTCCGGCCTGGATGAAATCATTAACATAAGCACCGCCGAAGGCCGCCGAGATGGTGTTATGTATCGAGCTGATGGACAGTCCCAGAGCGCCCGCTTTCTCCCAATCCACATCCACCCGGAACTGAGGCACATCTTCCATCCCGTTGGGGCGGACACTGGCTAATCGGGCATCCTTGGCCGCCATAGCGAGCATCCGGTTGCGGGCATCCATCAAGGCCGCGTGGCCGAGGCCGCCGCGGTCCACCAACTGAAAATCCACACCCTGGGCATTACCCAACTCAACAACCGCGGGAGGCGGAAAAACAAAAACTATGGCCTGGCGGATGATCGGCGACAAATTCTTCATTGCCCTGGCGGCAATAGCCTTGGCTTTAAAATCTTTCCGGCCGCGCAGTTTCCAGTCCTTCAGCTTGACAAACACCATACCGTTATTCTGCGCCCTCCCGGAAAATCCCGCGCCCGCGATCGTCATACAGGATTCCACTGTTTCTTTTTCGCTCTCCTTAAAATAACGCTGAACTTCATTCGCGACTACCTGGGTCTGCTCCATAGTGGCGCCTGTCGGCATCAGTATCTGAGCAAGCAGCATCCCCTGGTCTTCATCCGGCAGATATCCGGTGGGCAAACGCAGGAATACGAAACAAATAATACCTAAGATCACGGTATAGGCTAACAAGAAACGCTTTTTATTCGTTAAAGAATAGCCCACTACTTTGACATATTTGTCCCTGATCGAGAAAAAGACGCGGTCAAAACGCAGAAAAAACGGACGCAGGAACCAAACCGCGTTTTCCGCCGGTTCATGTCCCTTAACTACCGGCTTAAGCAATGAGGCGCATAATACAGGCGTTAAGACCAGGGCCACGATCACCGACAACAACATGGAGGCAATAATAGTAACGGAAAACTGGCGGTAGATAACGCCAGTCGAGCCGGCAAAGAATGCCATGGGGCCGAAAACCGCCGCGAGCACCAAACCGATACCGATCAAAGCGCTGGTGATCTGGCCCATGGACTTGGCGGTAGCCTCCCGGGGAGAAAGCCCTTCCTCGGTCATGATCCGTTCCACATTTTCGACCACCACAATGGCATCGTCCACCAGCAGGCCTATGGCTAACACCATAGCGAACATAGTCAACATATTGATCGAATACCCGAACCATCCCAGAACCGCAAAGGTTCCCAACAAAACCACCGGCACCGCGATCGTAGGGATCAACGTGGCCCGCAAGTTCCCCATGAACAGGAACATGACCAGAAAAACCAGCAAGATCGCCTCAAAAAGGGTCTTGACCACCTCATCAATAGCTACCTTTACAAAAGGAGTAGTGTCATAAGGATACACCACCTTCATACCTTGAGGAAAATATTGGCTCATTTCTTCCAATTTCGCCTTAATCGCGTCAGCCGTATTCAACGCGTTGGCGCCGGGGGCCTGCCGGATAGCCATAGCAGCGGAAGGTTTACCGTTGTAGAAGGCCCCCACATCGTAAGACTCGGTCCCCAGTTCCGTGCGAGCCACATGCTTGATCCGCACAATGGAACCATCGGGATTGGTCCGAAGCGGAATATCGGCAAATTCATCCGGGGTCTGGAGTAAATTCTGGACAACGATAGAAGCGTTCAAACGCTGGCCCGCAACTGCCGGAAGCCCGCCGAACTGGCCCGAAGAAACCTCCACATTATAAACCTTCACCGCCGCGACAATATCCGCGACAGTTAGTTTATAGTCGGTCAACTTATCTGGATTCAGCCAAACGCGCATTGAATATTGCGAACCGAAATTCTCTACCTCGCCGACTCCCGGCACGCGCGCCAGCACTTTTTCCAGGTTAGACTGGGCGTAATCCCGCAAGTCGTTACCGTCCATACTACCGTCATCCGAGATCAAGCCCACGATGATCAGATAATTACGCGTGGATTTGCTGACCTTGACACCAGAACTCTGGACAACTGCCGGAAGACTGGGCAGAGCGAGTTGAAGCTTATTTTGCACCTTGGACCAGGCAAGATCAGGATCGGTCCCCGCCCTAAAAGTCAACTCGATACGAGAGGACCCGGCCGAATCGCTTTTTGCGGACATATAAAGCAAATCTTCAAATCCGGTCATCTTTTGCTCGATGATCTGGGTCACGGTATTTTCCACCGTCTCGGCTGAAGCCCCCGGATAGGCGGCGCTAATGGCAATGGAAGGCGGCGCGATCGGTGGATATTGAGATATAGGCAACTGCACGATGGACAATACGCCCAGAACCATCAGGATTATGGCGATGACCCAAGCAAAGACCGGACGGTCAAGAAAGAATTTCGATACCATTGATTTCTCCGTTTATTTCGTATTCGCGGGCGGCTGGGCCGCCTTCCCGTCCGCGTGTCCATCTTCGCGGCCGGCTTCGAATTGGATAACCTTTACTGTAACTCCGGGCCTGACTTTTTGAATACCTTCAACGATCACTTGATCTCCGGAATTAAGTCCTGAAGAAACAAGCCATTTATCACCAACGGCCCGGTCAAGTGTGAGCATCCGCTGCTGAACCTTGTTTTCAGCGTCCACGATCAGAGCGAACGGCTCGCCTTTTGGGTTACGGGAAACTCCCTGCTGCGGAACAAGAATGGCCTGCTCATTGACTCCTTCTATAATAACCGCCCGGACGAACATACCCGGTAAAAGAACGCCTTTGGGATTCGGGAAGATCACCCTTAAAATTACTGAGCCGGTCGTAGGATCCACCGTGATATCCTGAAACTGAAGCGTTCCATCCAAAAGATACGGAGTGCCGTCTTCCAAAAAGAGCTTTACCTTATT
>JBAZGW010000006.1:3557-4343 GCA_041652635.1 Candidatus Omnitrophota bacterium | reverse complement strand
CCGTTCCGGAGTGATTAAGACGGCCATCCTCCAAACTGCGCCGCAGACGCATAAGTTCTGTGGTGGACTGGGGAATATCCACATAAATAGGATCCAGTTGCTGGATGGTCGCCAAAGCTGTAGCTTGATACGCCGTCACAATAGCTCCCTCCGTTACGGTAGAAGACCCGATGCGCCCGGTGACCGGCGAGACAACTTTAGTGTAATCGATATTGATCTGGGCGGTTTTGAGTTCTGCTTCGGCCTGTTTCAGAGCAGCCTCCGCGTCATCAAAATCCTGCCGGCTGACCGCGTTGTCAACCAAAGCTTCCCGGTAACGGTCAACTCTCGACCGCAAAGCCGATAGATTCGCCTTGGCTTTGTCCAACGCCGCTTGAAAAGGAGCGGGATCGATCTGATAAAGCGACTGACCGGCTTTGACCTCGGAACCTTCAGTGAACAAACGTTCCTGGATAAGCCCGTTGACCTGGGGCCGGATTTCAGCGATAAGGAATACGCTTGTGCGGCCGGGCAATTCGGTAGTGACGACTAACCGCTCCGGACGCACCTGGAACACAACCGCTTCCGGAAGCTGCGGTAACGGTTTGGCTTGCTTAGCACAACCGGATATCGTCATAAACAGCAAAATTGAAATCCCGCAAAACAGGGAGACAAGAAAAGAACTGCGCAAAAAATAATTTATTCTACTATACATTTTCTCTCCGGATAACGTTTACTACTACTACATTGTTAAACAATGCTTTTAATACTTGAGAATCGAAAGTAGAAAGTTAACCCCTGCACTAC
>JBAZGW010000006.1:0-3547 GCA_041652635.1 Candidatus Omnitrophota bacterium | reverse complement strand
TTTTCTAATTTCGATTTTCGATTGCTCTGTGCGCTGGCATACTAAAAACTAATTTTACAGCGCACTACTATGGCCTGGAAACTGCTTTCTTCAGATTAGCGACGTGTTCTTCAAAGAATTTCAAGAACTCGTTAAACTCATTTTCAGGAATAATGCTGATTATCTTATCGTGATGGGGCGGGCCGGAAATAATGATCACGTTGTCTCCCGGCTTGATGCCCATCACTTTCCTCGCTTCCGCCGGAATAACAATCTGGCCTTTAGTCCCAACGGGGACTTTGCCGTAAAATTTCTTAAGATTGCTCATTCCCTGCTCCTTCCTTGGTTAGCATCATACCAAGCGCACCTTGGTATGCATAGTATGAAAAGTATTACCTAAGGATACAAAAGATACCACGTTTACCGTTTATTGTCAATATTTCATCGGGTTATTTACAGTTCTTACCTGAAGATTACGTTAATTATGCGGGAATTTTAGGAAATACTGGGTTTAGCCGTCTCATCCTTCTTGCTTCGTGTCTCGTCTTTCGTAACCGTATATGGTATATGGACCGTGCTCTGCTTTTGTTCTTCCCAGGACCAAGAACCCAACACCCGGAACCAGTTTTTAATCAGCCGTGTAGTTTTCTCAACAACATCGCCATATTCTCACCCAGGTTCTGCATATTGGCTATACCTTCGGCGTCATTCTCCACTTCCCCGATATCCCTGCCGTGGACCATATTCCAATAGGTTGAACCCACTAAAAACATCTGGTTCCAATGAAGAAAATGATTGATGGTATCAAAGGCGTGGATCGCCCCACCCCGGCGCACTGCCGTTACCCCTGCCGCAACTTTATGTTTAAAAAGGTAACCGTTAGCCATAGAAACGTAACCCGCGCGTTCAATCAAGGCTTTCAACGAAGCGGTTATATCCGTGAAATAAACCGGCGATCCTAAGATTATAGCGTCAGCCGCGGACATCTTAGCGATGCACTCGTTGACGATATCGTTAGAAATGGCGCATTTCTTATCTTTATTCTTAAAACAGGCGTTGCAGGCTTTGCATCCGCGGATCTGTTTACCGGCGAGTTGGATCAGTTCAGTCTCAATCCCGGCCTTTTCCAGCACGCTGAATACTTTCCCGATAATGATCGCGGTATTCCCGTCTTTCCTGGCACTGCCGTTGATACCGATAACTTTCACAGATTAAACCCTTCCCTTCTCCGCCGGCTCAACATAACAAAGCGACTCAGCAAGGCGCTGTCGATAGCTCTCTCTATCGTAACAACTCACATAACAATCACGGATCAGAATCCACTGATTATTTCTTTGTTTTACTTATTTCCTGCTTTAATGTCCGGATTTCCTGCTGTTGCGCCTTTACTGCCGCGGCCAAATCAGCGATGTTACTCCGCATCTCTTTGATTAACTCTTTGTCAGGATCCGGAGTTTCCGCGGCCGGGTCATACCAAGAGACGTTAACGGCTGCCATGATCTTCCCGACGTAAGTTCCATCAGGAAGCTTGAAGCAGGGCTTCTTGGAGTTCTTTCCGTTGTCGTCCGGCCATTTAATGGCATCAAGCGAAACCGCGGTTTTACAAGCGGCTGGGCCGGGGGTAAACGCTTCCAGGGCCATGCCGACGGTCAGGCCGGCAGTATTCGCTTTAGCGCCAAAACCCGGAACAGAAGATATACCGATCAGGTCGCCTATAGATATGGGCCCGTTCTTCGATGTTACTAAAACAGGCGCGGCGCCGGCAAGCACTATAGGCGTTTTCTCGTTCTTGTATTCGCTTTTAGTCCCGTAGCCGATATGGAAACCGCCGTCAGTATCCATAACAGCGCCAGGAGTAGTAGAAACAACTCCAAGCAAGGATGAACGTAAAGGACCGGCTTTGATCGCCGTTGACGGGGCAGCGCTGTCCACACTCATTAAACTCCCCCGTAATGCCTTACCGGAGATAAGATAGTTCTCTGCCAAGTCGCCGTGCCCGTTACCGAAAGTAACATAGCCGCTGGCATCGTTAATATACAAAGGCCTAAGCCCGTTCCAGCCGCCATACTGATCACCGGCGTTAGTTAATAGAAAATACGTATTGGCGCCATCATTCCTGATAAAACAGCCGTAGTTGCCGGCGATCATCCTAATATTTCCCCCGGCGGCGCCTAAAGTGGAAGAACATATTTCTCCGGCGGCCTGGAGTTTCATATTCGCGTTCGGGGTTGTCGTCCCGATGCCGACATTGCCGCCGTTTTGAAGAACCACTTTTGCTGAAGGCGCGGAAGAACTGCCGTATCCAATATACAAATTATTATCTGTGCCATCAACAATATTCCAGCCATTTCCACTTCCACCGCTGTATTCGGTTCTAAACCCGGCATTCCACCCCCCGTTCCCATAAGTATGCACGAGGGTCCCCGGCGACGTCGTCCCAATACCAACCCTACCATTTTCTATCGTCATACCATGAACCGCGTTTGTTGGAAAAACACCTGCCGCAGTTTGATCTCCCGTATAAAAATCTATGGCATTACCGGTGCCGGCACCGCTATTATGACGCGTATGAATAAAATGAGGGTATTGACCGGTAGTGGAATAACCAAGTGCGATAATCGCGGACGCAAAAGTAACGCTACCATCACCTCCGCATAAGTGTAATTTCGCTCCCGGCGATACCGTCCCGATGCCGACGTTGCCATGTATATAAGTGGTATCATATGAAATTATCATAGAATCTTCACTGCGATAACTCGACCAATTATTGGAATTTCTAAAGTGCAGTTCCGAAGTTCCCCACCCGCCAGGCATTATTGAGAATATCAACGCCCCCGTATGGTCATTATAGGTCCCCCCATAACTGGTATCAGTTGTTATTTGTATACTCCGGTTATTCCCATCCGCATCTGAAATGGCCGCTGCTTGGCCAATCGCCATCCCGCCACTTTCTATTTTCAACGCGGCATCCGGGCTTGTCGTCCTGATACCTATTTTATCCGCCACCAATAAATACCCATTGGAAACGGCGACGTCTGAAGCATTGATATTGCCGTCCCCATTAGTATCCCCCACAGAGAACCTTTTAACCGACAACGCGTCATAACTACCATTGGGCGAAGGATAATAAGTGGTAACAGTCATATCTTCCCCGCGCGCGGATGACGTAAGAATCGGGAAAAACATCCCGGCGGTGAGCAACGACAAAAGCTTTCGCTTATTCATACGTTTTTCTCCTTTTCTATCTATATCACATATCGCAAAACGCGATTGATAATTATAGCATTAATATCAAATTGTAGGGGAATTCTGTTACTTTCTTATACCCAACGAAGCTTCTCTAAAAAAAATAGAGCGGGTCAAAACAATCTGTTAAGCCTGGGATCTTCCGCGTAGGAAAAATGAATACTCCCCGGACTAATCCTTCGACGAAGTTTATCCTGAGCGGATTCGACTTTGCTCACCATTAAAACTTGTCGAAGGGCGGGGTTTCTTCCCTGAATTATTACCCGCCGTAAAATACCGGTAACGGCTATGGTAACGCAGCCCGTACGGCATTGGGTCACGG
>JBAZGW010000005.1:15773-35487 GCA_041652635.1 Candidatus Omnitrophota bacterium | reverse complement strand
GAAAGCGAGGTAATTGGCGTAATAAACCACCCCACCGGCGTCAGTATGATGATAATATATCTTCCTTTTTATCAACGTATCCCCCCTATAATCCTTGTCTTTCCCGATAAAAGATAAACCGGTAAACGGTCACGGCCACGCCGTTGAACGTAAACCACTCGACAATACGGGTATCGTAACCGTCAGCAAAAGGCGATATTCAAACTCAACATAAAAAACAAAAACGCTGATCCCTATTCGCCGATGATCTTGATCAGTATTTTTTTATCGCGCCGGCCGTCGAACTCTCCGTAAAAAATCTGTTCCCACGGCCCGAAATCGAGTTTACCGTCCGTGATCGCCACCACCACTTCCCTGCCCATGATCGTACGTTTCAAATGCGCGTCGGCGTTATTCTCTCCGGTAAGGTTATGCCGGTACTTTTTCTTATCATACGGAGCGAGCGACTCCAGCCACTCCAGGAAATCGGAATGCAGGCCATCTTCGTCGTCGTTTATAAACACGCTGGAGGTAATATGCATAGAGTTGACCAAGCATAACCCTTCTTTAATGCCGCTTTTGACGACCGCGTCGCGGACATCGGGCGTAATATTCAACAACTCCGACTGTTTTGAAGTATTTATCGTAAGATAGGAAGTGTGGTGTTTCACCGTTCCGTCACCTTAAAGACATCGAACGCGGAATCAAAATCATATACGTTCTTGAAATCTTCGGGAGAATCGTCGTTCTCCTTACCGAACATCCCTTCATCGATCATATTGAATACTATGTCTCCGAAAGCCGCCGTATCCCTTATGCCCCAATATTCCAGCACTGTCCTTAACATCGGGCCGTATTGCTTGATCCCGTATTCCTTTATCCCGTCCAGAAGTTCGTGCCCGCTGACATGCCCTTTCCGGTCAAGACTGTTTTGGGTAAAACGCAACGCCTCCATAACGAATTCATACGCGTCGGCTTTATACCTCCGGTCTTTCCCGGCTATTCTTTCTATACGTCGGCGGATATCTCCCGGCATTTATGCGCCTTCCTTTCGTATCTTACGTCCTTTATTTTAATTTTAGCACAACCGGCGGTTTACGCAACAATAAACGACGGTCACTTGTCCACAGACACGGTCTTGATCCTTGAAGAATGCCCGGCCGTTATCCTGATCAGGCTTTTGGGGATATCCAGATATTCGCTCAAGGCTTCTATCAACGCCTCGTTGGCTTTCCCTTCCCGCGCCGCCGGACGCACCCAGACAAGCAGATTTCCCCCCCCTTGATCCTGCACTTTCTCCACTCGCGCGTTCGGTTTGATCTTTATACGCAGTTTCATATATCGGCTGGTTTTATGGGACGGATATTCCATGCCGGCGTCCACGCCGGGGTATCCTGATATTGTTTATATTAGCACAATTGAACAATGGCGACAATGGGAACCCTGAGTCCTATTTAGAAATGGTCTATCGACGGACACGTCCGTCCTGATGGGGGAAAAATCTATCTCGTCGAGGTCTCGACGAGCGCGAAGTTTTCTAAATAGGAATTCGGGTGGGAACGTTCCCCTTGCAAAGAGACGACGATTATGGTAATTTATGGTTCCTATGAAGAAACCACTCTGGAAGTTCACCAATAAACAAGGCGATTTCGTCTCCGGCACCGCAGATACGGTCAAAACGTTGTATTTCCCGCTCTGCAACGGATCCCCTTTTATGTCTTCCGTGACCCCGGATCTGCGCGGTGACATTAAGACCGACTTTAACTCTTTTCTATTGGAACCTGTCTCCCGGCACTCGCTGCGCGATTCCAGGATCAGCAGGAATTTCTGGGTTTATTTAAACAGCCGGTTGATCTGGTCGGCGACCGGAGTTTCCCGCGGCACGCCGGCTTCCGGAAAAGATGAATCATTCCTGGAAGCGGGAATGTTCTGGCAAAAGGTCACGCGCGCCAACAAACGGGTGGGATTAGAAGCGCGGATCACCTCTTTTGTGCCGGCCGGCGGAGAACCGGTGGAGATCATGCTGGTTGAATTGACCAACATCTCTTCCCGCAGCTTAAGTTTCATCCCCACAGCGGCCATCCCTGTCTATGCCAGATCGGCAAATAACCTGCATGACCACCGTCATGTGACTTCCCTGCTGACGCGCGTAAAAGGATCTAAGAACGGGATAACCGTAACACCGACTCTCAGTTTCAACGAATCCGGGCACAAGAAAAACTCCACCTCCTATTTCGTTCTCGGGACGGATGACAACGCGAAAGGCCCGGAATATATATACCCCTCGCAAGAAGAATTCACCGGGGAAGGATCCGACCTTGAAGCTCCCGACGCCGTATGGAAAAAGACATTACCTGATAAAAAAAAATTCAGCCTATATGGAAAAGAACCCATGGCCGGGCTGCGTTTCCGCGAAAAACTCCTGAAAACAAAAGAAAGCTGTTCTTTTGTGATAATAATGGGAATATCATCCGCGGGTACGGCCACCCCGGAAGAACTATTCTCCCGTTTCGATACCCGAAAGAAAGTAGACCTGGCCCTGGAATCCACAAAACTTTTTTGGGCGGGGAGAAGCGACAGTATCACTATTAAAACAGCCGATGCCGCTTTCGACCGCTGGTTCCGCTGGGTCGGCGTCCAGCCTGTGTTAAGAAATATATTCGGATGTTCTTTTCTCCCCGATTTTGATTACGGTAAAGGCGGCCGCGGCTGGCGCGACCTGTGGCAGGACTGCCTCTCTCTTATTCTGCTCGACGACCCCTCAAAAGTAAGGGGGATGCTGATAAACAATTTTTCCGGGGTCCGGGTGGACGGTTCGAACGCCACCATTATCGGGCAACTTCCCGGGGAATTCCTGGCCGACAGGAATAATATCAGCCGCATCTGGATGGACCACGGGATCTGGCCGATGATAACCACATTACTTTACGTGAATCAGACCGCCGACCTGGGCATTTTGCTGGAAGAAACCTCTTATTTCCGCGACCATTTGCTCTCCCGTAACAGAGAAAGAGATTTGCACTGGCGCGAAGACAACGGCAGGCAGCTTACGGCAAAAGACGGTACCGTCTATAAAGGCACGCTGCTCGAGCATATCCTGGTGGAGAATCTCGTGCAATTCTTCAATGTCGGGCCGCACAATCATATACGTCTCGAGAACGCCGACTGGAATGACGGGCTGGATATGGCCCCGGAGAACGGGGAAAGCGTGGCTTTTAGCGCCTTATACGCGTATAACCTGGAGAACATCTGCGGGTTGCTGGAACGTATGGACGGTCAAAAGATAAGCGTCTTCAAAGAGCTCTCCGCCTTGATCGACATCTCCGGGCATACGGCGACCGATTATTCCCTGCCGCAAGAGCGTATCTCCAAACTGAACGCGTATTTCGCTTCCGTGCGTAACGGCATTGACGGGAATAAGATACAGCTGGACGCGAAAGAACTCATTTTCGATCTGCGGGCGAAAGCCGCGAGTATAGCCCGACAAATCCAGGAAACCGAATGGCTCCCGGAAGATTTCTTCAACGGATACTACGATAACCTTAAAAAACCCGTGGAAGGTAAAATAAACGGGAGAATAAGAATGACTTTAACCGGGCAGGTTTTCCCGGTTATGTCCGGTATCGCCTCCCCCGGGCAAATAACCGCCCTATTCCGCAGCGCCCGCAGGTATCTGAAAGACACTAAACTTGGCGGTTTCAGGTTGAATACGGATTTCGGCGAAGAACAACTTTCTTTAGGCAGGGCGTTCTCTTTTTCATATGGTGATAAAGAAAACGGCGCGTTCTTCAGCCATATGTCGGTAATGTTCGCCTACGCCCTATATAACCGCGGCTTTGCGAAAGAAGGTTATGAGGTGATTTCCTCGATACAACGTATGGCGCTGAAAACCGCGGACAGTAAGATCTACCCCTGCCTTCCGGAATACTTTAACGCGGAAGGCCGTGGGATGTATAGCTACCTTTCCGGCTCGGCGAGTTGGTTTATCCTCACTTATTTAACGCAGATATTCGGAGTAAAAGGTTCTTACGGGGACCTGTTGATCGAGCCGAAACTGGTGAAAGAACAATTCGGAACGGGGAAAAGATCGATTGTGTCCGCTTCCTTTGCCGGAAAAAGGCTGCAGGTCGCATTCGTTAATCCGAGGCTTAAAGATTACGGCAAATACGCTATTCAGAAAGCCACGCTGAACGGCGAAGAAATAACTTTTAATTCCCCTTCACCATACCTGCGCATAGACAGGACCAGGCTGCTGCGATCATCCTCATCGGACAATCTCGTAGAGATATATTTAGGGTAACTAAGAAAACCGCGGTATGAACGATGCGGGAAGAAGTGCGAAAAAACATCTTTCGTGCTTCATACTATATTATTAAGCTTCCTGGGATTTTATTGTGTTTCGGAAATAAGAAGTTCAGAACCAAAGGAAAAAGTGAATGATGATAAGGATCTGTTTGTTTTTGCGTCCTTCATGCCTCGTGCTTCGTCTCTCGTATAATTGCTGCTTCAGGCCGATACTGCCGGTGTTGAGGAAAGAGTGATCTTCAGGGAATGCATAAAATGGATCAAGAACAATCTTCCGTTTATGACCACAAACATCCCGCCTTTTATACGGCAGAAGAATTTCTCCACATGTTCTCTGCTATCCTTGATCTTCAGGATATATAAATACGGGCTGGGCTTATTTTCAAGCTCGCCACCCGTCACTTCTTTAGCCATATAAACGAAATGGCGGCTGACAATACTGTGTATACCTTCCTTATCGGAAATTTCGGTAGCCGCGAGTATCTTGCGTCTTTTCAAGGGTGAAGAAAGATTCTTGAAAACAATGTCTCTCATAGCTGCTCTCCGCGTTGGACACCGGGTTTAGTGCGCTGTGACATCAATTTCTAAGACAACGCACAGAGTCCGCCAAAGTTTCAGTGGCGGACGCTTGCCCCTATAAAAATCAGCCGGGATGCTCATAAAGGGATTATTAAGATTTTTTACCCCCGGCATCCCGGCGTCATCCCCTTGACCTTTGTGGCTGGCGGGGAAAAACAATTAACAATACTTTTTTAAAATATTTGTTTTATAGGCATAAAAAAATCTTACTCCTTTATTATCAATAAATTATAACATACGCCTACCGGCTATTTCAAGTAACAAAGCACTCTACGGAGAAAGCGCTTTCTTAGCATACTATTGCCAATTCCCAGGTTAAAATATCTTCTTCTCCCGGCCTTTGAAGAATCTTGCGATATTACCGCGATGCCGGAAAACTCCCAATAAGCCGAATACGCTTCCCGCGACTATCCACAACGCCGGGAACCTGAAGATAACAAGGTATACCGGTAATAATATTCCCGCGGCTACGGAGGAGATGGAGACGATCCTTGTCGCCGTAAAAACCAATGTCCAGGTCAACAAAGTTAAACCCAGGATCCATCCCAGTCCATGAACACGCAATGCCAGCCCAACCAAAACGCCCAATGTGGTGGCGACGCCTTTGCCTCCCTTGAATCCCAGGAACACCGGCCAATTGTGCCCGGTCACGGCGGCGATCCCGCAAAAAAGCTGCGGCAACGCGCCCGGAAACCCCGAAGCATTATGCGCAGTTATAAAATCACCCAGCACAGTAACTGCCAATACCCCTTTCAGCACATCCACAAGCAGGACAATTATCCCCGGCCCTTTGCCCAGCACCCGCAACGCGTTGGTCGCGCCCACATTGCCTGAACCGAACTTGCGGATATCCACGCCTTTAAGCAGACGTCCCGCCAGATAAGCGGTGGGAAAAGCTCCCAATAGATAACTAAACGTTATCCCTGCAATTGTCATTACCATATAAAACCTTCAAGCCTTTCTTTATGTAAAGCAGCCCGGAGATCATGGTCAAGACAGCGACAACCCACCAGATCACTGGAGCCGCTCTAAGCTGCAGCAGCACCACTATAACCGAAGTCATCTGCGCGATAGTAGTGTACTTACCCCATTTACTGGGAATTATTTCTATCTTCTGGCGCACCATATAAATGACCACAGAGCCGAGGATAATGATCACATCCCTGCTTAAAACGATAAGTACCACCCAGAAAGGGAATTTCAGCGCCAGTTGCACACCGGTAGAGTCGCTCAGCAGAATAAAAGCGCTCATCAGAAGAAGCTTATCGCCGATGGGATCCAGCACCAATCCCGCCTTGGACTTTTGTCCCGACCGTCTGGCTATATAACCGTCCACCGCGTCAGATATGCCGGCCAAGCAAAAAATGCCCAGCGCGACAAACCGTAAATACTCCCGGCAAGGGGCGTAATAAATGAGCGCGGCGATAAAGAACGGCACCGTGAGTATCCGGAAGGTGGAGATCTTATTGGCGAAGTTCATTGGATAACCCTTAACCGCTGAGGCGGCCAATAAATGAAGATCGCTTTGCCGAGAAGATTTTCCTGCGGGACAAAGCCCCAATAACGGCTATCCTGTGACGAAGCGGAATTATCCCCGAGGACAAAGTACTGCCCAGGCGGCACGATTATCTTTTCGCCCTCTTTACCGTAATCGCCGCGGTTATAATAATACCTGCCGCCGAACCCGCCTTCAAGCAAAGGCTGACCGTTGACGAATATGGTGCCGTTCTTGATCTCCACGATATCCCCTCCGGAAGCGACCATCCTCTTAATGAAATCTTTCTTCGGGTCTTCAGGATAAATAAAGACCACTACATCGCCGGGAAGCGGCTTACGCAGCGCCGGCAGTCTCAAAGGAAAGAACGGGACCTTCGCTCCAAAAATGAACTTATTGACCAATATCACATCGCCTTCCATCAGAGTCGTCCTCATTGAACCTGTCGGAATACGGAATGCCTGAACGACAAACGTCCTGATGAACATCGCCAGGACAAACGCGATCAATATAGACTCCACCCACTCTCTAAGCGCTTTCTTCCCCCCGGCGTTAACTTTATTGTTTTTCATATCTTAAGCACCTCCCAAAAAGCTTCCTGGGGAATTTCAACCTTCCCGAACTGCTTCAGCCGCTTCTTTCCTTCCTTCTGCGCTTCCCAGAGTTTCCTTTTCCTGCTGATATCCCCTCCGGAACATCTGCTGGTTACGTGCTTGCCCAGCGCCCTGACTTTCTCGGACGCCAGTATCTGTCCGCCTATGGCCGCCTGGATCGCCACTTCAAAGGCCTGCTTTGGAATAACATCCTTAAGCTTGGAAACAAGCGCGCGCGCCCTGCTTACCGCCTTATCCTTATGCATCAGACAGGAAAAGGCGTCGCATACCGAACCGTTCACCAATATATCCAGTTTCACGAGTTTGGTCGGCATATAGTCTTCAAATTCATAATCCAGAGAACCGTAACCGCGCGTGATCGATTTCATCTTATCGTAGAAATCGACGATTATTTCCGACAAGGGGACATAAAACACCACTTTCATCCTGTCCTCTCCATAGTACTCCGTGGATTCAAAGATGCCGCGCCGCGATTTGGCCAGTTCGTAGACGGAATCTATGCTGTCCACAGGCACGATCATCAACAGCTTGACATACGGCTCGAACGCTTCTTCTATATCCTGCTCCGCCGGCAGTTTGGCGGGAGTATCCACATCCATTACCGTCCCGTCGGGAAGTTTAACGCGGTAAACCACATTGGGAACCGTGAGGATCAGATTAAGGTTATACTCCCTCTCCAGCCGCTCCTGTACGATCTCCATATGCAACAGGCCGAGGAAACCGCAACGGAAACCAGTGCCGAAAGACTGCGAGTTCTCCGGTTCGAACATAAACGAGGCGTCGGTAAGCTTAAGCTTATCCATGGCGTCCCGTAAATAAGTGTAATCGCCCGGGTTAACCGGGTAGATCCCGCAAAAAACCAGGGATTTCGGGACACGGTAACCGGGCAGCACCGCGGAACAGGGATTCTTGAAATCTGTAATGGTATCGCCGATTATGATCTCCCTGGGATCCCTGATGTTACAGATGAAATACCCTACTTCACCGCAAGAGAGGCTGTCCGACGGGCAGTATTTCAGGTTTTTAAAGGTACCCATTTCCTCGATCTTGTAAGTTTTCCCGGAATGCATCACTTTAAGTTGCGTGCGGGAGTCTATGGAACCGTCGAATATCCTGGCGAATACCACCACTCCCCGGTAAGAATCGAACCTGCTGTCGAAGACGAGCGCTTTCGTGGGGTTGGCATCCTCGCCTCCGGGATGAGGCACCAATTCAATTACCTTCTCCAGTAGATCGATCACCCCTTTGCCTTCCTTAGCCGAACAAAGCACGATCTCTTCTTCGCTGAATCCGAATATATTGTTGATCTGCCTGATGACGCGCGGGACATCGGAAGAAACCAGGTCTATTTTGTTGATGACCGGAATGATCTTAAGTTTATTCTCCTTTGCCAGGTAATAATTGGCGACCGTCTGCGCTTCAACCCCCTGGCCCGCGTCAATAAGCAGCACTGCCCCTTCGCAGGCGGCCAGCGACTTGGAAACTTCATAACTGAAATCCACGTGGCCGGGAGTGTCTATCAGATTAAATATATATTCTTTGCCGTCGCGGCTGCGGTAGGAAAGCCGGACCATAGAGGCTTTAATGGTAATGCCCCTCTCCCGCTCCAGGTCCATATCATCCAAGAGCTGGTTCCTTCTATTACGAATATCCACCGCTCCCGTCAATTCCAGTATCCTGTCGGCGAGGGTGGATTTCCCGTGGTCTATGTGAGCGATTATGGAGAAATTACGTATTAAGCTTTTATCCATATCATTTCCTGACTTTAACGGCTGCGGACATCCTGACAACCACTTCTTCTATCCCGATACCGGTGGTATCTATGTATACGGCGTCCGGCGCCCGGCGCAAAGGAGCGAACTCGCGCGTGGAATCTATGTTATCCCTGTTCTTAAGGTCCTCCGCCACGTCTTCCATCTTCAAGTCCGGATTGGCGCCTTTCAACTCAAGATAACGCCTTTTTGCCCGCTCCTCGGACCTGGCATCAATATAAAACTTCACTTCCGCATCGGGAAAAACGTACGTGCCGATATCCCTGCCGTCCAAGATACTGTCCTTCGAACGGCCCAGTCTCCTTTGTATCTCCACCAGTATCTGCCTGACTTCTTTGACCCTGGCCAGGTCTGAGACAACCCTGGTAATACGCGGCTGCCTGATCTCAAAAGAAACATCTTTACCGTCCAACAGGACTTTGAGGGAACCATCGCCGCCATACTGCAGGTCCACCACGGTCTCAGAAGCCATCTCCGCCAACCGGCGGGTATCGCCGAAATCTATACCCTGTTCAAGCGCCTTTAAAGTGAGCGCGCGATACATAGCTCCCGTATCCAAATAAGTGAACCCTATCTTCATCGCCAGCTTCCTGGCGACCGTGCTTTTACCAGCGCCCGCAGGGCCGTCAACCGCTATTACCATATGATCACTCCCGTTCAAGCAGACGCCGTTTTAGCGACGCGCGCGAAAGGATCCTCTCCAGCGCGGACGCATCGCCTTTAGCGATCGCCGACCTGAGCGTCCTGAATCTATTTTCAAACACTGTCATAGCCCGAGCGATATTCTTTCTATTACTCATTATTATATCCGCCCAGAGGCAGCTGTCGGAAGCGGCTATACGCGTAGTATCCTTGAAACCGCCGGCGGCTAATTTCATAAAGGCTGCCGGCAAAGACCCGGCAAGAGAGAAAGCCACAGTATGCGGCAAATGGCTGACATAAGCTATCGCCCTATCATGCGCGGCCGGACTCATGAATATCACCCGGGAGCCGATATCCCGCCATAACTTAGCGATGATCGCGCGATCACGGCCGCCGCTGCCGGTAATTACGCAGACAGAATCCCTGAAAAGTCCCGGATACGCGCTTTCCGGGCCTTTTTTCTCCGAACCTGCCAAAGGATGAGAACCTACATAACGATTAAAATAACGTGAGAGCGTTTCCCCCGCTTCGACTTTTGTGCTGCAGACATCTGTCACCAGACAGTCTTTGCCGGTCAAAGAAGCAATCTTGGGGGCCAAGGCCTTTATCGCCCCCGGCGGCACCGCGAAAACCAAAAGGTCTGCTCCCGTGACGGCGGACAACGAGTCGGAACCTATATCGATAAGGCCTTTCTTCAGCGCGGCATCGACGGTAGAACGCCGCCTGCTTATTCCCGCCACCTGTCCGGCGAGTTTATTCTCTTTGAGCGCGGCGGCAAATGAACCCCCTATCAACCCCACGCCTATGACCGCTGCCTTTTTGAACTGCGGCATTATAACTCTCTCCCTAACAACACTGCCATTTTCCTCAGGTCTTCCATCAAAGCCTGGAAATTAGAAGGCAACAGCGATTGCGCCCCGTCCGAAAGCGCGTCCTCGGGGTGGCTGTGCACCTCAATGATCAAGCCGTCCGCCCCGGCGGCAACCGCCGCCCTGGATAAAGCGGGAACTAAACCCCATTTCCCTGCGGCATGGCTGGGATCAACGATCACCGGCAGGTGCGACAATTGTTTGGCCACGGGGATCGCGCTGATATCAAGGGTGCTGCGGGTGGAATCCTCGAAAGTCCTTATCCCGCGCTCGCAAAGAATGACATTCAGGTTCCCTCCCGAAGCTATGTATTCCGCCGACATCAACAGGTCTTTCACCGTGGAAGCCATGCCCCGTTTCAACATTACCGGTTTTCTGGTCGAACCGACTTCTTTCAGAAGATTAAAATTCTGCATATTGCGCGCGCCTATCTGCAGGATATCCACATACTCAGCTACCAGGCCGACGTCGCGGGTATCCATCACTTCGCTCACTGTCACCATTTCCAGTTCGTCACCGACTTTCTTAAGATGTTTCAATCCCTCTTCCCCCAAGCCCTGGAAGCTATAAGGTGACGTCCTGGGTTTAAAAGCCCCTCCCCGCAAAACGCTCGCGCCGGCTTTCTTCACTTCTATCGCCACCTCGTAAAGCGTTTTATAATCTTCAATAGCGCAGGGACCGGCCATAACCACCATCTTTTTGCCGCCGATCTGCACGCCTTGGCCGGCGTCAATGACAGAACCGCCCGGCCGTATCTCGCGCGAAACCAGTTTATAAGGCGCCAGCACCGGCATCACCTTTTCCACTCCCGGGAATACTTCCAAAGGAGTGACCCTGAGTACGTCTTCCGGGCCTATCACGCCTACAATAGTCCTCTCCGTGCCTTTAGATACATGCGGGGTCAACCCCAATTTACGCACCTTATCCAGTAAATGATCGATCTGCTCTCCCGTGGCATCGGGCTTGAAAACTATGATCATCTGAGACCTCCATTAGTTGGCTTTTAGTCTATAATGCATCCGGGGATCAACCGGAAGAACTCCCTCTTACGCCGCACGGGACAGTACCTTCTTAAGCGCGGCGATGAATTTCTCATTTTCTTTCTTGGTCCCGATGGTTACCCTGATAAAATTTTTCAGGCCGTATTGTTTCATATCCCTGATGATCACTCCGCATTTAAGCAATTCCTTAAAGACCCCAACCCCGTCCCTGCCGGTATCCACCAGCAGGAAATTAGCCACCGACTGGACATAAGCGATGCCCATCCGGCCGAGGGCGGCATAGAGATAGTCTTTTCCCTGGAACACCGCCGAGCGCGTCTTTTCCAGGAACTTACGGTCGTCCAGGGCGGCGCAAGCCGCCGACTGCGCGAGCGAGTTTATATTGAAAGGCTGCCGCACTCTTTCCATAAAAGAGACCAGTTCCGGACGGCCGACGGCATATCCCAGCCTTACACCGGCCAAACCGTAGGCTTTGGAAAAAGTCTTCATCACTATCACGTTCGCGCTTTTGATATAATTCAACCCGAAAGGAAAATCATCCGCATCTATAAAACTATCATAGGCCTCGTCCAGCACCACGATCACATTCTCCGGGATCCCGGAAAGGAACTCTTCCAGTTCGCAGCGCGTCACGTAAGTACCGGTGGGATTGTTCGGATTGGCGATAAAAACGACCTTTGTTTTCCTGTCGATCTTTTTCCTGAGCGCCTCGAGGTCATACTTGAAATACCGCAAAGGCACTCTAATAACTTTCCTGGCGTTTACCGCCGACACTATTTCGTATTCCAGGAACGTCAGATCCGCGGTAACGACATTCTCGTCATTCTCCACGAATGTCCGTATGATCATATCTATCAATTCATCGGAGCCGTTGCCGAACACGAAACTCGACTGATCCAGCCGCATGATCCTGGAAAGCTTCTTCCTTAAATTAAACCCCTGGCTGTCCGGATAACGGTTAAGCCTGGGCAGGGCCTTTTTGACCGCTTCCAAGGCTTTCGGGGAAGGGCCTAAGGCGTTCTCATTGGAGGCGAGTTTAATTACTTCTTTTAACCCCAATTCTCTCTTGGTCTCTTCTATCGGTTTACCCGCTATATAAGGCGTGACGGCCAATATGTTTTTTCTTACAAGGTTTTCCATCTATCTCTCCCAGAGGATATATCCTTGCGGATATCCTGTCTAAACAGGATAAGAACCGAGGACCTTCATGAACTTACATTTATTTTCCAGCGCCGCCAGGGCTTTCCCGACGTTCTTTTCTTCTTTATGCCCGCACAGATCCACAAAGAAATAATAATCCCAGGCCTTTCTCTTGGAAGGCCGCGATTCTATTCTCGTCAAATTTACCCCGTATTTCCTGAAAGGCAGCAACATATCGTGCAAAGCGCCGACCTTATCCTTTATAGAGAACATTATTGATGTCCTGTCGTTGCCCGTGGGGGCGGCTTCGGTCTTGCCTATCACCAGGAACCTGGTTATGTTATGCGGGGAATCTTCGATGGACGCCGCCGCCACATTCAACTTGTATACTTTCGCCGCCAGCATAGATGAAATAGAAGCGCTGCATTTTTCTTTAGAGACTATTTCGGCCGCGCGGGTAGTGCTGGATACTTCTATTTTATCGACATCCGGCAGATTCTGCTGCAGCCATATACGGCACTGTCCGAAGACCTGAGGGATCGAATAAATCCTCCTGATCTTATTCCTGGGGCAGTTTGAAAGCAGGTTATGCGAGATATCAAGCATAAGCTGACTGCATATCTTCAGGTCGGATTCGTTGAACATATCCATAGTGTGGCTGACCGCGCCCTCTATGGAATTCTCTATCGGCACGACCCCGTAATCGGCCGCGTCACGCTGCACCTGCAGGAACACATCCGTTATACTCTGACAGCTTAAATATGTAACCTGAGACCCGAAACGCTTCAAGGCCGCCAAGTTGCTGAAACTTGCTTCCGGACCCAGATAAGCGACCTTAAGCCCTGCCCCAAGAGAAAGGCTGTATGACATTATCTCGCTATAGACCGCTTCAAGGGCCTTAACGCTCAACGGACCTTTGTTTAGCGCCGCTATCCTGCGCAGGACTTCGCTTTCTCTGTCCGGAGAATACAGGCTCTTTCCGCCGCTGCGTTTCAGGCGGGAGATCATACTGCTGACGCCGGCGCGGCGGTTAAGCAATTCTATTAATCTTTTATCAAGACTGTCAATTTGTGCCCGCAGGCTGTTCAGACTCATTAGCGCCCTCCTTATTCTCCCTCTCCTGCGCCGCGGCAGATTGCTGCATACCGGCGAGGGCAGCGACACCGACTTCGATACTGTCTAATTTAGGCAAATCTTCTATGGAATTCAGGCCGAAGTACTCCAGGAACTGCCTGGTCGTGCCGAAAACGAACGGCCTGCCCGGAGCGTTCTTTTTACCGGTTATCCTGATAAGGTTCCTCTCCTGCAGGCTTTTCATTACCCCATCTATATTAACGCTGCGCAAAGACTGGACTTCCTGTTTAGTGACCGGTTGCTTATAGGCGATTATCGCCAGAGTTTCCATTGCCGGGCGGGAAAGTTTATCATTACGCCGCTGCCGGTATAACTTGCGCACGAACCCGGAGAACCCGGAAGCCGTAGTCATCCTAAAACCCCCGGCAACTTCGTCAACCCGCACGCCTCTGCCGCTGGCCTCATATTCCTGTTGAAGCCGCTCTATCGCCTGTTTCACCATAACGGTATCTGATCCGGGGATAAGAGAACGTATCTGTTCAATGCTTACGGGCTGTTCTGCGGCAAACAATAAAGCCTCCACAACCGCGGTAATATTATCTGCCATAATTGATCGTCTCCAAGTTTTAAGCCGGGGATCCTTCTTGTCCGTCCGGCTCAATAAAATTATCCCGCTGTCCGCCTGCTTAAATGAAGCTCCCCTGGTTAATCCTTCTACGGAGTCTATCCTGAGCGGATTCGACTTTGCTTACCATTAAAACTTATTGAAGGGCTCAAGACAGGCGCCCGGGGTTTCTCCGCTGTTGGAGCAAAATTCCTCCGAAGCAGCCACCCTCTTTGCGCAGCGATACCTTACCGTTGACCCCGCGCATTCATAGCCAAGCTTAAGCCTGGGGTTTTCTGCGCAGGAGAATAAAACAAAACCCTTGAAACACTAACAGGATTTAGTCTGTTTATACACTTCGTTCAATAATTCCTCGGTGCTGCCCGGATCAGGCATCCTCTCCAAGGCTTTCCGGATCATCGCGGATGCTTCAGCCTTTTTGTATTCAAGCCTGGTGAGTATCTCCACCGCTTCTTCTTCTATGTCGGATGAAGAAAATGCGTTCGGTGTTTCTTCCTTTCGCGGGATATTATTCTCCTGTATCAGGCAGAATTTGCCCACTTTATTCTGCAGCTTTGCCACGATCTCTTTGGCGCGCTGTTGCCCTATACCAGGCAAAGTCTTGAGAAAACTCACGTCCCCGGCGTCAATTGCCCTGGCTATGGAAGCTATCGGCTGATTCAACGCTCTCAAAGCGGCGCGCGGGCCTATCCCGGAAACAGTGATAAAAACCTGAAAGAATTCTTTTTCTATCTCATTAAGAAAACCGAAGAGCACCGGGGTGCTTTTTGAAGGTTCCACCTGATGAAAATGATAGGTGATCAGGCTGATCTGCGAACCGTCCGGAGCGTCGCATTGCAGGCGGGACATCACCGCGGCCGGAACGAAAACCTCGTATAAAATACCGTGGGACTCGATGACCAGGGAATTGGCATTCTTCTGAACAACTTTTCCGGAAATACCCACTATCATATTTTAGACCTGCAGATGAAAGAATGTCCTATGGCCAGGGCCAGGGCGTCGGTAATATCCATATAAGCCGGAGGTTCCTTCATCCCCAACGAATCCATTACCATTTTCTGCACCTGCTGTTTGGAAGCGAGCCCTTTGCCGACTATGGCCTTTTTTATCCTGGTCGCCGCGTATTCCGCCAAACTGACTCCGGCTCTGGCACAGGCAAGGCAGATAACGCCGCGCGCGTGCCCCAATATGTATGAAGTGGCGGGATGGGCGTAATGAGAATATATCTTTTCCAGCGCCGCCGCCTCCGGCCGGAATTCGCTCAATATCGATTCTACCGCGGTATATATCTTTTCCAGCCGGGCAGGAAGACATTCTTGCGCCCTGGTTTCGATCACCCCCGCCTCCACCAGCCTGAAGGCGGTACCGGAAACTTCTATCAAGCCGTATCCCGTGGTCCCGAGCGCCGGGTCAATACCCAGTATTTTCATGGACTCAGCCGTTTTCGCTGTCGCTCTCGGCTATCTTGGACATTATCTCGTCCGGAATATCAAAGTTGGCGTATACATTCTGAACGTCATCGTGCTCTTCCAGGGATTCTATCAACGACAACAGCTGTTTGGCGTCGCTCTCATTGACCTTGACGCTGGAAGAAGGGATCATTGTCAGATCCGCCGATTGTATCTTAATATTCTTGCTCAGGAGCGCCTGCTTAACGTTCTCCAGGTCCTGCTGGGCTGTGGTGATCTCGTAGTTGGTATCGTCTTCGGTCTTGAAATCTTCCGCGCCCGCTTCCAACGCGACATTCATAAGTTCATCTTCCTTGACCTGGCTCTTCTCGACAAGGATATACCCTTTTTTAGCGAACATCCAGCTGACCGAACCCGCTCCGGCCATATTGGCGTTTTTCTTTGACATAATGTTACGCACTTCAGCGGTAGTCCTGTTCTTATTATCCGTCAGGGCCTCCACCATCATGGCCACCCCTCCGGGGCCGTATCCTTCATACATCACATTCTCATATGTGATACCCGGCAGTTCCCCGGTTCCCCTTTTTATTGCCATCTTCACGTTATCATTAGGCATATTCGCTTCTTTAGCCTTGGCCATCACCGCCCGCAATTTAAAGTTAGTTTCCGGATTACCGCCGCCTTCGCGGGCCGCGACCGTCAACTCTTTTATGATCTTGGTATAGACCTGCCCTTTTTTGGCGTCCAGGGCGGCTTTTTTATGTTTAATACCTGCCCATTTTGAATGTCCTGACATCTTACTGCCTCCTTAAATGAGCGGATAACTTACGGAACGTAACGAACGCAAGTTACAGTCCCGAAGCTTCGGGACGTCCGCGAATTTAATCCCGCACCTGCGGGATATTCCTTGTTACTAAAAGATAACTTATACTCTCCGTTAAACCTTAAGGAACTATCGTTGATGTTTTCTTAAACGACTAACACCCCTGATTTACACCCGTGGTAAAAACCGGGATAGATAGAAAATAAGCCGGGTTCTGTCTGGCGAGGATTTAACCCCGCGCCAAGCGGCAATTCCTCTGAACCTGCGATGTTGCCATCGCAATCGAGCAGCCTACCCGAGACTGATAGCGGGACGGGTAAATCCCTCATCTCCTATTCGGCCTTGCTCCACGTAGAGATTGCGGCGTTTCACTTTCCCTGATTTCTCGGGGAAACTCGTCTCTGTAGCTCTCCCGCTTTTTAAAGCGGGTCCCCTGACGGGGATTCCGCCGGCCGGATTAACAGCCGGGGTGGGCGTTACCCACTACGTTACCCACGGGAGCCCGGACTTTCCTCCCGCCGGAAATACAACCGGCGGGCAGCCGCTTTCTATCTATCCCGCATACTTGGCCTGCTGCACCGCCTGATTAGCCAGCTTATCCGCCCCTTTATTGTTTTCACGCGGAATATGTTTAACGGAAACTTCTTTAAAAGCGGCGATCAAACGTTTAGCCTGCAGGTAAAGCGCCATGATCTCCGCGCTCCTGACTTTGTAAATACCGTTTATCTGCCTGCAAACCAATTCACTATCCGTATTTATCACTATTTTCTCCGCCTTTAAGAGCAATGACTCCTGCAAAGCGTGAATTAAAGCGGTGTATTCCGCGTGGTTATTAGTGGCATGCCCCAGATAAACCGATATATTACGGATAACCTGCCCGGCATCGATTATTATGACGCCGATCCCGGCAGGACCGGGATTGCCCTTGGACGCCCCGTCTATATAAATCTCAAGTTCTTGCATCCCGCTCATCAAGATAAAGGATCCTGTTGCACATTTCACAGGTCACCAGATTATCATACATACTGATCATATTGATCGTCTGCGGAGGAACGAACATATGGCACCCGCCGCAAGACGTGCCCTGCACAGGCACAAGCGCCAGCCCTCCGCGGATATTCAATATCCTGTCATACTGCCCCAGTACTTCCTGACGTAAAAGCGGAGTGATCTGTTTCCGCTGCGTCTCCAGACAGACGAGTTTGTCGTCTATTTCCTTTATCTCCGCCTGAACCGCTCTTTTCTGGTCGGCAAATACGCGTTCTTCCTCAGCCAGCAAAACTTTAGCTTTTTCCATCTCGGCGCGTGAAGCGTCCATACTTTCCATTACTTCAAGTATCTTATCCTCGATAACGGACTTATCGGCCTTGCCGCCCGCTATCTGCTGCTGCATTGTGTGATACTCTTTATTGGTCTTCAACTGATAAAGCTGGCCCTGAAGTTTAAGAATACTTTCTTCCTTAGCCGCCAGCTCTCCTTCCTTATCCTTCTTCTGCTTTTGCAGATCCAGGACGGTCTTTTCCAAACCGGAGAGTATGCCGCGTTTAACCTCAAAAGCCGCTTCCAGTTCCGCTATCTTCGCCGGTTTCTCTTCTTTTATCCCTCGCAGGCGGTATATCTGTATATCTATCTGCTGTAATTCCAACAAATGCTGAAGTTGCGTTTTTAAATCAGTATTCATAAATCCTTATCTTTCCGTCTTTCTTGTTCAAAGACCATACGGTTGTATATATCTAAAGACCGGAAACCGGTTTACTCCTCAGGATGAACCCCAACCCCGTGAAGAACCGATATTGAATCAATGGGCGATACAGGACTCGGACCTGTGACCTTTGCGATGTGAACGCAACGCTCTAACCAACTGAGCTAATCGCCCGGAAACTTTACGAACAGTCCATAGACTGACGGTCCACAGACCATGCTTAACTACTAAAAAACACCTAACGGAAACTACAACTACTCAAAACCAGAACAATGGAGCAATGAATACTCCACGGGCTAATCCTTCGGCGAAGTTTATCCTGAGCGGATTCGACTTTGCTCACCATTAAAACTTGTCGAAGGGCTCAGGACAGGCGCCCGTGGTTTCTTTCCTGAATTATTAGCCGCCATTAGTGATTTGGCGAGACTTTGTCCGCCGTAAAATACCGGTAACGGCTATGGTAACGCAGCCCGTATCGGCATTGGGTCACGGTAACGTTTTAAAGCCGTAACCTTCCGTCACTGGAACTTTGCCGGACTTCGCTTGACTACTGACGAAACGTCCGCCATTAAAGCATTGGCGAGACTTTGCCCGCCACTGGTGCGTTGGCGAAGTTACTCCCGCCACAAAGATTGGCGAGGCTTCGTCCGCCACTGATGCCTTGGCGGACTTCGCTTCGCGCATTCATCCCGAAACTCCTGGTTTTAAGGCATTCGGGAATTCTGCGCTCCGATTAAAAAATAGATAATTGACCGCAATTGAATTTATTATTCATGCTCTATTCTCTATTGTTCAATTGCTCTATACTTCATCACTTTAATGGTTAAGTATGGGCCCACAGGGATTCGGACCCCGGACCAAGTGATTATGAGTCACCTGCTCTAACCACTGAGCTATGGGCCCCAAAACTTCTATTATTTAAATTTTCTATTTATGTCGATCCTGCGGCTAACACCACAGACACTACCTTACCCCTCTAACCATGCGCCCCAAATTCATCAAAATACCCCATCCTTGGTCATTTCACCAAAGATATCTTTTTTAGAAAACCGGATACCGGTGACCGCAAAAGACAATAACAAACTCCGGATGATCACGCGTATCACTCACGCTTGATCATCTCTGGACCAGACAGATAAAACTTTGTTTTCCGATACGAAAGATTATTCCGGCAGAAAACCGCTATATACCGTATAGCCAGCCTACAATGCTCTTTAAAAGCATTTTAAATGAAGCTTTAGTATACCAAACTTATTCTCGCCAATCAAGAAATAAAAAAGCCTCCCGCCTAAGCCGGCAACGGGAATTCCATCCGTTCAGACCCCTGATACGGCCTTGCGTATTAATTTATTCTGTTCTTTCAATATGGTACAGCATTCACCGCAGCAGGGCGCAGATATTGACAACATTTTCCTGTAAGAAAGATGCTCCTTGAGCCACAATTCTCTCAAAGGCGTGTTACGTATATTCAGGCCCGAGATCACCTTGTACTGCTGCGGGCAATGAAGGACATCGCCGTTGGCATCTATGGAAAGGATATAATAATTGGTAAAACATCCCGTCCTTTCCGATCCCGCGGATATCCCTGAAGATGTCCCCTCAAGCGACCAGTTACCGGCATACATAACTTTCTTTTCCTTAGCGCTGTCGGCAAGCAATTCCCGGAATTCGGCAAGCTGCTCCCT
>JBAZGW010000005.1:0-15763 GCA_041652635.1 Candidatus Omnitrophota bacterium | reverse complement strand
GAATAACCGGGTAAACCCATATCAACCAGCTTGAGAATATTCAATGATTCTATGTTCTTGTAATTATTCACGAACTTCACCATTTCCGGCAAATGCCTGAAATTATGAACCGTTATCACCATATTCACCAGAATACGCATTTTACTTGATATTTTCTCCAGCGTATCGAGAAATTCCACTATATTCTGGAAATACCCCTGTTTATTAACCGCCGGCCTAAGGCTATGCTGCAGACCGGCAAAAGGGGCGTCCAGGCTAAGCAACAGTATATCCCAGTCGTAACCGCTCATATCCACTGCCAGAGCGCCGTTGAGCATACTGCCGTTGGTAGTCATAGAACCGGTAAATCCCAGGCTTTTTATCTTACGCATTATCGGAGAGATATCTTTCCTGCAGAAAGGCTCGCCGCGCATCCCCCCGATATTGATCTCTTTCGTCCTAAAACCGCGGGCGTCCTCGAACAGCCCGAATAATTCCCCGGTGTTTAACTCCTCTCCCTTGCTCTCCGTCCTGCCGTCCTCTATTCTCCCGCCGCGGCAATAAACACAAGAGAGATTACAGGCCCCGGTCAACATTAAAGCAATGGTTTCCGGTCCGGTATGCGGATCATTCATTCCCATTCTCACCCTCTCTATCGTCCGATCATCCATAATCCAATGCGCTCCTGAGAGATCAATTACGGCTTTCTTTTTAACGAGTCAAAGTTCCTGAACCTTGCCCTCAATCCCCGGACCTCATGATTCACGCAAAAAAGGCATCCCCGGCAGACTTCCGGTAGTTCTTTCCCACCGATAAAACCACGCAGAAAAGAACGGTATTCTTTTCCGTGCAAGAATTTACGAAAGTCACCTGGCTCAAGATAATTAAAAGAAAATTGCCTGTCATACCTGAACTGGCAAATAGGCACATTACCGTTATAACAGATCGATAATGTGGTCAGCGGCATATAACATCCGATATCTATCCCGCGCCTATTCCGCAGGGAAACTCCCTTATCCTCCCCGGCGGCGGGATGTTTTTCCGGAACGCCCTTATCTTGACGCCCCGGTAGCTCGCCGATATTGGAATCTATGCCCATCTCCGCCAGCATCCGGCCGGCCAGGCGCAGGTCATCTTCCGGCACCGAAGCGACAGCCAAGGCTGTTTGTTCCGCCGTATAGCACCTTAATTGCTGGAAGAAAAAGAAATTCACTTTATGCCCGCGCAGGTTCCCGATGACCCCGGGTATCCTGCCGCAATTATTTTTTAGAAGCGTGAACATAATGTCTACCGAAGGCACGGGGCTGTTATAAATAGCTTTGAATTTAGTCACGGCGGACAGTATCTCCAGCGTATGACTGTGCCGTTTAGGACTGGAGTATATGCCGGCGGCGGTCTGCTCTGAATCGGTATTAAAGCTTATATTCAATTGGCTGACCAGACGGTCCCGCACCATACGTTCCACGTCCTCTTCCAGAAGCGCGTTGGAATTTGTTATTACCCTGATAAAAACGTCCGTGTCCCTGAGCGCTTCCAGGAAATAAAACATATTTTCCTTGTAAAAGAAAGGCTCGCCTCCGCCGAAAAGATGAATATCGCGCACCGCCAATCTTTTGACGTCATCAGCCAGTTTCTTTACGTTATTCCTGTCGGAAAAGAAATCCTTACGCGGATCATACTGCAGATGCCTCGTGCCTTCATTTTGTTCGGCGTTCAGGCTGTCAGAACAGTAAATACACCTGTCATTACAAAGCGCCGTCGGATAAATGAACAACCGCAGCGGCAACGGCCTGGAATCCGGTTTAAGATTATACAATCCTGCGGCCATCGCCTCGGTCACGGCGTCGGGAGAATATTTAAACCGCATGGGTTTACGGAATAATGCGCCAAACATTAACCAATCCTTTCTTTACAAACGATCCTTGGTCCCGGCAACGGCCACGGTAACATGAAAAAGCCGTAACCGCTTGACGATAGACGAAACGGGCATCGTAACCGTCCGCCATTGGTGCGTTGGCGAAACTACGCAGCCGACACACTATATTAAATAACGAGCCCTGCCAGGCATGGAGAATCACAGGCTTCGACCCTGCGCATCTCCTGCCGGTATTCACCGCTGTTGAGAACATCCTCAAGTTTGTTACTATACAAAGGGTATTCCAGTTCCTTACCGCATATCCAGATATTGCCGCGCAGGTTAATGTTAAAACTGCCTGAACCCATTTTACAACGGTTCTCCGTTTTCAACGTGCCGTTGAAATAATCGACGTATCTATCTATTATTTCCAGCGGGCGGCACAACGGCACCGGATTCTCCCTGCGCAAGAAACTGATGATATCCTTTAATTGCGCCTTCTGCCTGTCGTTAAGCTCAAAATCCTGCCTGCGATGGTATATCTCATTATGCGGGATCACCGGCTGAATATCCAGCCGCACGCCCGGGTAATAACGCCTGAGGAATTTCAAAAAATCGGTGTAACGGGCGAAATTTTCCGGCATAATTACCGAAGTGAAATAAAAAGTGAACCCCTGCCGGCGGAGGAGGTCGGCGGCAGCGAGGATCTTGTGAAAAGTGCCCTCACCCCGGATCAGGTCGTTCTCACGCCGCATCCCGTCGCAGGAGACCAAAAACACCAGTTTATTTCTGAAACTCGACAACCCCGCCAGAAAATCCGGATTCATCAAAGTGCCGTTAGTGACGACATTGACCATCATCCCCCTGCCGGCGCAAAACTTTATCATTTCAGCCAAGTCCTGCTGCCGCAGCAAAGGCTCCCCTCCACCGAAAGTGACCACCTCCGTATCAAAACGGGTGATATTCTCCAATACCGCCAGCCAATCCTTAAGAGATAGTTCCTCTTCAACTTCATGCGGATGCCTGGTCGTGCTGCACATTATACAACTAAGATTGCACCTATTGGTGATCGCCAGATAGAACTGCGAGAATCTTGCCCCGGAAGGCGATTTAAATAAACTGGCTGTAACAACAGGGGCTTCATCATTGCACGCGGCTTCCGTTAAAGACTTTTCAATGGTATTGTTGGCCGCCCGCCGTAAGTCGGCCAGCGTTTCTTCCAGCTTTTTATCCTGCCGGCAGAATTCTTCAAATTCATCCAAAAGATCATATTCTTTCTTCAATAGATCCAGCCTGATGTGTTCGTCGAATCTTTCGGCTATCCCGGACAGAAAACGGTCATGAATGATCTGCGGGCTTTCCGATTCCGGCCGCTCCGAACAGAACTGGGTACAATTAAGCCCGCAATTCTTTATCTTCTCTCTTATCCCGCCGGCGGCCTGCCCGTACCAGGCATCCTTCAGCTTGTCGCGCCTGATATTACCAAAACTCTCGAAACAAACAAAGCTTATATCGCCGAGAGGATTAACAAAAATACGGCTGAATCCGGCATAACAGGAATTGACCCGCCATTCCCCTCTGAAATAACTGATCATCTTACTGCCCATAACATCCACGACCGGCATGCGTTTGGAACGTTTAAAATCCTCTATTCTATCCAGCGACCGCCGCAGATCAGGAAGGGACTCCTCTCCTATCCAGAACTCTCCGCAGTGTTTATTCTCCTGCAGCCATAGCCCGCTGTTGTCCACCACCGGCTGAAGCGCGACATAACAGAATCCGTTGGCATCAGCCAGTCTTACCAACCCGTCCAGATCAGCGGCGTTCTGGCGCATGGCCACACCGCATAAAACCAGATCCGGCCTGCCGGTGGTTTTCTTGTAACGATTGATCATTTCTATCGCCGCCATCGCCTTTCTAAACACGCCTTCTCCCCGGAGAGAATCATGAACCTTCTCCCGCGGGCTGTCTATTGAAAAGGTCAGGCTTCTCAACCCGGAATTAGCTATGCGTTCGGCAACCGGCTCCGTTACCAGCGTCCCGTTGGTATTAAAAGTGGTAATGATCCCGTCCCTGGCGGCATATTCAATAAGTTCGAACAGGTCCTCGCGCAATAACGCTTCACCGCCGGTGAAATAAACCGTCTTGACCCCAAGTTCCAGAGCCTGATCGATCAAGCTTTTGACATCTTCGGTGCCGATTTCCTCTTCCTGTTTATATCCGGACTTCCAGACGCCGCACATACTGCAGCGCAGGTTACAGCGCGAAGTAAGCATGATCTGTATAGTATCGGGAGGCACCAAAGGGAAATTGGCTACGCGGGAGAAATAAAACCGGTAATTACGTTTTACTTCGTCAAATAGGTCGTCTTGTTCTTTTTGCTGAAGAGATCCGGCGGACATTTATATAGTGGTTTATTATTATGGAGCCCCACGGCTCGACAGCCGTGGTATCTTTCAATGCCCTTCGGGGCAGCAGGACATCGCGATATTTCCAGAACCCAACCCCCAGAACCGAGAACCGAAATTTATATTTTCTGTTAATGCTTTATGATACTCACCCAAAGAATACCTGTCGCAAACAGGCAGACTCCCTCCTGGCGTGGCAATCCTGCAGGCAGAAATTACGGCATCCCTTTATCAACCCCCGCTTCTTGCGGGCGGGGCGTGAATTCCATATCTTCCTGATATCCGCGCACTGTCTGAAGTTGCCGATGATCTCACCGCACATTTGAATATTGCCGTCCGGACAAACTACGAACCTTTTAAAACCGGCAAAACATATCCAATCGTTTTCCCGCAGTCCGCCCCGGAAATACCTTTTTATCAAAGAAAAACTCGGATAATCTAATCTGTAATATTCTTCCTGCATTCTTTCCAGAGTATCGATCACCAGATCAAGCCGGTCGAGCCTGCCGCCTGATATCCAAAGCGGATTATTTTCCCCGCGCGAATAAAGGCGGATATTATCAGCGACCAGGGAAGTCAGATAGACCGCGTCCGCGCGCAGTTTCTTCGCCGTCCGCACGAATTCCACGGCTTCATCCAGATTTTCATTATGCAGGGTAAAAATAAGCACCGTTACCGGCCTGCCGGAATCCTTGACGGAGTGAAGCAACTCTATCCCGCGTATTATCTTGGCGTATGCCCCCGGGATACCGCGTATAGAGTCGTGCATAACGGCGGTCGCGCCATCAAGAGAGACACAGACAATATCCACCCCGGACCTGACCAGTGCCGCCGAGATATTCTCGTCAATAACGGTACCGTTCGTGGTAAGTATGACCTTTAAGCCTCTTTTCTTCGAATGCTCTATCACTTTAAAGCATTTATCGCTTAAAAGCGGCTCTCCGCCGCAAAGGTTTATTTCCGGGATCCCCCATTCAGCAGCCTGATCTACGATATCCAAGAGGTCAGCCAACGATAATTCTTCCCGCGGGTCATAATTCGACCAGACACTGCACATTTTACATTTTAAATTACATAAGTTGGTCAGGGAAACCTGGATCGTGTCCGGGGCGACAAACGGAAGGCCTGTTTTTCGGGAAAACCAGAACCCCAGATCACGAGAGACTACGCGGAAATCTTTCATCTTACGGCCCGGAGATTACGGGCGGCTCCTTTTCTGTTATTCAGCGAGAAGGGCCGGAGAATAAACTGCTCCGGCCCCGCGATCATATTTTATTCAAGGTTATTATTCCCGCGCAAAAGATTTCCGCGGTTGTTAGGCACGTTAATATTCCCTCTCCTGGGCTATGGTCATATCCAGGAAAGAACGCAGGCGCCTGGCTCTGGTGGGATGCCGTAATTTCTTCAAGGCTTTAGCCTCTATCTGCCTTACGCGCTCGCGCGTCACTTTGAATATATTGCCTACTTCTTCCAGCGTGCGCGGACAGCCGTCGGTTACTCCGAAACGTAATACCAGTATTTTACGCTCTCTTTCGGTGAGCGTGTTCAACGCCGATCCCATTTCTTCTTTAAGCATCGAATGAACGGTAGCGTTTGCCGGCGAGACCGCCCTTTTATCCTGTATAAAATCCCCGAAGTGAGTGTCTCCTTCATCGCCTATCGGCATCTGCAGAGAGATCGGCTCCTGCGCGATCTTCAATATCGATTTGATCTTGTCCTGCGGCAGGCGCATTTTACCGGCGATCTCCTCTGGCAACGGCTCACGGCCGTTCTCCTGGACGAATATCCTGGAAAAACGCATTATTTTATTTATGGTCTCGGTCATATGCACCGGGATACGTATCGTGCGCGCCTGGTCGGCGATAGAGCGGGTGATAGCCTGACGTATCCACCAGGTGGCATACGTGGAAAACTTATACCCCCGCTTATATTCGAACTTTTCCACGGCACGCATAAGGCCGATATTACCCTCCTGTATCAGATCCAGGAAAGACAACCCTCTATTGGTATATTTCTTGGCGATGCTGACCACGAGACGCAGGTTGGCCTCAACCAGCCTTTTTTTGGTCCGGTTGAATTTCAGCTGGCAGGATCTGATCAGCCTGAGCTGTTCTTTGATCATGGAATGCGGCTCGCTAAGGCATTTCAGTATTTCGCGCTTTCTGGACGGATTACCGTTCTTCCTGTGGCAAAGGTGTTCATATTCGCGCACCAATCCGTGCATTTTCACTACTACGCCTTCGACCACGGATATCGTAAAATTGAATTGCATCATCAGCTCAAGCGAGGTTTGGCTGCTGCGCGTGGCTTTCAGCCGCTTGCTGATGTTCCTTATCTTCCTGACGACGGCTTCCTTATTGGTCTTTATGTCCTCTTTGAGGATCTCTTCCAGGTTTGCTTTATCATCGAGTATATCCTGTGCCACTCCCAACAGCTCATTTCGGGCGAAACGGGTAACCAGTACCGCCTTCTTCAGGTTGAGTTCCGCCTCCTCTATCTTCTTGGCAAGGTCAAGCTCTTCTTCTCTGGACAAAAGGGAAATAGACCCCATCTGCTTCAGGTACATCTTTACCGGGTCATCCAGAGGCATAAACCTCTCTTCAGCTTTACTTCTGTCAACCGTCAGTTCATCCTGACTGCCGAGTTCCGCCTGTTTTGGAGCGCTTACTTCCCGGCTGCTTTCGACGATCTGTATATCCTCGTTACCGAGCATTTGGAATATCTGGTCTATATCCTCGGAGGATTCGATATCCTCGGGAAGCATATCGTTAACCTCGTCATAGGTAAGAAAACCCTTCTGCCTTCCGAGGGCGATAATCTTTTTTATGTCCTTCTTCACCGCTTCTTTTCTTTTCATCTTCTCATCCTTTACATGATTGTATTAACGTATTGAATTCCTTGAGCAATCCGTCCAGCCTTGTCCGGTCTCCGGAAACCTGCGCGTCCTTTATCTGCTGATGCAGGTGCCTTCTACGGCTGTTTATATGCTGCATTTTAATGCGCCTGACACAATCATGCGCCATTTTCTCTTTTTCTTCTTCCGACACGTCTTCCGAGGAAAGGAACGGATCGCAAACTATTCCCGAAACCCCGCTTTCCTCAAGATGGTTCATAAGCGTGCCTGCACCGATATCCATCCCTTTCCCGGACAACTCGAACATTGTCCTCACGATCTTAGCCGCCGTCAGGCTCTGAAAATCGGAAGGATCAAGCGATTCGCGTATCCTGGAAATAAGTTCGTTCTCCTGAAGCATCAACTGTATCAACAATTTCTCCGCGGGAGATACTGCTTCCGGGGCCGCTTCCTGCTTTACCTGGATGACGGTCCGGCGCTCCTGCCTGCCGGATTTTATCTTATTGAGCTCCTCTATCAAAGCTTCTTCCGCGACGTCTATTTCTCCGGCAAGCACGCGCAAATATTCCGACCTCACTACCGCGCTCTGGAACTTACTTATCGTGGAAAGCATTTCTCCGGCGACAACTTCCTTACCGGCAGTCCCGGAAACACTATGCCGTGATCTCAATATACCCAGCTTATAATCGAATATTTCTTTCGCCCCGTTTATCAGGTCCCTGAAAGACCCGGTTCCTTCCCTGCGCACAAAGGTATCAGGGTCGTCTCCTTTAGGCAATACCGCGACGCGGACATTAACGCCTTCTTCTATAAGCAGTTCCAGCGCCCGCAAAGCCGCGCTTTCTCCGGCCTGATCCCCGTCATAAATTATCACGACATTACCGGCATACCGCTTCAATAATCTGATCTGCTCTTCGGTAAGGGCCGTCCCCTGCGAAGCTACCAGGTTCTCCACCCCTTCCTGATAGGGAATAAGAAAATCCAGGTATCCCTCCACTACCACGGCGCAATCGCAGCGCCGGACGGCGTCCTTTGAAAGATGGAACCCGTAAAGATTGCGTCCTTTTGTGTAAACCGCGGTCTCCGGAGAATTGATATATTTTGCCGTCTCCTTATCCGCGCCGGAATATACCCTGGCGCCGAACCCGATCACCCTGGAACGCGCATCGCTGATCGGAAAAATTATCCTGTTCCTGAAACGGTCGTAATAACCGCCGCCCTGCCGGGGAGAAACCAACCCCGCTTTATCGAGCAATGACAGACTGACACCTTTTTTACGCATAAACGAGATAAGGCTGTCCCAGCTGTCCACGGCAAGCCCCAGCCGCGCCGACTCAAGGGTCTCCCTGCGCAACCCTCTTTGTTGAAGATAATCACAGGCTGCTTTACCTGCGGGAGAGAACAACTGTCCGGCAAAAAAGTCCGCGGCAAGCTCATTGACCTTAAGGATCTGCGCGTTTAATCCTTCAACCCGCGTGTCTCCACGCAGCTGCGGGATAACAACGCCGCTGCGCTTGGCCAGATACTCGACCGCTTCCGTGAACTCCATACGTTCGTGCTGCATCAAAAACTTGAACGCGTTGCCGGATTCACCGCAGCCGAAACAATGATAAATCTGTTTTTCCGAAGAAACCATAAAAGAAGGGGTTTTTTCGTTATGGAACGGGCAACGCGCGCGAAAACTACGCCCGGCGCGTTTCAACGGGATATACGCGGAAATAAGCTCCACGATATCCACCTTGGAAAGTATATCGTCCAGAATTGTCTCCGATATCCTGCCGCTCATATTCTCCTAAACCTCCTAAAACCGGAACATTCCAAAAAATTAAACCTCTCTCCTGAACGCGATTCTATCCTGTCAAGCAGCAGGTTCATCCCCAAAGTATCGGAAGATATATGCCCCGCCACGACCACATTAATGTTCTCCGACTTAAGCCTGGAATAATGGTCCTCGCTCATATGCATAGAAACAACCGTCCCGATGCCGCCGGAAGCAAGTCTCTCGAATAATTGCTTCGGCCCTTCAGTTCCTCCTGTCATATCCACGAATACCCTGCCGCAGGAACGCCCGGGCCCGCCGATGATCGCCCTGGGGCCGCAGTAATTCACGGAAGCCATCCGGTATTCGGGGATAAGAGATAAAGAACTCAACAACTCTCCGACGGTAGCCGGCGCTTCCTTATTGAATTTCTCCTGTAAGAACACGGCCACATGATTATCAGCGGGAGTATGCGCGCACATCAAAGGTATATTAAGCAGCCGCGCGGCATCCACAGCGCGCATATGGTTCTGCGCCAGTAACTTTCTGGACACTTCGCGCATACGTTCATCCAGGAAGCCATTGACGGTGCCGGCCTCGATCCCGGCTTTTCGCCAAAGCGGCGACTGAAGCGGTATTACCCGGTAGAAAGAAGCCCACGCCGCACCGACGGGATGATGAGAGAGCACAAGGTCTATTTTACGTTCCTCAGTCAGCCTGTCCGCCAAGAGCAATTCTGCGGTATCTATATCTATGCCGACAAGGATATTCCTGACTTTCGTATTCTGATCGCCGTAAAGGATCGCGGTATCTTCATATCCCTTTACGCTTTTACTCCCGCGCGGATCACGTTCCCTGCCGAAACGGACCGTATATTCATAGAAATCGGATAGCTTCATTTATTGATCAGGCCGCTGCGAACACTTTCCAAAACGGCATTATACTTTTCTCCGTGCATGAATTTGGACATGACTGTATTCCATATCCCGGAGTAAGTACCGGCAACGACATTTACGAGCCGGGGCCCGGAAAAAGACTGCGCGACGCTTAAATGTAAATAATCACGCATAGATATTGAAAAAGCGAGAAATAGCAGGCCGCTGAACAGGACTCCCCTGCATATCCCCAGGATAAAACCTCCCCACATATTCAATAACGGCACTACTTCGATTTTCAAGAAACGCATCAGCAAACGCCTGGGCAGGATAAAAATAACGTAACCCAAAACGCATAACACGATAAACGACAATGCCTCGGGAACTGCAACGGGACTTCCTTCCCTGCCTAAACGGCTATGGAAGAATGCGGCCAGAGAAGCATAATAATGACAACCCAGATATATGGCAAGGATCGTGCCTGAGATCTTGAATATTTCTACCAAAAAGCCATTTCTAACAGCGACGTAACCCATTCTTATTATAAGGATTACAAATACAAGGTCTACCCAGTTCAACTTATTGATGATGCCTGAAAGCATATGTAATCCCCCCTTAGGTTGATAAAGTATAACATATTCTTTTCGCCATTGTCAAGAAAGCGCTTTCTTTATTAATATCCGTTCACGGCTGCGCCCAGAGCGGAGAGCGGCAAACGCATTCTCAGTTCAAAACAAGTCCCCCAACATACAATCTTTGACGACCTTTACCAATCTGACACGGAAAAAACCTTCTTTTCCAGCGGAAGGGATAGCCGAAGGAATGAGCACCCGTATATAGTTAGCGCTGTATCCTTCGATCAGAGGCTTTTTATCAGCGCAAGAAAAAGAATATCCACTTTTTAGGATGCGGCGGCAAGAATTCAAGGCAGCATCCTCAGCCATGATCTCCGTTTCCCTGCCTATGAAACCCTGCATATATTCACGGGAACATCCATCCGCCAAAGAAGACAATAAAGCGCATCTTTCTTTAATGATCTCACGGTTAAGCTGCCCCGGCATTTCCGCGGCTGCCGTCCCCTGCCGGGACGAATAAGGAAAAATATGCGTCTTAAGAGGTTTGATCTCCCTGACCGCCTTAAGGGTATCGGCAAAAGACGCATCATCCTCTCCCGGGAACCCGACAATAACGTCTGTCGTGATCGAAACGTCCGGCACATTCTTCTTTATTCTGCCTATCCCCTCCAGGAAAGTTTTCCTGTTATAACGCCGGCGCATCATACTCAGCACCCGGTCGTCGCCGCTCTGCAACGGCACGTGAAAATGCGGACAGAGCTTATTCCCTTCCGAGAATAAAGCCAGCAATTCCGCGGAGACATCGGTCATTTCAATAGAACTAAGCCTGATCCTGCCGACCCGCTCTATCCGGCTGATCTTCCTTATCAAACCGGCCAGCGAGACGGCCGCTTCCTTATCCCTGCCGTAAGCGCCGAGGCAGATACCGGTCAACACGATCTCCTTATAACCATTCTCGGCAAGAAGCCCGGCTTCTTCGAGAATATCCTCTTCGCGGCGGCTTCTCGACCTGCCGCGCACCAAAGCCACTTTACAATAAGAACAACGGTTATCGCACCCGTCCTGGATCTTAAGAAAAGCCCGGCTGCGCCCCTGAAAAAACGATATTCCGCGTCGTATATTACGCGTTCCTCCCGGAGTGCCTACGGCCGGGCCGGCTCCGGCTAAATCCGGAATAAGATCCGGCATCCGTTCTTTACAACTATTCTCCAAGACCGCGGAAACTCCCTTTATCATTCTGATCCGCTCCTTATCACTATCATTTTGCGTCAGGCAGCCGGTTACCAGGATCAAGGCTCCAAGGTTCTCCGCCGCGGCCTTTCGTATTATACGCAAAGATTCACTATCGGCTTTAGCCGTCACGGTGCAGGTGTTTATAACGCAAACGGCGGCGGATATTCCCGGCGCCGCTTCTTCAAATCCTGCCGAAAGAAAATCTTCCCGGATACGTTGTGTCTCATACTAATTGACTTTACAACCGAGAGTGAAAAATCTTACTTTCATTATCTTGCCCTTCATAAAAGTTTATCCCGGTGCTATAAAACCCCCAGGCCCCTCAAAGCTGAATGACACGATGTCCTCCGCTATCTCTGAAGATGGGAACGGCCCAGCCAGAACGGACTTCATTTACAACTCCGGTTATCTGAAGTTATCAGCGCAGAGATGGAACAGGGCGGAAACGGCTACGGCGGCAGTGTCGACCCGCAGGGTCAATCTTCCCAGGGAAACCGGGATAAAACCGCAACGCACAGCCTCTTCCACTTCACAAGGAGAGAAATCACCTTCCGGGCCGATAAGAAACACGAGTTTGCCGGGATCACGCGCAAGCCCCGCGAATTCTCCGACGTGCCGTCTTCTGCCTTCAAGAGTAGGAATTAGCTTAGTTCCATAACCGGAGGTCATGGAAAGGACATCTGGCAAACTGCATACGTTTTCCAGAAGCGGCAACCGGGTCCTTCCACACTGCTGGGAGGAACTTAAAGAGATCTTTTGCCAGCGTTGGAATTTACGGGCCAGAGACGCCTTGTCGGGACGCACGACCGTCCGCTCCGTTATCATGGGAATGATACGGTCCACGCCGAGCTGCGTAAGGCTGTCCACGATATCGTCCATCGCCGCTTTTTTAGGCAGGGCGCAGGCAACGGCAAGTAAAGAGCCGCTCTCGAAGCGTTCATTACGCCCCGTGACCGTTAAAACAATAGCATTGCTTCCACAGCTCTCTATGATACAGTCGTATTCTTTGCCGGCCTCGTCAAAGATCAACAATGTGTCTTTAGGCTTCATCCGCAGCACATCCCTGATATGATGCACGCGCTCCGGCTGATCTATGACCGCTCTATTTCCGGTTATTCCGCAGGAAGGACAATAAGCTCTGTAGATATGAGGCATTGTTTCTATCTCCGGTTTATCGACAGATGCGTATAAAACGCCCAAAAACCCTATTGAGTAAAAGATTGTGTGTATTAAACGGCGGTCCTTTTCACTAGATACTCTGCACCCCAACTGGATACGATAAAAAATATATGGCTATTGCTGCGGCAGGCGAATTAAAAAAAGTGGACCCGAGCGGAGTCGAACCGCTGATCTCCGCAATGCGAATGCGGCGTTCTCCCAACTGAACTACGGGCCCGAAATCTTTGATCTTAACACGATAAATCTAATTCAACGATACTGAAGGCATACTGCCTGCTGAGAACAGGGAAACTTCCGGATTGTTCGTCGAAACGCTCGATGCCGGGGTATAACGCGCTATAACGGAAAATTTAACATAATTGCTTGAACTCGGCACAGAACATACGAACGCGGTGATCTTACTGCTCAACACAGTGTAAGTCCCGGGGCTGGCGCTGTAATTATCGTATCTTCGCACCTGGTACGACGCGGAATCATATCCATAAGCTATCTGCCGGTCGGTAGGATAAGCGTCCTTGGCACCGTTCTTGTTATAATCGACCCAAATGGTGATAAGCGACGTGTTGCTTCCGGAAGTCGTTATGCTTATCGGCCAGTCCGCGCTCGTGCCTACCGCGCTGCTCAGATCTTTGCAGAACCAAGCCGCGATATGATAGACATCGTTCTGAAGCCTTAGATTACGGTCAAGATCGTTTATCTCAAAACGTCCGAACAATTCAAAGTTGGCCGCCGTAATAATCACCACTGAAAGAACCAAAATGACCACGATCAGTTCTATTAACGTGAAAGATCTTCTATTACGGCACATTCTCAGTCCAGTTAATTGTCAATTTAACCCTGCGCAAACTGTAGAAATCCTGAACATCATACCTGCCGCTATAGACCAGACCGTTAAGCGTCCTTTCCGCGGCGGGAGGGCAATCCGAAGATTGCGGCGTGGAAACTCCGCCGCAATAGTAAGTCGAACCGGTCAGCTCATTTCCCGAAGTATTCCAGGTATCCGACCGGACATACATCGGCAGAAAAGCCAGGAATTTATACGCCATCTGCCCGGCTACGGTCTTGGAAGTATTCAAAACGGAATGCCTTTTCCCGGTAACAAACACAGCCATCAACCCTAGAACGACCATGGCCAGAAGCATACTGGCGACTATCGCTTCCACCATATTCATCGCCCTATATGGGCGGATGCCCGCCATATTACAATAATAGCTGATGTTTTCCTCTCCCATGATACAATGTAAGCCTTGTGTACTCTTCTTCACATTAACTGTAAGCGGCCGGTGCCTGATGCGCTTAACCGGGCCGCCTTCAATTCCTCAAGGAAACGGCTATGGGATACAGGTATCGGCCGCTCCTGAAGAACACGTGGGGTTTTCGGCGGCTATGGAGATCGTCCAACTGCGTCCGGCGGTCTTATTACGGGCAGCGGTAGCAGTCCCTGTGCCGGTTGTGGTAGAATAATTCCACGCGGCTCCGCCTGACGTGGGCAGGAACACTTTAAGATAACTATTCAACATGGTATTAGTTACCGTTGCGGAAGAATACGGATAATAAAATCCGTTCTGCATATGATATATCTTCTCGGCGGCCTGAACAAGTTTCAGGCTGGCCTTAGCTTCATTGTCATAACTTTTTTCTTTCATTTTCAGCAAATTCGGCAAGGCTAAAGCGGAAAGGATCCCGACGATAATAATCACGGTCAGCAATTCCAGAAGAGTGAACGCCGTTCTATTTCCCCGCCATACTGTCAGCATATAAGCCTCCTTGGTAAAAGTATACCCGTCAGCCGGAAACTTGTCAATTCAATTATCCCGGCTTCCTGGCTTCCCCGGACAGAAGACTCGCTACTGATCAATAATACCCTGTTGTCCCGCTCCACACCCCGTCGGAATAACTTAACGTTATCGTATACGCCGACAAGGCGTTAGGGGACTTGCCCCCCGAGAGGCATCTTACAGCCGTAGCCGAACCGGCCGCCAACGAATAAGAAAAGAAATACGTCGAGGTACAGCTTGTCGGAAAAGTCACATTCACCAGATTGATATCGGCGGTATAAGAGCCGCTCTCAAGCCTGTAGCTCTCCTGCGCCGAACGAATATCCCCCAGGATATTCCTTGCCTCGGCCGAACGGCCTTTCTCTATGGTCTTCAAGAACTGGATAAAACCTATCGAAGCGAGTATCCCGAGAATGATCACCACGATGATCAACTCTATCAATGTAAAACCCGTTCTATTCCTGCAGTCGGCCGGCATAACTTTATCCTCTTCACAGTCAGCATCCGCCCGAATGGTCTCACGATCCCGGGGTGTCACGGCAAACACGCCGTAATTTCCACGAATCTCAACGGCCGGACATCAGGGCGATCCGCCTTCGCTATATTCAACAAAAACACAGCCCCTTTCCGCGTAACAGCAAGGGGCTATGTGAATATCCTAAGCTACTCTTCTCATATTCTAATAATATCCTGCGGTTCCTCCCCAGACACCGGTGGAATAGTTAAGCGTAATGGTATACCCGGTTGTAGCGTTAGGGGTTTTGCCTCCGGAACTGCACCTTGAGGCGGTACCGCTGGTAGCATCGGCGCCATAGCTGAAATAATGCGTGGTTAAACAACCGGTGGGCGCGTCGACAGGAAGGCTGCTGATCGCGCCGGCGTATGAACCCTGCTCAAGCTTATATGTCTCCTGCGCGGTGCGGATCTGGCCGAGGATCATTCTCGCTTCAGCACTGCGGCCTTTCTCCACCATCTTCATATATTGCGAAAATCCCAGCGTGGCGAGGATACCCAAGATTATGATTACAACGATAAGTTCCAGCAGTGTAAAACCTTTTCTCATATTTCCCTCCCTTGGTAATCTTTCAGACACTTATTTATATTTTATTTTATCTGATTCTCGGTCTTTGTCAATCACTTTCTGAAGATGAATATCAGGATTATCCAATGAATACTCCACGGGCTAATCCTTCGACCTTGCTCAGGACAGGCGCCCGTGGTTTCTTTTCTGAATTATTATCCGCCATTAGTGATTTGGCGAGACTTTG
>JBAZGW010000004.1:0-50127 GCA_041652635.1 Candidatus Omnitrophota bacterium | reverse complement strand
CGGGCGTGGGATTGACGGCCATGGTGGTCTTCTCGGCAAAAACCGGTGAAGCCATAACACAAAACGCGAGAAAAATAAATATCTTCCTGCACATACCTGCCTCCTTTTTGCTTCGTCCCGTCCGCAACGTCCGGAATGATGTTACTACTCCCTAATTCTGATCATTATCATCTGCACCGTGTTGACTTCTATCTTAAGATTCTCATCCAGATCCGGTATGAAGTAATAAAGCTTGACCCGGTATCGCCTGCCGGCCTCGATCCCGTCGGACACGTTCGTGGCCGAGAATACCGAGAATGCCTCACTGAAATTCTTCTGGCTGACGAAGCTTTGATGCGCCACGTCACCGCTTTCGTCGTCGATCACCTTGACCATGGTATAGAAATAAGTTTTAGTGCCGTCCGCCGGCGTCATAAGCGGAGTAGAGGATATCTGCCAGATGACCACGATCTTTTCCCGGCTTTTGGCCACGAATTTATACACGAAATCGGAATCGATATCTGTAAAACACTGCCGGCAATTACCGGTTGCGTCCAGGCATTCCGTAACCTGATTCTCCAGGGCCACGCAGTCGCTGGCGGTATAATTGGCACAGGTAGCGCTGGATATCCTGGTCTCGCAGTCCTCCTGAGTGCAATTCCCAGAGAATCCGCTGGTGCAGGCATTCTTCTTGCAGCACTCCACCGTCTGCCGGCAATCCCTGTAAGTATCCACATAAGCGTTGCAGGAATTCACACAAGACTGATAATTGGGATTCACTGTGTATTGATAACGGTACTTGACGCATTCTCCGTTATTGGGATTGGTTTGCGTGCACACCTTTGTGATGCTGCTGTAAGGCTGATATGAAGAACAGTCCCTCAAACCGCTGGCGGATACCGGAGAACAAGCGGCGGTCTTTGGAGAAAGATTGTCCTCATCGCAAAGATAACCGTCACAGGTCCCGTCCGGCTCCGTGGAACCGCACCCCTTTTTATGGCAATTCAATGAACTGGCGTCCGAACAAAGATCCAAGGAAGAGGTATAAGCCGACATACAAATCTTGTAAGCGCTGCAATACCCTTCGCTGGTAGAAGAGGCGCTGAAAGGCGCGGTTGAACAACTATACTGGGAGCCGGCGCCGGATGTGCAAACGATCGCCGTCTTGGAACTCGTCAGGCAGCAATCCGGGCAGGTAGCCTGGGCATTTATGCAAGTCTCGCACTCGCTGACCTTCTTGAACAGGTCGGTGGTATAAGAACAATTCACTTCCGAGACGGTCTTATTCAATTCCTTACTGACCATATCCACGAACTGGTTCTGCGGCAGATACTTCAGGTATTTCGCTTTCGCGTAAGCGGCGTGCCTCGAAGAAACCTGAAAAGCGATAGCCAACAGTAGCGTCAAGACCAGAACAAAAGACAGGGTCTTTCTTTTCATTTCCATACTGGACACTCCTTGTCGAGGCTGCCTCCGGCGTCCGTGATCATGATAACATTACCTAAACACATTCCTGATCTGCGTTTTGCCGTAGCCGTATACCCACCGTCTTCCGTGGATTGTATATCATAGGAAAAAAGCGTATCGCTTATGTTCCTGTAACTATCTGCGTTTATTGAATTAGGGAATAACGCCTTGCCGATCTCCTCTTCCTTGACCACTCCTGTGACATTGGAACAAACGAAATAAGCCCCATTGTCCAATTTGTATCTTTTCTGGGCGTCATAAATACTTTTAAGATTATATTCGGCGATCTTCGCCCTGTTCTTCTCCATTGTCTTCTGGAAATCCAGGACGGCAAGCGACGATAATATACCTATAATTACCACCACCAACAACAATTCTATAATTGTAAAGGCTTTCCGATTCATATTTTGTTATAAAAGTTATAAATAAGTCCTTTTATATAAATTATACCTTATTTTTCACCTAAATACAATCAGTATAATCGGTTGATTAACGCGCAAGCCCGCTAAATCTAAAATATACCGCTAACCGCCTGCCGCGATATTCCTGGCGATAAGATTACGGTTTAAATAAGGCATGATCGCGCGGTAAATGCGATGCGCCATGATCTTATACCCATAACTGTTAGGATGCATATAATCGCTCTTAAGGGAAGGGTCCGTAATTATCCCGTCCATGGCACGTCTGATAAAGATCGCGCCTTTTCCCCGAGCTAAAGAACGGAAAGCCTGCCCATACTCTTCCATGACCAAGTCAGCGCTTATGTCGACTATGGCGACCATTGCGCCTGCTCCCTGGGATTTATCAACAATCTCGCCCATATTCTTTATCGTCTCTTCAAGCGGCAGCTTTCCCAGAAGATCGTTGCCGCCGAATTCCACGATAACCATAAGCGGCTCCCTGTCAATGACATCCGTCTCTAATCTCAACAGGGCTTCCCGCGTATTGTCTCCGGAAAGACCGGCATTTATCACATTAAAAGAAGTAAGCCTCGCCAGGGTCACTGGATAAGACCTCTCACGTTCCGCGCCGTATCCGGCAGTCAGGCTGTCTCCGAAACAAATGATGTTCTTTCCCGAAGAATTTAAATTCCGGATGTTGAAGTCCACGCAACCCGCAGACACAACCCAAGCCGCGAATATAAATAAACAATACCTGACCGTAACTAAAGTTGATCCTCGTAAATTGCGCATATATCCATTCTCTCAAAATAACGTGAAAACCCGGCGGCTCTTTTTATCCGCGAGAAGAATACTGCAGCCTCAGCTGTCCGCAGGCGGCGTCTATATCCCGGCCGCGCGGCCTTCTCACGGTGACTTGCACGCCTTTTTTCTGCAAAACAGACCGAAAAGCGCTTACATCTTCCGTTCTTGGCGGACGCCATTCCCGATTCGCAAGAGGGTTGAGCGGGATCAGGTTAACTTTACATCCCATGCCTTTTAATATTGTACCTAATTTAACGGCGTTTGGCAAAGCGGAATTTATACCTTGTATCATTATGTATTCAAAGGTCACCTGCCTGCCGGTTTTTCGCGTATAATCGCGGCACACAGCCAGCAGCTGCGCCAACGGATAGAGCTTGTTGACCGGCATAAGCCTGCTTCTCAACTCGTTATCCGCGGCGTGTAACGACACGGAAAGTTCTATCTGAAGCCCCTCACCGGCGAACCTGATAATTCCCGGAATAATGCCCGCTGTAGAGACGGTAATACGGCGGGCGCCGATATTAAAAGCCGCTTTCGAGTTAATTATGCGGACCGCCTTGATAAGATTATCATAGTTCTCGAACGGCTCCCCGGTCCCCATAAAAACCAAATGGCTCAAATTACCGCTGGCCTCTTTCTGTAAACGGCAGACTTGCTCGATTATTTCTCCGCAGCGCAGGCTCCTTTTTAATCCCAGAATACCGCTGGCGCAAAAGGCACAGCGCAACCTGCACCCCGCTTGCACTGAAATACACCCCGTCATCCTTCGCTCTGCCGGAATAAGCACGGATTCGATCATGTTGCCGTCGGCGAGCCGAAAAAGGAACTTGACCGTGCCGTCTTTGGATACCAGTCTATGCGCGGTATCCGCGGTATAGATCAGGAAATTATCCGATAAATACCCTCTGAGTTCCGCCGGCAAATTGCTCATTTCCCGGAATGTTCCCGCCTGTTTTACGTAAACCCAGGAAAATATCTGTTCTGCGTGGAACGGCTTGCTGCCGTAAGCGGTAAGTTTATTTCTCAATTCATCCAAGGATAATTCTTTTATATCGATCATATGCCGTCCCCGATAACCGGTATATCCTTTATTTTGCGTAAAGCCACCGGCATAACCCGGATTACCCGGCATACACCGCGGAAGTTGCTCAATCGGACTCCGGACGCGAACGTAATAACTCTTTATCGATTTTCCCGGAACGGTTCTTCGGCAGGACGGAAAGGAATTCTATTTGATGCGGGATCTTGAACTTCGCCAGGTGCTCGCGGCAAAAATAGCGCAGGTCTTCCGCGGAAAGGACAGCGCCTTCTTTCAGCGCTATCCAGGCCTTGGGGACCTCGCCACGCAATTTATCCGGCACGCCGACCACCGCGGCTTCCGCGATCGCGGGGTTGCGCAGCAATACCGATTCCACTTCAGGCTCAAAGACTATCTCACCGCCGACCTTGATCATTTCTTTCTTTCTGCCGACGATAAACAAGTCTCCTTCAGCGTCTACCAACCCCAGGTCCCCGGTATGGAACCATCCTCCGCGCATGGTTTCCGCTGTAAGCCCCGGGTCTTTAAAATAGCCGTCGGTAACTACCCATCCGCGCACCGCCACTTCGCCGATAGCCCCGGACGGAGCCTCCCCGCCGGAATCATCAAGTATGCGTATCTCCACCCACGGCGCCGGGCGGCCGACACTTTCTATTTTCGCGGAACCTTTCGGCAGCACCACGCTGGGCGCGTTCGTCTCGGTCATCCCCCAGCCGTTCAAAAGCTGCGCCCCGGGGCAGAACTTCTGGAATCTGCGCAGGGCTTCGGGAGAACTGGAAGCGCCGAAAGTTACTACCCACCTTAAACTTGACAGATCGAAACTCTCGAATTCTTTAAGCTGTAACAAAGCGTAATACATGGACGGGACTATCCAGAAACAAGTGATCTTTTTCTCCTGGATTATCTTAAGGAATTCCGTGGGAATGAAGCGCTCCATAAGCACAAAGGTCAAAGCGTATACCAGGCACCCTTGTATATAGATCAAGCCGCCCAGATGTGAAAAAGGCAGCGCGCAAAGAGCGACGTCTTCGCCGTTAAGGTCGACAAAATATTCCATCGCTTTTGGGGGCGCCTCCAGCTGACGATAGTTGATCAACACGCCTTTCGGTTTACCGGTGGTGCCTGAAGTGTAAAAAATTATGGCGGTATCCCCATCAACCGGGGGAGGGAGCACGCGGGATCCGCCTTTTTCCTTCAAGAGCGTTTCGAACGCAAAAATCCCTGCGGATAAAGTCGTCTCTTTATGGTTGGAGACGAATACCGAAGCAAGCAACGGAAGCCTGCCCTTCAAACCCGAAACGGTAACTCCGGATTTCTCCCGCGCGATCAGCACTTTCGCTTCACAATGCCCGAGGCAGGAAACTAACTCATCGGCGGTAAGCATAAAATCAAGCGGCACGGCGACCGCCCCCGCGCACCAGACTGCCAGATAGCTAAAAATATATTCCGGGCAACCCGGCAGATACAAAGCGACTTTATCGCCCTTGCCGATCCCCTGACCGGATAAAGCGGCGGCCAGCGTGAAAACTGTATCTTGAAGGCGGCTGAAAGTGAACTCTTCCCCGCGAAAAACGAAAGCCGTTTTCTCCGGATGAGACTGTGCCTGCTTTTTTAATAATGCCGCGACGTCCATATCCGCCTTTTAGAAACCGTACCAGTAATTCACCAATGGTTTATTACCGCCGCTCCGGTCAATGATCACGTTTTTCAAACGGGTATATTCGAGGAAGCCGGCCCGGCCCAATTCTTTGCCGAAACCGCTTTTCTTGAAACCTCCATACGGCAATCCAGGATAGAACATACCGTAGGTATTGACCCAGACCGTCCCGGCGTTTATTCCTGAGGAGACTTTAACGGCCAATTCTTCATCGCGCGTCCATACTGAAGCAGCCAGTCCGTAATCGGAATCATTGCATAAACGCACAGCTTCCTCCGGACCGTGGAATTCTCCCAGCGCGACTACCGGACCGAAGACTTCCGTGCGGAAAATATCCATTTCCGGCGTCACTCCCGCGAATACCGTCGGCTCGAAGAAAAACCCCTTGGATAGAATCGCGCCTTCGGGAGCTTTGCCTCCGCAAAGCAATTCCGCTTTCTGCAGCCGCGCCTTGTCCACCCAGGCGGACATCCGCTGCTGTTGCGTCCGGGAGATCAACGGCCCCATTTGCGTCTGAAAATCCGCGGCATCGCCGAGTATTATTTTCCGGGCCTTACGGGAAAATTCCGCGCAGAAAGCATCACAAATATTTTTTTCCACAAGAATGCGCGACATAGCCGTGCACATCTGCCCCTGATTAAGGAACACGGAAACAAGGCAGCTGTTCACCGCTGTCTCCAGGTCGGTATCGGCGAAAATCAGCGCCGCCGACTTCCCCCCCAGCTCCATCAACGTCTTCTTCGGATAAGCTGCGCTATGTGCCAGTATGGCCCCGCCGGTCTCATTGCTGCCGGTAAAAGAAATAATATCTACTCTGCCGTCACCGCACAATTTTTCCCCCGATAGGGCGCCTTCGGAGTTGACCACATTCAGCGCTCCGTCCGGTATCCCGGCTTCACAGGCTATCTCCGCCAGGGCGATCGCGCTCAACGGAGCAAGCGAAGAGGGCTTCAACACCACACAGTTACCGGCAGCGAGGGCCGCCGCGAGTTTCCAGCAGGCGATCAAAAGGGGATAATTCCAGGGCACTATCAAAAGAGCCACGCCCAGCGGTTCGCGCAACAAGCGGCTTTCCGCTTCCGCCGGCAGTCCGGCCGGCGCCTCGTCTTTCAAATAAGTCTCAAAATGCGCAGCGGTTTCCTCGAACACCTGCGCCGCGGACGGAACGTCCATAAAAGTTGTTTCTTTTATCGGCTTCCCGGAGTTCAATGTTTCCAGACGCGCCAGATCTCCGGCGCGTTCGCGAATCCCGGAAGCCATTTTCAAAAGGCGCTCGCGGCGTTTATCGAAAGGCAGATTTTTCCAAATGCCGGAATCGAACGCCCTGCGCGCGCTATCCAGCGCGCTATCCAATTCCGCGTCCAGGGCCAACTCCGCTTCGCACAACACTTCCCCGGTGGAAGGATTTATTACCGCTTTCCTGGAGCCTCCTCGGACAAACCTGCCGTTTATAAAAAGGCTGCTATTCATGACAAGACAGCTACCTGTTTAAAAAGTTCAAACAGCCTGCTGAACGGCACATACCAGCGGGAAAGCTGCCCGAGCTGTCCTTTAAGCTTCATTTTTCCCTGTGTTACCGCCACAAACGGGTCAAGCCGTCCGGAGAATACTTCTTTCCAAGCCGCCGCCGGCGCGGAGATCACGAACGGCGCTTCCGCGCTGGGCTCCACGGAAATTATTCTCCCCTGTTGAAAGTTGAACTTATAAGCCGCGCCTTCTCCGTCCATAACAACAGCCAGCTGCAGTGTCAGATCCAGTTCTTTTCCTTTCGCGGAAATAAAATCGTCGCGGTTCACCAGTTCCACGATGGCCTCGATATGCTCTTCGGAAAACATCCGATAAGCTTCTCCCGACCGAGAATTCTCACCGTTTTTTCCTTCCCTCGAACCTGAGGAAGGAAGATCACCGGCGAAAAGCCGCGCCAGCGCCGCGGTTTTAATTGACTCTTCCAAAGTCTGCGCCAGATCCAAGGCCTTCGCCATATCTCCGGCAACGGAAACTATCCCGTGGTTCTTCAATACCACCAGGTTGCCTTGACGTAAAGCCGCGATGATCTCCTGCGGCCTGGTCACAGTGGGTGTCTCCTGGGGGACCACCGGGATATTACCAAGATAAAAAGAGGCCTCGAAAGTCAACGGTTTGAAGGAATCCCTGACGCTGAAATAACCGTTGGCAAAAGCGGGATGGCAATGCAGGACCGCCCGGATATCCGGGAAACTTTTATAGATCATGCTGTGCATAGGCAATTCCGAACTGGGGACTTTCGTCACTGCGGAGGCGCCTGAGGCCAATTCCACGCATACCAGGTCTTTCTCCGCGAGCCTGCCGAGCCGGCAGCCGGAAGCGGTTATCAAAATACGCTCTTCATCGATCCGCGCGCTGAGATTTCCGGAAGACGCCACTGCCATACCGCAACGGTATAACTCGGCACCGGTTTCGATCAATTCCGCAGCGGCCTGTTCTTTAGTTTTTTCTTGCGCCATATTCAGAACCTCAGGTAGACGTGTTTGCTAATCAATCCCGCCGGGGTAACGTCGAAAGCCGGATAATACGCGTCCACCCCCGCGGGGGCAAAATTCAGGCCCCGGTATGCCAACAGTTCTTTGCCGGGCCTGACCTCTATTTTGATCTCTTCCCCGCTCCGGGCTCCGGATGGCGGCGGGCAAAGCACGTAAAAAGGGATCCCGAAATACTTCGCGGAGATCGCCAGTTGCAGAGTGCCTATTTTATTGGCGATATCGCCGTTTACTGCCAGGTGGTCGGCTCCGGTGATAACTTTATTCACTCTTTTTTCTTTCATGACCTGGGCCGCCATACCGTCGGTGATCACCGTTACCGGCACTCCGGAGCTTTTCAATTCCCACGCCGTCAGCCTGCTGCCTTGCCAATAAGGCCTGGTTTCGGTGACATAAAAAGAAATGGTTTTGCCTTTTTCGCGGCAGCAATCCGCGATCAACGGCAGCAAGCCGCTGACATTGCAATGCGTAAGTATACAATCGCCGTCCTTGAACAACCCGGCGGCTTCCCCGGCCTGCGTTATTCTTGCCGACTTGAGTTTCTCCAGAAAGCCTCCGATACTCTTCTCTACCGGCGCGCCCGCCTTCGCCCATCCCAAAACCATCCCGGTAAGCATCTTGAACGGCAGGGTGGGCCGCGCTGAATTCAGGGCCGCGGAAACTTCTTCCAGAAAACCGTATTCCGCTTTGCCGCCTCTCTTTGCCGATTCCAAAAGGAATGTATACATAACCAGCAGCACCTGCCCGATCGCTCTGGTCTGCATACGCTTGATCACCTGCACCGACTGCCGATAGCCGGTAACCGCCAGATAACGCGGCCTGCCCGGCAGGGAGGTCTCGTCCAGGACACGGATCACATTCCCTTTCAGGGAGACCGGCCAGAACAAAGGAGAAAATTTCATTCTATCTCTCCCCTTCCAGTTTAAGCACGGCGGCTAACGCGATCTCGATCAACTTTGTTTCAGCCATATAATACAGCGGGTTCATAAAACCCATTTCCCCGGTGATCACATTATCGCTTACCGCGAGGATAGAAGCGGCGCGCACATTGTAAAACTGCGCGATGGTCAATAACGATGAGGAGACCATATCCACGGCGATCGCACCCTTGGCGCGCTTGTCTTCCACGATCTCCCTGGTCTCCCGCAGCAGCGCGTCCGTGCTCCAGACGCAACCGCGACGGACAGCGGCCCCGGAAGCGCCGGCGGCCGCAAAGAGCACGTCGGAAAGCTGATTGTCCGCTTTGGTGACGAAAGCCCCGTCCACATAATACGGGGTCACTCCGTCTCCTCTCAAGACGGTATCGGCGATCACCAGATCACCGACCTTCATCTTCTCGTCCAGCGCGCCGCAGGTGCCTATGCGAATAACATTCTTTATGCCTGAATGACAGATAACTTCCGCGGTAATGGCGGTATCGGTGGAGAACCTACCTCCGTTTATGGCGGTAACCTTTATCCCGTTATACATGCCGGTATACATAGTATATTCCATAAAAGAGAAGTTACGCACCGGCTGCTCTATTCTTTTCATCAACACATCCAGCCTGTCCCGGGGGCCCGGGACTATGGCGTATTTGCCGACATCCTGCGGCCTGAGCTGCACCATCTCCGTAAGGTCTTTGCCGGTCAAATGCACGTCTTTCACCATCTTCATGAAAACTTCTCCTTGTTGTTATATTAACGCCTCTATTGCTACATTGTTAAGCCTGTTCTTAGCGCGCGATATCGAAAATGGAAATTTGCCCCCTATGCTACTCTATCCTCATGATGGCGGCTATATTGCCTCCAAGTATCCCTTCCTCTTCCGTTTTAGCCAGCCTCAGATCCTTAACCGCTTTCAACGACAGAACCGCGTCTTTTTTTGCCGGCCAATCGCTGCCCCAGAGCAGCCTGCCGGGGCCGAATAAACGCAATGCCGGCAGAAAGTTAACGCTGTCTCTCTCCCCCCCGGTATCCACATAGATATTCCGCAGCTGAGCGGTCGGCTCCGACCCCAGGTCTTTCACGAAATTCACGCCGCGCAGCATATTGTAGGTATCGTCAAAACGGGCGCTAAGATAAGGAACGGCGCCTCCGAAATTGGCGAACACGAATTTTATCTCTTGCGCGTATTCGCGCAACAATCCCGACATAAGCATCCGGCCTATGCAGACCGTGATATCGAACACGTATCCCACTACCGGGGTCAATAGGGGATCGAGAACCCGCTCGCTTCCGATGGGATTGACCGTCTGGGAGTGCACAAAGACCGGCATATCGGCTTTTGCCGCGGCGCGATAGGCCGGCTCGAACATCGCGGCGTCTAAAAAGACCCCGTCGTAACTGCTTGCCAAGGAAACGGCGCTCAGCCCCAGTTCCTCATGCGCCCTGCGCACTTCGTCTGCCATGGCGCGTCCGTCGCCGATGGGCAGGACGGCCGACCCGAGGATCTTGCCCGGGTACTTCTTTACCAGAAGAGAAATGTTTTTGTTGAATATCCCTGCCGCCGCCGCGTAACCTCCAAGCTTAAGGTGCGCGTCGCTGGAAGGATACGTGAGGACCGACGCGTCGATCCCGCAGGCCGACATGGAAACAAGTCCGGCCTCGATATCGCCCCAGGCCTTCGAAAAGAAATGGGCATTGCCGATGATCTCTTCCGGCAGCCAATGACAATGACTGTCAATAACCATTACGTGGACCTTTCACCGCCGGATAAACATCACTTTTCGTCCCTCGCATGAAGGATCCGCTCGGCCATTTCCTGTTCATAAAGCGCTTTTATGCGCCGCAATCCTTCTTTTCCGAATTTCTTGATCACGGCCTTTTCCACCGCCTGTAGTTTTATGTCCAGGAAAAGATATTCCGGATTAGTTTTCTTTCCCTGATATTTAAATTTCAGGCAGGCATTCTCTTTGTCGGAGACATAAGCGCGCATCGCCTCCAGGCGGACTTCCATATCTTCTTTTTCATCCGGCAGATACGCCTCCCGGCATTTCCTGGAGACCTCTTCCAGAATAAATCCGTCTATCTCAAGCTGAGTGAATTTACGCTCATAGCGGTCAAAGGCTTCTTTTGTGGTTTTATACAGCCAAAGAAGATACCTTCTTTCCAGAGCTAAAACGTCTTTATCGTCCACGCCTTCTCCTTCTTATTTCCCAGGATGCTGCTGTCTAAAAGGGATAACCGGGGCTGTCCAGGGGGTCTGCTGGTTGATGACCGCTATCTCCAGCGGACAGACATTGGCAGGCACGGTAAGGGCGAATTTCACGGCGTTCTCTATGGCTTCGGTGGTCATCAACCTGGACGTGTCGGCGGTCACTTCGCTGAGCTTTCCGGTAAGATCGGTATCCGTAACTCCCGGCAGAATAGAAGTCACTTTTATCCCGTGATCACGCAATTCCCAGAACAATCCTTTGGAAAAAGCACGCAATCCCACTTTCAAGGAACTGTAAACAAGAAAGTTTCTCGGTATCGGATCGCAAAGAGTGGAACCGGAGACCATATTAATAATGGCTCCGGAACGGTTTTTCACCATATCTTCGATCACCAGCCTTATTAATCTGACGTAACCAAGATAATTGGTATACACCAGCTTCTCAAAATCTTCCACCGGCTGCTGTTGAAACGGGTGCTGGCTGGAAACCCCCGCATTATTGATCAGTATATCTATCGGACCGAATTCTTTCTTTGTTTTGTCCACCAGGGCGCGTAAATCGTCGAGTTTTGTCACATCCGCGACGACCGGCAATACTTTCACGCCGTATTTAGCGGATATCTCCTCCGCCGTCGCCTTCAACGGCTCATACTGACGCGAGGCGATCGCCAGGTTTATCCCCAATTCAGCTGCGCTGGAAGCGAGAGCCTTGCCGATCCCCCGGCTGGCTCCGGTAACTATCGCGGTCTTGCCTTTCATATTTGAATTCATGCTCTTCTTCTCCTTTGTGTATCTTAATATTATATATTAAAATATCGTCTTTTGCTTGTCAAATCAATCCTTCGCGGCTTTTGCGGCTTTACCGGTCACCGCAGGGATTTCGCACCTGCCGGTAAGCACCGCGCGCCGCATATACGCATTGCCGAAAAATAAGGCGATATCCCTGGGGAAGTCATAGCATAACGCCGCCGCGCACGCGCGCAGTAAAGTTTTCTTTACCTTGCGCAGCATCAGATTCCTGTTCCTCCAGCAAAGATACTGTCTTTCCTTCCTGGAAAAGCCGGACGCGTTACCGGAATGATAAGCCATCGCCCCGGGACAATAGGCCGTTTTCCAACCCAGCATACCGGCCCTCATTCCCAGATCCACATCTTCCACCATAAAAAAGAACCTCTCATCGAAATAACCGTATTCTTCTTTTATCTCTTCCAGCATCTTTCTGCGGTATCCGGCGCACGCCGAACAGGCGGCATCTATGCGCCAGGGATGATCACTCCCGTTCTCGCAGGCAGCGCCTCTGTTTATATCGCTGAACCTCCAGAATATATCCAGGGTTATCCCGCAGGAAAATACTTTGCTGCCGTCGGCGCTAAATATCCTGGGCTGGATTATCCCTACCCGGGAGCCCTCTTCCGCCGCGGATAAACATTCAATCGCCGAGAAGAATCTTGTCCCGGCAACGGCATCGCAGTCAAAAGTAAATACCCACTCTCCGCGCGAAGCGGCGATCCCTCGGTTCCTGGCCGCCGCCGCGCCAAGATTTATCCCGTTCTCCAGCAAGGTGACCATCGGGAACTTCTCTCTGGCCATATCTACGGTGCCGTCCGAAGAGCCGTTATCCACCAAGATTATCTCCAGAGGATCACGGCATTGCTGGAGCAACAACGAACCCAGGCATTTCTCGACAACGGCTATACTGTTATAAGTTACGACTACGACGGAGATCATTCCTTGTTTTCTCCATATATTCCGGCGAGAGATCACCGTTCTTCACCACACACATCCTGTTGCCGTCATAATCATTCCAATTATCCGATAAAAGTAACCCCTCCCTGAGCGCGCGGTCGTAATATGCGGTTCCCGGAAAGGGGACCGCGAAAGATACCTGAAGAGAATCGGGCGCGGCCCGGCCGATAAAATCAATATTCTTAGACAATGTCCCCTCGTTCTCTCCCGGCAGGCCGATACAGAAAGTAAGATGGACTTTTATTCCGTGGCGCTTGGTAGCCAATATCATATTCAGGGATTTATCGAGGTCGGCGCGTTTACCGCATAATTCGTTCACGCGCCGGTCAGCGGATTCTATGCCGTATTTTAAAGCGCACGCTCCCGCCTCTGCCATTGAAGAGATCAATTCCTCATCCATAAGATCCGCCCTGGCCATGGCCGCCCAAGGCGTATCCAATCTTCTTTCTTTAAGTTCGGAGCAAATATCCAACGCGTGCTCCCTGCGCAGATTGAATATATCATCGTCGAAATATACCGCCTTGAAGCCCTTCTGCCCCACCAGGTACTCGAATTCATCAGCCACATCGCGCGCGGACCTGGAATAATATGCTCCTCCGCCGTATATCGTCTGCGGCCAAAGACAAAAGATACATCCCAGTGGACAGCCGCGGCCGGACAACATTTGCACGTTCGGAGAAGGCAAGCCGCAGAATCCGTCGTTATAATTCAACATGGGGAGCGCGTCCCTATCCGGCCAGGGTAAACTATCCAGATGCTGGAGACGGTAAATACCGTTGTCCCTTATGGCCGTATCGGCGTCACGGTAAGCAAGCCCGCGGATATTCTCCAATCCGGCCCCGGAGGCCAGCGACTTGGAAAGCTCAAGCAAAACACACTCATATTCTCCGCGCAGGACAAAATCAATAAACGGGTTGTTCTTCAGCAGCTCCTCGTGCTTTACCGTCGCATGCGCCCCGCAGACGGCGATCTTCATTCCGGGGAATGATCCGCGCAGACGTTCCAGCGCACGCAGATCGCCTGATAAAGAAGGGGTGGAGACCTCCGCGGCCAACAACTCCGGCCCGCTGCGCGCAAGTCTCGCGAAGAGCTCTTCATATCCTTCTCCGGCGGCTATGGAATCGATAAGCACCGCCTCGATCCCGTTATTCTTCAAGAGCGCCGCGGCGTAAGCGAGAAAGAACGGGAACGGTATATAAAGCAATCTGCCTCCGGGAACGGTTTCGCTGGTAAACGGCCAGCGCGACCCGGCCCTGACGCCCAGCCTGTTGCCGTCACGCCAGGGAAGATTGACCAACGCCACCTTCATCATTGTTGTTTTATATTCAAATGCTTCTCCATCAAGCTGAAGAATGAAGAAACATCCTTAGTGTCGCAGGCAACTTGCGCGCAACTGTTCTTGATCTCCTGCAATTCTTCCCTGACAATTTTTAGCCTTTCCGGTAAAACATTGTTCCCAAGCTGTTGCAATTCTTCCCGGATAGCCGCCAACCGTTCCGCCAAAGTATTCAGATTTTCCACGATTTCCACGTTACCGGAAAGCAGTCTTGTGTTCAGCTCCCTGGCAATGCCGACAACCTCTTTCTTATCTACTGCTACCTGGACTGCCTCGAGCTTTTCAAGGAGGGCATTGAGACTTTCCACGATTTCGGCGTTACCCGAAAGCAGCCTCGCGCTTATCTCTCTGGCAACGACGGCAGTATCTTCTTTGCGCATACTCTGCACGTTGGCCGACAGCGAAGACAACATCTCCGATTCTTCTTTATACTTATATTGCAGGATATTCTGGATATCAAAAACCATCTGCGTAAGATTGGCGCACATACGCAGTAAAGCCGCTAAAATCACGCTTGCCGATAACAGTAAACATATCCCGGCGGCAAGGAACAGTCTCCCCCTAAGGAAAACCGCGATTAAAATACCGGCGGCCGTGATCAACGGCACCAACCAGGAAGATAAGATCAAAACCCTCGCGACCGGAATCTTTCTGTTATACATATTCGCTCCTTTTCGTAGAACCGGATAACCACAACTTGGTCCCGATTTAACAGTTCAACGCCTGTTCCCGCGCCGCCAGCTCTATCAAAGTAGGCGTCCGGATGGATCTATGAACAACTATGTTCAGCCAATCAGACAAATTATCGTTCAACGCCGGGATCAATCCCCCCCCCGATAAAGGGTAATTGCCGTTCTTCAACCACTCCCAGTTAATGGAAGAAAAAGCGCCGATAATCCTGGATAACCGCTGGTCTTTTATCCCGTAAACCGCCTCCAATAAATGCGCGTATACCTTTGCCACAAATTCGTCATTAGGGAATTTACTCCTTATTGTCCCGCCTATAGATAAAGAAGCAGAGAGGAAATCCGCGGCATAGCAGGCTTCCCTGCGGTCAAAACGGAACACCCCGCTGTTCCCTTCGCAGAATGCCGCGCTCAACCTTAAATCGATCAAAGCCGTCCATAATATTCCGGGGGAGCAAGCGATCCTCTGCCCCCGTATATATAAAAAATCCCTGAAACAGTAATATAAACCCATCAAGAAATCAAGATACAACAACTGATACCGTCCGGCATCCAGGTCTTCTTCCAGGTAACGGTTGGAAAAACCCAGGTTTTCCTTTATTTTTTTCGTGAATTCACCGGAGAACCATCCGTCATTCTGATAATAAAACCTGTGCCAATTCCAATGGCTGTTGAACAAAGAACGCAGATCATCTTTTTTCTGATGATAAACCAGGGCCTCCGGGCGGTATATCAAGGAGTTCCCGGCGGCTTTTAACCGACGACAGATATCCACATCCTCCGCATTGTTGCCAAGTGTCTCATCATACATTCCGGCCAGCCGCAGACTTTCCGAACGAAAAAGCGTGTTTGACCCGAAAAGAAAAGACGGTTCGCTCTCGTCTTCTTCCCAGGACTGCCGCATATGCGTTGCCCGCCACAGGTCAAAAACCGAAGCCGCCTGTGCTTCCATCAGCCGCCCGCCGGCTCCGGCCGCCCTCGGCGAAGACAATAGGGACCGGCTAAGGATCTCCAGCCAGCCCGTATCCACCACGCAATCGGCGTCTACGGAAGCGACCAGATCCGCGTTTATGTTTTTCAGGGCGGTGTTCCTGACAGAAGCCAATCCCAGATTATTGCCGTGCCTGATCAATTTTACGGGATAACGAGCCGCTATTTCCGGTCCGGAATCGGAAGACGCGTCATCCACAACAAGTATTTCCGCCGGTTTTAAAGACTGATTCAGCAAAGAATCCAGGCAATAAGCGATGGTATCCGAATTATTATAAAGCGGGACGTAACAGGAAATTTTCATCGCGAGTGTCTTATCTCTCCCTCGATCACCGCTTCGGCTTTCTTAAGCTCTTCCATTTCCTTACTTAAGTTGCCTTCTTCTCCGCGGCCGCGGCGGTATTTTTCCGGGGACAAACGGCGCAGTAAACGCAGGGCTCCTCCCCGGTAAGCGAGATAAAAAGCGATTTTCTTCACGATCCTTCTTAATGCCGACCACGGAGCCGAACGCGCTGTCTTCTGTAATATGCCGCTTGCCGGACTGAAAATGGAAGGGCTGAAATTAGCGTCATAACAACTCATCAGGCACCCCCCGCAATTACGCTTGTTGATACGGGCTATAATATCGCGATGTTTCTCGGTCCCCCATATCTCTTTTAAAGGGGTCCGCGTGATATCGCCGATAAGCATTTCCTTGCCGGATAATACCCAACAGGGAAAAATCTTGCCCGAGGCATCCACCGGACAAGAAGAAAAAAGCGCCCTGCAGCTTGCGGCACTGCCGCCGATGCCGCTGGAGAGGTACGCGGGAATGCTTTCCAGATACGGGAGGGGATTGACGGAGACCCCGTAATGTCCGCAAAGCACGTGGATGCGGCGCAGGATATCCATAACCGTTTTCGCCTCCACATCCCCGAGCAGAAATTCGCTGCAGTTCCTCCCCGGACTGACGAAGATACGGCTGAACGGCTGAAATTTCAAGGTAGTGGCTCCGGTATCCCTCGCCAGTTCCACAATATGCTCCAGAGAAGAGTAATTATACCTGGAGACCGTCGAAGCGATCGTAGTCTCTACCCCGCGGCCGCGCAAACAACGTAAAGCATGCAGCGCCTTTTCGTATGTCCCGGCTCCCCGCAGCCTCTCGTGCGTATGCAGGTCCCCTTCCACGGAAATATTGACCACGTCAACCCCGGCATCCGCCAGTTTACCTGAAACAGTTTCGTCAACGAGAGAACCGTTTGAAGTCACGCAGGCGCCAAGCCCAAGTTTCTTGCAGAAAGACACCAATTCGAAAATATCCCGGCGCAGCAAAGGCTCACCTCCGCTAAAAACGGCTGTCCCCGCGCCCAAGGCCGCGGCATCTTCCAACGCGGAACACAACGTATCGGTAGATAAATCGTCGCATCGCGAAGAAGGGATATCGCACATCATACATTTAAGATTACATCTGGATGTTACCGAAAAAATTATCTCCTTCAACTTAAACATTTATCCGCCTTTATCATCTGTTTATCACGGTATTTAAATACCGGATTTATTATTCAACACGGTGCGGTATTCGCCGAGTTCCTTCAGGCATTCGCGCAGCAATGCCGCGCGCTCAGGCATACCTGACGACTCTCTTACCAGTTTACGGGTAAGCCCGGAGAGAGAATCCGCATCAGGATGCGCCCAGCATGTCTGCAGACATGGTTTTTGGCATCTTTTCATCTTTTTTCTGGCCGCCGCGGCTTCTTTCGTAAAAAAAGACCCGGCGATACCGGCGTCCTTTATATTGCCGAACGATTCACCGCAGCTCCTGATCTCTCCGTCAGGGCCGATATTGATAAACACAAACGGATTGCACTTCCACTTCCTTCTGTCCAAATTACCGGAAAAATAATCCACCCAGAGCCACGGCTCATGCAGGAAAACAGTGATCCCGCATCTTCCCCGGGGAGTAGAAAGTATTTCTATCTGTTCACGCAGGACGCGGATCTCTTTATTCCCCGGCCAGAACTGAGCGGTATTGCCGGTATTCTGCATATCGTCCTGCGCCACGATCACCGGGTGCAAAACAAAACACTCCGCGCCCGCCGAAGCGGCTAAAGCCGGCATACGCGACAGTTCCGGAATGTTCTCTTTCATGATCGTGCTCCATACGGAGATCTGCGGCCCGCACCCCCTTTTTTTCTTCGCGGCCGCCAGGTTTTCCAGCGCGCGCAACGCGGCAGTGAAAGCGCCGCTGCCGCGGAAATAATCGTGCGTTCCGGCGACCGCCCCGTCCAATGAAACGGCGATATTCTTCAATCCGGAAGAAACAATGCGTGCCGCCATATCTTCATCGATAAGAGAACCGTTGGAAACCGCCTCCGTATCTACTCCCGCGGAAACGGCATGGATAATGATCTCGAAGATGTCCTTTCTCAAGAAAGGCTCTCCTCCGGTAAGGACAACCGAACTTCCCCATTCCCAGGAAGCTATTTCATCCAAAGCCCCGCGGACGGTCTCACCCGGCAGTTCATATCCTTTAAGGATATTGACCACCCCGCACATCCGGCAGGCATAAGTACATTTATGGCTCAGGCTTATATAAACCCATTTCGGCCTGGCGAAAGGATAATCCAGCACCTCGGAGAAATGATAAGCGAGATCCCGTTTGAATTCTTTTACACAATCCATTTTTACCTGCATGCCCCGTTATGCCGCTGGAGATCCGCTGTTTTCCATACTCCGGAGGACTTTATCTCCGCTTTTAACGAACCGAGCGCGCTTCTGCTGCGCATTCTCTTGATCAATCCCGCGGGCACGCCGGCAAGCGCAACGTCCACGCGTTCCAAAGCGTCTTTCAACGATGCGATCGCCTGGTGCTTTTCTTCTTCCGGCGCGCCGGCGATCACCCGGACGGCCTCTTCAGCCACGGAATCCGGGAAATACACGCAATCCTGCAGACAATGCCGGCGGCAACGCTTGGCTTTCTCCCTGATGCGGCGCGCCTCAGCGGAAACCCATATATCCGCCAGGTTATTCTTCCGCGCGTCTCCGTATATACCGAGACAACTCCAAACCTGCCCGGAGGCGGTTATCACTATTCTCTTTATCCCCTCATAACAGCCGAAACTGCCCGCGGAAAGTCTGCCCCGGAAATATGCGGGCATAGAAGACAATACCTGCCCGGAGGTATAGATCATCGGCGACTGCCCGGGGTTGCGCTTCAACTCCAGCAATTTCTTCAGATTACCTTCCAACAGTTTCAACCTTTCCCCGCAGGGCCAGAGAGGACTCTTTTGCTTAACGTTCATCTTGACATTATCGAACAGCACCGGCTGAAAAACCACGATATTACAATTTTTCCCGCCGGCAAAATCCATCATAGGAAGCATATCCTCGATATTCCTGTCCATTACCGTAAAATTTATTCCCAAGGTGGGTTTGCCGCTTTTCTTCTCCATTTTTACGCGGTTGAGAATATCCATGGCCGCTTCCACCTTGTCGAAAACGCCTTCACCGCGAATATTGTCGTTGACTCTCCTCAATCCGTCCAAGGATATAGTTAAATGGTTCAGGCCGGCATCCACCAGGAAACTCGCGGTCTCCTCGTTCAAAAGCGTGCCGTTGGTAATAATATCCACCATCTCTATGCCGCTGGAAACGGAGAAGCTCACGATCTCTCTCAGATCGCGGCGCAGCAGCGCTTCCCCTCCGGAGAGTATCAAATGACGGACACCGAGCGCTTTCACCTGCCGGATTATACCGCAGATCTCTTCCGCCCCCATCTCATAAGCGCCGGAGCCGGAGCCGGAAACGGAACACATCCTGCATTTTAAATTACACTTGTTCGTCAACGAGAAATAAACGTGTTCCGGAGGGATCACCGGGATCCCCGCTTCCCTTCCCACGTAGAATCCGAACAACCCTTCAAATATCCTTGCGTACCGGTCCATCTTCATACAGCCTTTCCTTTCAGGCATTTTCTCCACATAGCCGGCATGCTGGACGCGGCTGATAAAGAATAACAACTTTGTAAACAGGGCTTTTTGCATGAACGGGAATGCAGGCGCAACCGGTACGCCTCCGAAGACACCCAGGCCTCGCGCAACGGGACCGTATCGAGATCGCCGCAGATACCATGGCAGGTATAAAGTAACGGTTTGCCTTTAGAATAACAGATAAAGGCGGTTTTGAACCCCCCGAAGCAGACCCAGTCCTCCGGCTTAAGCGTTCCCGCATAATATTCCGGAAGGAGTTCCAGGGAAGGTTCCTGTAATATTGCCGGCTTGTTGATGGACATCTCTCCGAGCAGCGCGATCTGTTCCCTAAGCAGCGCGATTTTCTCTATACTCGGCCAAAGCCCGGCCATAGGATCTTCTCCGCTGAAATCGGCATTATCCGGGGTAAAAGGCTGAAAATTGACGACATCTACCTGCGACTCTGCGCAGAGACGCATAAACCCGCAGAGTTCACCGGCATTGACATCCATTACCGTGAATGCCGCCCCCAAAGAGAAAGACGCCCCGCGCCTGCGCTCGGACTGCAGCAGACCGAACGCTTTGACAACCGCCGAAAAAACGCCTTTTCCCCTGAGTGAATCGTGCGTGTTCTCCAATCCATCCAGGGAAAAATGCAAATGACCGGCCCCGCAATCAGCCAATCTGCGGCAAGCCGCTTCATCAAGCAAAGTGCCGTTGGTAGTAATAACACTCCGCAGGCCTTTTTCGGAGGCATAAGAACATAATTCGTAAATATCGTTCCGCAGGAACGGCTCTCCGCCGGTAAACAAGACTTCCCTGACTCCCCATTGCGCGGCCTGGTCCATCAGCCGTTTTATGCAGGTGGTGGAAAGTTCCTCTTCTTCCGGCTGGCGCCCCGCGATAGTGCACATCTTACAGCGCAGGTTACAGCGGGAGGTCAAAGAAAACTGCACGGTCTGCGGGCCGACGAACGGGTAATTTACCCTGCGGGAAAGCCAGAAACCGGCGAGCCGCAGTAATTCAGTGAATTTACGCATACTTCCCGTCTAAGAGATCCCCCCTTTATAGATACCGATGAGGCGCGCGTAAGCGAGCAGTATCTTCCTGCGCAAACAGCGCAGGCGCCGGTTATTCCCGGACCTGTTGTACCACTCCCCGGAAGAGTCATAATCTATCCCTAATTCCCGGCTGTGCCTGCCCAGCCAGGAAAGCCTGGGGATATAACAACAACTCACGCTGACAAACTCGTCTATATTACGGCGCTGGGACAGGAGAAAGAACATGGTTTGAAAAAAATCTATCCAACCTTCCCGCGGATACCCCACCATCCAAAGGGTGTTGACCCTGATCCCGGCGTTGTGCGCCGCCGAGAAAGAAACTGACAAGGCTTTTCTGGACGGTTTCCCCATATCCGCAAGTACCGCCGGAGAACCGCTTTCCACCCCGTAAGTAAGATAACCGCATCCGCCCGCTTTCCAGGCCGCGGCCTGCTCCCGGGTCATTTTCTCACTTGCCCTGGCCATCCCTCCCCAGGAGAAATCCCTGTTTGAAGAAACGATCATCCCGCTCAGCCTGCCGAGTTCCCCGGGAGCGCCGTTAACCATCAGATCGTTGCATTTGAATTTCTTTATGCCGTAAGATAAATAACGTTCCTTCATTTCGCCGAAGATATTCTCCGGGCTTCGCATACGATACCTGCCCCACATCGGCTTATCGGTACAGAATTTGCAGGCGTAATCGCAGCCGCGGGAAAAAAGGACCGGGATTTCTTCTTTATTAGTATACCTCTCCAGATCAAATAACTCCAGCGCCGGAAAAGGAATACCGTCTATATCGCGGATCGGCTCAGCCGGTCCGTTATCGCGGAGTCCGGAAGAGATATTGACCGCCGTGCCCGGGAGTCTCAAGGCGCGGATATCCTCGCCCGCCTGCGCCGCCGAGACGATCTTCGAAACCGTCTCTTCCCCTTCGCCGCGCACGTAGATATCCACGCACGGATGGCACTCCCCGGCAAGCCTGCTCTCCGAGCACATCGGGCCGCCGAATATCACAGGGATGTCTTTTTTGAGGCCGCGGATCCTTTCCGCGAGCGCTTCGGCAACCGGACGGGAATGACTATTCACGCTGAATCCCACTATTCCCGGTTCAAACTCCAGGATCCTGCCCGCCCATTCAAACAAAAGCCCCTGGATATCGAAATGCGCCTCCAGTTTCTCCAGAGACCGCCATTCCCCGGAACGTTCCCAGTCCCAAAGATACCGTTTATCCGGGTTAAAATGAAAAAGTTCTGAATTCAGACAAAAGACGCGCACGTCATGCCCGTCTTTCATCAGACGCGCCGCTACATAAGCGATCCCCAGCGGCGGCATATCGACACCGTAAAGCGGCGGCATAACCAAGGCTATTTTCATTAAGTGTCTACTCCAGTGAATATTATCCGCTGCCGGCGCGCTTTGTCAACTCTTCCGGAAAGGCCCTCGGATCACTTCCGCGTCAGTCGCAAAAACAAGGCAGCAGACACGGCCAGGGGCAGAGTCTCACCCTCTCCCTGGCCGCGATTATCTTCGGGCCGGAAATTATCTTTTCCAGGTTCTGCCTGCGGATATCACCGTAAGCGGAAAAACACGTGCGGCAATGCCCGTCATTGGCGACCAACAGTGTCCTGCCGGCGGAAAGACACGCGCAATCTTGCGGCCCCAGTTCCCCGGAGAAATATTTCGTGAACAGTCCCAGGTTGGCCTCGGAGTTGCGCAGGAACGCATTGTCCCGGCGCCCCTGCTCGATAAGGCCGGCCACGGCATTCTCGAGTTTACCGATGTTCTCTTTCTTCACCCACAATTCCGCTTTTTTTCTCTCGGACATTCTCAGGTTATTAGCCAATAACGGCTGGAATTGGATTCCGGCGGCACCGAGATCGCGCGCAAACATATAAATATCCTTTAACTCTTCCAGGTTGCGTTCGAAAACGATGCTGATCACGCTAAACTTGACTTCAGGACAGTCTTTTTTGAGGTCCGCGAGCGCTTTCAGCGCTCCGACAGAGCCTTCCCAGGCCCCGGCGTCGGCCCTGACATAATTATGCAATTCCGGGCGCAGCGAATCCAGCGACAGGACCGGCAGCAATGTCCCGTCGCGAAAGAAAGGCTCCAATTCTTTGAAATGCCGTTTTACCGCGATTCCGTTGGAAAGTAACCCGACATTCTTATGCCCTAAATTACGGGCGTATTCTATAAGCTCGATAATATCCCCCCGCAACAGGGCTTCCCCCCCGGAAAAGGCTATTTCTTTTATCTCGAGCGTTCTGGCTTCCCGCAACATTTTCTTCACATACCTGCCGGGCAGATCCATCTCCTTATCGGCGCTCTTCCAGATATCACAAACGCGGCAGCGCAGATTGCATTTATGGGTGATATCCAGGATCAATAAACCCGGCACTTCGGAAGGCAGCGGACGATTACGGCAGAATTCAACGACGTTCCCGCAGATATAAGCGGCTTTATGCGCGCAGAAATAAAAGAACGCGGCGGCTTCCTCCGGAAAACGGCGGGCATGGCCCCGGGAACGCAGAAAGATCAGGCAAAGACAATAAGCGAACCTGGGTATCTTCAGCAAATTAACCAGCGTCCCCGCCCAAAAACCAACCCGGCCGGTCTTAATTTCTTTCAACAAGACGTGGTCGCGGTGAATGCGCTGCACCAGCAAATTCCCCCGGCCGTAAAGATACGCCTGCCGGCAAAAACCGGCTAAACCCGGTGTCCGACGGTGAATAACGCGGATATCGGGTTTGAACACGAACTTGGCGCCTTTTTTATGCAGCCGCCAGAAAAATTCCAGGTCCTCTCCGGCAGGAAATGGGAATGCCGTGTCGAATTTGTTAAACGCGAAGGCTTCTTTTTTTATGGAGACATTGCAAGTGGGGAAAAACACCGGTTCCCTGCCGCGTTGGGTCTCGACCTCTATGCTGCTGTTGCTCAAGAACTGGCTGACGTCCTGTGAGATATCGCCGCCTTCCGGTATAGTGTAGCCGCCCACCGCCGCGGCCCCGGGAGCGGCGCGATGAGATAAAAGCATTCCTTGCAGCCATCCCCGGCAGGCACGACAATCATCGTCGATAAACGCCAAGATGCGCCCCCGGCAATATTCCGCCCCGTTATTTCTGGCCGCGGCCGGCCCGCGGCGTTCCTGCCTTACATAATGAATATCCCCGCGGCGTTCTCTCAAGCCTTCGACAAAGAGATCCGTCCCGTCCGTGGAACCGTCGTCAACCACGACTATCTCAAAAGCGTGGCCGGGAACTTCCTGACGCAACAGCGAATCCAAACACTCCTCCAGAAGCCGTTTCCGGTTATAAGTGGGGACCACCACCGAGATATCAATTGATTTGGGCTCTGCCATATTCCCAAACTTCCGCTTTCTTGTGATCCGGGCCTTCCAGCCTGATACAACTTAAGCTCAAAGCCGGTAATTTACCCCGGAACCTTATATTCCCGCCGTTGTCTTTCCTGATCACAAATTCCGTGTCGCGTTCCTCTGCCGCCTTATTAACGGCTATCACGGTATAATCATCCATATGCCTGACGGCATACGCGCTGACCCCCCGGGAAGGGGTTACTTTCTTTTCCATCAACATCCCGGAAAAATAATTGGAATAAAGCTGGAACGGATAATAAAGCGCCGTCCTTTTACCCGTATCGTCCAGCATCGCGATATTCTGATCGGAAGAATTCAGGCAGAATTGCGCGGCATAATCCACCCCCTGTTCCGCGAGAATACCGTAAAGATCTCCTAAATACAACACTTTCCAAAGCATATCGTAATTTACCATTGAAGCCGATTCAATGTTGAATTCCGTGACCGCCAATTCCAGGCCGGGGAGATAACGATCTATCCAACGCCTGAAGCGCGGTAACACCGCCGGTTTCTCTCCGGCCGTGAACGCGAGGTCGTAATTACTAATATAGTCTTCCTGCCACCAGACAGCGGTATATCCCGGCAAGCCGACGGTGTTGTCAGGGATGTTGCCGGCAGCGCGTCCGGCAAAACAATTGAACAGATGAAAACTCAGCACATCCAGCGGAGGCTTACCGCCGTTTTCTTTCTTCAAAGAAACGCACCTGGAGAGTAATTCCTCCACCGCGCTTTTTTCACCTCCAGCGCAATCGCGCCATCCCTGCCAGGAAGTGGAGATCGCCGGAGCGAATATTTTTATATCCCCGGCGGCTTTATATCTTACCCGGCAGGATTCCTGGGCAAGGCGCATGGACCGGGATATTTTCTCTAAACGCCCCGCGTATTCCTCTGCGGAACAGGGGAAGGGATAAAAATCATAATGCGTAAGGTGCCAGACAAATGGTTCATTGCCTATCTCAAAGAACTTTACCCCGTAGCCGCGCTCTCCGTTCAAGTAACGCACCATACAGCCGGCCTCTTCATCAACCCGGAGATCGATCCGGTCTTCTCCGAATAATCCCAGGGCATTCACCTGGATCAAAGGCGCGCTTCCCACAGCAGAACAGAATTTCACGAACCTATCCAGGCTGAACATTCTCACCGGACTGCTGGAGCCCGGGAAAGTATAAATCCCGCTGCGCCATGAATAACGGTCGAGAAAATTGCCTCCCAGACGCAATAATCCCGGTTTCAACGCCTTGACTTTATCTTCGTCCGGCAGATCCAGCCAACTGGCCAGATTAACCCCGTAAAGATACCGGCTTACCGTCCTCTTTTTTCCCGAACCGGAAAAAATCTCCACATGGACTGCCGCCTGATCCTCTTTAATGCCCTGCGGCAAAAAAACAAAATAATGCGCGGGCGGACCACCTCTTTCTTTTTCGATATCGTAAGGCCTCCGGCAACCGCTTCTGGATAATTCCAGGCGTTCTAATTTGAGAACGCCGTCGCTGCCGTCGGCGCCTTTTTTATGCACTCCCACAGCGCGTACGCGCTTCCATTCGATGGCGGATGAATACCCGGGATTACGCACCGTCCAATCCGGAGAAATGCGGAAAGCGGAGAACGGCAAGCTGTAATTACGCGGCGAACCAGTTGTACGGATACGGCAAATGCACGGCTTGAGCCTTCCGGTACCTTTATCCTCTACTTCAACCACCAGATACATCTCTTCACCGGCAGGCCCGTTCAAACGCGCCTCAAGGGAAGAAAATCCGCTTAAATCCACGGCATTAGGGAATTCAAGCCGAAATTCGATCTCCGGCCATTGCCATTCCCGGGTTTTCTTTAATGAATATTTCAACTCCACCGGTAAACTCCCGGCGTCCCCGGAATATTCTATTTTCCCGCTGGATGCTGCCGGCCATCCGGAATCGGTGATCACCCGCCATTGAGCCGGAGGGATATCATTCCCTTCCGGCGGAACGGACAAACGCGCGCATCCACAGCAGAACAAGATCAAACTTATAACGACGAACCGCAATTTATTGGATCTCATTGTTCCACTGCCAGTTCTCCGGAAAAAAACACGTTTTCTCCGGGCATAAGCGCGACGTTCTCAAAATTGCTCAAACGCAACACCCTTGCGCGATGGCATAGATCGGAGTTAACGGCGTCCAGCCGCCACCCTTCTTTCATTTCATGGACCGACAACTTCACTTCCGGCAATCCATTCCCCCTTCCCTCCGCGCTTACCGAAAGCGCGCCGTGCGGCATGGATGCTACCGTATGCCAATCATCTCCGGTATCGCGATGAAAAACGCCGAATATGCCGCTGCCGGACGAATGCGACCATCCCCGGTAATTTTCGTTAAGCGCAAGATTGAACTGCCGTCTTTCCAGTTGCACTTTCTCCATAACGCTCAAGGTGATATCAAAACTAAACCTGCCCTTGCCCCTGGCGCGGACACGCCAGAGCTGTTTTAGAGGCAACTGTCTCCATTGCGCGGAGCAGACCAATAGCCCCTCGCCGCTGTTCTCTATCCTCCATACCGCCTTGGAAACCGAATCGTGCCACCGCCCGCCGGAGCGAAAAGAGGCGTAAATCCCCATATCGCTGCTCACTATTTTCCCTTCAGAAAGAAGCCCGAACCTTCCCCCGGCAAAAAGCAAAGAGACCTTCCCTGAGGACAACTCCGCCTTAACGGACATATCGGACTTAGGGGGAAGCGCCCTAAGAAACACGGTAAAACAATGATGTTTTCCCGGGGCGAAAACCCTGCCGCGCTCCGGTTCAACTTTTTCCACCCTCAATATACGGCTGCGGTTAAAAAGGTCGGAATTCAAGATCTTGGCGAAATTGTTCTCTTCTTCCTCAAAAGCCAGAGATATAGACGGCAGCCTTCCGTTATTATCAAAAACCCCCAATTCCCCGCAGGGCAGACAACGCTGCAGAACATCGTACTCTTCCGTGAAGAACCTGGCGGGGAATTCTCCAGAACCTAAACCGCTGAAATAAGACGAATACGCGGCTTGACACATAACCTGCAGTCTTTGCCGGCTAAAAACAGAAAAGGCGCGGCTTATCATCCATATCTTCAACCGCAGGATACCGTTGTTCTCAAGCAGTATCTCCCAGACTTGACGGAACGCCGCACCCGGCCATGAACCGCAGGCGATCATCCTCGCCGCGCCTATTTTTCGCACTTTCCAGCAGGCCTCGCGGGAATCGTAGATCTGCCTGTCTCCGTAAAACTCTCCGCATATATGGCGGGAAGACGTCAAGGGGACGCCTCCGCTGAAGATCAGCAGCTCCCCATTACGAAAAACAAACTTGCTGTCTCCGGAAACCACTTCTCTTTCCCCGTCCGGTAAAAGCGGTTGCGCCGGAATTGCCGACCCGCGGAAAAAGACCTTGCCGGAGAAATACGCTCCTGGAGAATGCCACTCCGGAGCTGAGGACAAAGGTTCGTGAGCGCAGCGCAACATCATTCTGCCTGAATTACCGCTCCCATCGAGAACTTCCACGCCGTCCGCGTTGTCCGTTTCGTTGCGGGGTTCAACAACCACCTCCGGCAAGCCGGCCGCATTATCCTCTTCCAGGGCGCCGGTCTTAACCACGGCATAACGGATCCTGTCCGAAACGGATTTTCGCTCAGGGTTAACGGACACGGCTCCCAGCTGGCCTTTGGAAATATTGCTGAACCACTCACGATAGAACCGGTCAAAACAGAACTCCATCCGGCACCCGGATACCGAAGATATCCCTGCCCGGGAATATGCGTATATATCCCATTGCAAGCAGTTGTCCTTACCGGCCTCTATCAACCATTTTAAAGATATCCCCTGCCCGGAAAAAACCCCCTCCGCTTCTATTCTATCAGCTCCGCCGCCGGTTATTTTCCATTCTCCGGAGGAAGAAACGAACCATTCTCCTGCGCATGACAAATACACCGTGATACCCTTCTCAGAAGTTACCGGTATGCCGTCCCAGAAAAAGAACAATACGCCGTTGTTGAACACCATCCGCAATTTGCCGGCGTCAAGGACCGCTTTGCCCTCGGGGCTGCCGCAGACCAACGAATAAAGAGCGCCGACCCGTTCCGGATGTGAATCCTCGATTATCCTGCCGTTCTTCAAAAGAACCGCCCGGGTGGCGACTTTATTCAACAGGTAACTGTCGTGCGTAACGAAAATTATCGTCCGGCCGGACTCTTTCAACGCCATTACTTTATCGATGCAGCTTTTCTGAAAATCGCTGTCGCCCACGGACAGGCTGTCGTCGATAAGAAGAACATCCGGCTCCAGGCTGACGGCAAAAGAAAAAGCGAGCCTGACAAACATCCCCTGCGAATAAGTTTTCACGGAAGCGCCCATAAAATCGCCGATACGGGCGAAAGCCTCGACTTCTTTAAGCTTCTTCTCTGCCGCCTCCGCGGAATAACCGTGCATACCCGCGCAGATCAGCACATTTTCCCTGCCGGTAAGTTCCGGCTGGAATCCTGCGCCGAGTTCCAGTAAACCGGCGGCTTTTCCTTTAACTTCCACGCTGCCGCGGTCCGGCCGCAGTATGCCGGCGATAAGTTTAAGAATAGTGGTCTTACCCGATCCGTTTTCCCCGATGATCCCTAACACTTCCCCTTCGGAAACGGAAAAGTTTATGCCGCGCAGCGCCCAATATTTCTCCCAATAAGAACGCCCCCCTCCGGAAAACTTTATCTTAAACATTTCCCAGACGTCGGTAAATCTAACAATGCTCATTTTTGGCGGTTCTCCCCCCACAATAATAGTTATATCCTCTTCAACAAGTCCCTTTCCATTCTCCGGAAAACCGTCATCCCGCCGATAACGCTGAAGCAGGTCCAGGCCGTTACAACGGCAAGCGCGGCCGGATCCGGCGCGCGGGCGGAAAACAAAACGGCCCGGTAAGATTCAAGGAACTGGGCCAGAGGATTGAACGCGATTATCCAAAAGAACTTACCAGGTATCATGTCCGGAGCGTAAAAGATCGGAGTGGTCCAGAACCAGAACATGAGCCCGAGATTCAACAAGTGCGCCGTATCCCGGTAATATACGTTGACCGCCGAGACGATAAGGCAGGCCCCGCAGACAAAAAGGAAATTTAAAACCAGCACTACCAACAGCCAGGGAAGAAAAAGTAACGCCCCGTGGTTAAAAATGACGAATAACGGCAGTATGAATATCCATCCCCTAAGGTAATCGACGAACCCGGCCAGGGCGTAAGCGAGCGGCACGATCTCCCTGGGAAAATTCAACTGACGCAGAATATCTTTTCTCTCCAGAAAAGAACGGGAAGCGTCGGTCACCGAGGAGGAAAAGAAAGTCCAAGGGAAAAATCCGGCGAGGACAAAAAGAGGGAACCTGTCCATATTGATCTTGAGCACGGCTGAAAAGGCGAAAATGATCGCCAGGGTAACGGCGATCGGGTTTATTACTCCCCAGGCGGCGCCTAAAACCGTGCCGGCGTATTTGGAACGCAGCTGCGAAAGCGCTATGCTGCGCAGGATACTCCGGTTATCCCATATCCTCTTTGCCGCGTTAAGCATTTTTCACCGCTCTTTCAGCCGCCGACATCCCGTCGAGGATCGAGTCTTCCATGGAAAAATAATTCCACCCCCCGTATCTTCCGCATAAGATCACGCCGTCTTCGCGAAGACAGGAAGTTATCAATTTATGCGACGCGGTATACGCGTGGTCATAAACCGGATAAGCGTATTGTATATTCAGGATGTCTTCCGCGCATATGCGTGATCTTTCCGTGAATATTCCGGTCCTGTAAAGTCCGTCCAGTAGCTCCCGCCGCAGGCGCTTTACGTCCGGCTTTCTTCCCGGGGCGTAAGACACTTCCGCGTAAAGGCTTCCCCACCCCCTCGGTGCCGCGCAGGAAGAAAAAGTGTGCGGGAACCCCACTCGGAAGAACGGGACATCTTTCCCGGGGAAATAAATCCAATGCCGGCTGTTAAACGGCCCGCCGTTAAACCCGATATTAAATACCACAAGAGAATTCCACCTTAAGCTCCGGAAGGATTTTCTTACTTCCCGGGTAAAGCCGGAACAGATATTACCGAGATCCGGCAACGGCATAGTGGAAATAAGCTTATCATAAACGAACTCCTCCCCGCGGGCGGTGCGCACCACCCGGCGTTCCCGGTCTATGCCGGAAACATGCCGGCCATACAAAATATTCCCGCAGGCGCCGGCCATGCGCCGCGGCAAAACGTCTATTCCTCCCGCGGCCGGATACCAAAACGAGGAATTATACCCCAACGGCTCTTTTATCGCGCGGGATGCCCCGGACAGCATTTTCTTAGACGACGGCACCGGGATAAAAGAACCGGTCCAGGAACTAGTCATTCTATTCAAAGGATACCGCCAGAACTTCCTGTTGTACGGCAGCATAAAATGCCGCGCGATACCTGCGCCGAATTTAGCCTGTATCCAGGAGGAAAAATCACCCTGGCACAGAGATCGATCCCGGTTTTTCAAGCCGCGCACGCACTCAAGGCGCAAACTCTCCGGTAAAGCATGAAGATTCGCCTGAAAAGGATACGGCACATCAAAACCGCGGAAGCTGACCGACGCATCCCTGCTGAACCTGGCCATTTCTCCTTTTAGCAGCCCATTCACTATTTTAAATCCGGCGGCGGTCTTAAAATGCAATAAATGCCCGTCGTAATCAAAAATGAAGCCGCCGCGTTTCTTGGAACGGCAAAGCCCGCCGGGTTCCATTTCTTTCTCCAGGATCAAGAAATCGACCTTATTTCTCCGCAGAGAGATACCCGCGCTCAACCCGGATAAGCCGGCCCCGACGATTATCACGCGTTTTTTACCGCTCATCTGCGCGCGCGCACGGCCGTCCTGGCCAACCACCCGCATATGAACACGGCCGGAAGCAAAGTTGCCGCGGAAATCCATTTTACCGACGGCAGACTTACCAGCACTCCGGAAACACAAAGGAACCCGGATACGATGATCATTATCTTCAACACATCCTTTAGACGGAACCCCTCCCTGAGGAGACATAATGCCAGATGATCGCTGCTTTTTTTGAACACGGGCTGCCGGCGGAAGAAACGGAATAACGTGACAAATGCGGTGTCAAAAACCGGCACTCCGACTATAAACAATGCCGCCGGTATAATATTGGCCGCTGAAGAAGGCCAGGCCGGAGACGACAAAGACGACAAGGCAAGGATAAAACCGATAAAATGACTGCCGGTATTGCCCATATAAACTCTCGCCGGAGGATAATTGCTGAAAATGAATCCGCTTAACGCCCCGGATAAAGCCAGGCATAAGGCCGCTTGCGGGAAACTTCCGGAAATAATGAAGACGATAAAGAAAGCGGACGCGGAAACAATGCCGATGGAAGCGGCCAGGCCGTCCACTATATCGAGATAATTAAAGGCGTTGGCGATGCCGATCACCCAGATAAAAGTCAACGGGGCGTCCAGCGCTCCGGAGAAAGCTCCGGTCCGCAGCATTACGCCGCTATGCACAAGCAGCGCCACTGCCACAATCTGTGCCAGTATCTTTACCGCCACAGTGAACTCAAAGATGTCGTCAAGTATCCCGGATAACAGCATAAAAACTGCCGGCAGGAAAACAGCGTTGTTGCCCGGCTGCCGGAAAAGGAACGCGGCGCCCAATGAACATATCCCGAAGATCAATCCTGCTCCTGAAGGGATCCGGTCAGTCCCGCCGGGGAAAAATCTTTGCTTCTTCGCGACATATATATATACGGCCGTCAGCAAAAAAGAACTCGCGAACGCCGCCGCGGCAATAATAGCCATTTTAAAGATCTGGGACATAAACCCGTTTCCCCTTCAGTTTGACATCATACAGAGATTGTGTGTTTAAAAGCATCTTCTCGCGCGAATATTCACTGCCCAGGCTGCGCGCCGCGTTCCCGGCAAGCCGCAGTCTTAAATCATCATCCCGGAGCAGATCACAGATATGCCTGCTCATCTCCTGGATATCGCCGCGCGGCACAATATACCCATTTACGCCCTCTGAAACCAATTCCTTTATGCCGCCTGTATCTGTAGCCACCACGGGGACGCCGCTTTTCAGCGCCTCCAGCACCGATATCGGCAATCCTTCCCATAGAGAGGTCAGAGCGAAAATATCCGTTCCCGCGAGCAATTCCGGCAGATCATCCCGCCAGCCGGCCAGAATAACTTTACCCTGCAGGCCGCGATCAAATACTGCGCGCTCTATGACCGTCCGCATTTTACCGTCTCCGACCAACAGGAACTTCGCTCCGGGGAACTTACCCAGAGTAAACACGGCGACTTTGAGAAAATCAAGCGGCGCTTTTTGCGGTTTGAAACATCCTACCATACTTACGACTTTATCGCCTTCCCTCAACCCGAAGGCACGGGAGAGATACCCCTTATTCCGGGCCGGATAAAGACTGAAATCTATGCCGTAACGGATCAACTCGTATTTGTCCGTAGTGCCTATCCCGCTGACGATCCCTTTGGCTTTATCATGCTCCGAGACCGTGATGATCGCGTCGGTAAACTTAGCGCAAACGCGTTCCAGGAAAATATAAAGTTCTTTTACCGGCCAACGCTGATAATCATTGAAACTCCAGCCGTGCACCGTGTGTATCACCACGGGAACGCCCGCCAGGCGCGCGGCTATGCGCCCGACTATCCCCGCTTTAGAACTATGCGTATGCACTAAATGGATCCCGCGCCTGCGCATCAACAACGCGAGTTCCGCCAACGCACAGATATCTTTAATAATATGTATCGGCCTGACCAGAAAACGGGTATTCTCAATCGTCACCCTGTCAAGAGAAGCGAATGCCCGGCTAAGGATGCCGGGAGAAGCCGATACGCCGGCATGGAAAACGCGTTTGTTTATGCCTCCGGCCAAACTCAACAACTGTGTCTGAGCGCCGCCGAGTTCTAATTTGGTTATTACGTATAAAAGATTGTATGGCGGCATGCCGGACAAGCGCTTTTCAGGAAACCAGTTCCACTTTACCCCAACTCGCAAGTTTATCACCGCAAATGATGATTATCCCGCTGACCCCTTTGATCGAACGGCCGAAGGCCAGCGCTTCTTCCATATTTTCCCGGGAACCGACACGGTTACAGACGGCTGTGGCAACGGCGTCAGCCAGGGCCGCGTCCGGAGCGAGAATAACGGCGCTATCGGCATGGCCGAAACTGAAAGAATGCCCGAAAGTTCCGGAAGAAGTGCAAATGCCCAGCGGCATATCTTTAGCGGATACCTTTATCGCAAGATCCCGCCAGCAAGGCAGGCCTTTCCCGGAAAAAATCCCCACTCGCCTTTCCACTCTGCCGGCAAGAAAGATATCGCCGCCATTCTCAACGATCACTTCCCTGCCCCCCTTGCGCAAGAGATACCTGCCCAAGGCTTCGGCGATAGCTCCGGCAACGGCCGCCATCGGCCCAACCCCCGCTTTCTGTCCGGCGGACGCCATGCGCCGCACCAGCGGCGCTGCGCAGGGAGAGACTTTCAAAGGTTCAAGCGTCGTCAAAAAGGCGTTGTCTTTTTTTATATATCCTTGGATCTCCCCTCTCAAAGCGCTCACCTTGCGTTCGCATTCCCCGTAATCCGGGAGACTGTCGGTGATCAGCTGTATATCCGTCTCGTAAACCGTTATGCGCCTGGAATGTAACCCTTCCGTCTTCATCCAGCCGCGGTAGAAACGCGGTTGAAACCCGCATTCTTTAATTGCTTTGCTCATTCTTTTTCTTGAACAGATCCAGGAAGCGGTCTTCGTAGTCCTTGTAAACATTCCATTTATCCAGTTCCGACTTTAATTCAGCCGCTTTAGTTATATCGGTCTTCACCTGAAAGAAAAGTTTTTCTATCTTTTCCTTCACGGAAGACGGCAGCCGCGTCAACTGCCCCAGGGTTTTCTTTATCCGTTCGATCTCATCCTCGCCTATCGGACTGGATTGCGGACCGAGTTTCAGGAAATCCATCAGCTTGTTTATTTCCGTCTCCATGGTCTGCGCCTGTTCCAACAGGCTGTTCAGATCAAGCTCCAGCTTAAGAATGCGGCACAGGGCATCGAGAACGGCGTAAGAAGCGCGCGGGTTCTCTATCTGAATGGTATACAACGGTATTTCCCCCAACAGACAGAACCCTTCAAAACCGGCCTGTTTGGCGATACCGAGAAAAAGCCCGTTCATCCCGCTGATCTGGCCTTCATTCAACTGGTTCAGGTTATATTTTTTCAACTCGGCGTTGATGGAGGAAGATGTGCTGCTGAACCAGACGGACGGAGGTTGCGTGTGCTCGATCGGCTGAGGGATAGCGGCCAGGTTCACCACGGTCTTTATTTTTAACAGTTTAGCCACCTGAATGATCTTCTTGGCGTATTCTTCCGCCCCGGCCAAGTCCGGCTGAGCGCTTCCCAAAAAAATCACGATATCGTTCTGCCCGGATTTATTCTTCCAGACATAAAAACTGCTTTCCGGCAGATCGGGCAGGCCGACGATGCCGTCCTGCACCGTGCATCCGGTAAGATAAAAAGATTTCCCCGGCTCTATCCCGGCGATCTGCTCCGCCTGCAGTTTCTCGACAAGATAAGAGGCGGATCTAAAAGCCACTTCGCCCATTCCCGGCCAGGCGAGTATCAAGAACGGATTCTTTAAACGGGGTTTCCTGTATATTTTTATCCCATCGCTTTTCATTGATTCTCCTTATCCTATGCTGTGCGCGGAAGAAAAATCGTAATCCCTGAGGAATGTCTCCAGGATTCCCGCCCCTTTATAAAGATTATCTATTTCCACGTATTCATCACTGATATGATTGCAACGATCGCAGCCGAACCCGGTAGCGACCGCCGGAATGCCTCTTTCCTGAAAAAAAGTGATCACCGTCGCCCCTTCGGAACCGCTGACCTTCGGCCTGACGCCCCGGCTGCGCATAGCCCGGCGAAGATGATCAACAAGCGGGTGATCAAGCTCTATGCCGTAAGGTTGCTGAAGACTGTTAATGGTTATTTTATAACTCCGGCCGGCGTTCTTTTTCAATATCACCTTGAGTTCGGAAAGTATCCGCGCGGCCGGCGTGCCGGGAAGAAACCTTATATCCAATTCAAAGTCGCACCTATCCGCCACCACATTCACCTTATCTCCGCCGCGGATAGTCCCGACGTTCACCGTGGGCGGGCGCAGATATTTATGGGGGGACGCGGGGAAACGGTGTTTTCCGATCTCGCCGATAGCCGCCGCCGCTTTATCTATGGCGTTGTCACCCAGCCAGGGATAAGCCCCGTGCGCCCTGCGTCCGCGGATGCTGACCGTCAGATGAATTAAACCCTTCTGCGCGACCACAATGCTAAAATCATCGGCATCCAACACAACCGCCGCGTCCGGATTAAGAATACGTTTCTCCAGCAAAGGAATGATCCCGCAGCGGGACCCGGCCTCTTCGTCTGCCGTAGCGGCAAGTATAAGATTATAATCCGGCTTCCTGCCGCTTTCGACTATACTGGTAACGGCTTCCATTGCCGCGGCAAGATCGCCTTTTCTATCCGTGGCGCCTAATCCGTACATTCTGCCGTTACTTACTTTTCCCCCGAAAGGATCGACAGTCCAGCTGTTCCCGCGCGGCACAGTATCAAGATGCGGCGTCAACAAAAGCGACCGTTTACGGTCTTTCCCTTCCAGGAGGGCGATCAGGTTGGAACGTTTTTCTTTGAACTCGTAAATCTGTATCTTCAACCCCAGCTTGGAAAGATAATCCCCGGCAAACCTGGCTATCCGGAATTCATTACCCCCGGGATTCTCCGAATTTATGGAGATCAGCTTCTTCAGCAACGCGACAAGTCTGCTCTTCTTAATCATATTTTCCTCTGAACGGTTATACTATACTCTATACTCACTACTGCATTGTTACAAAAGTTTATGATAATCGAAAGCCTAAATCAGATCGCCCGCCTGCGGCGGACTCTGTGCGTTGTTATAAAAATCGATGTAACAGCGCACTAATGCCCGCACGTAGAACAGTTGCCGCCGGAACATCCGCCGCATCCCCCGGAAGAAGAGGGCGCCCTTACCGGATTACCCGACTTAAAAGCGAAGCTTGATACGAGTTTTTCCAAGTTACGGCTTCCGCACCACTGGCAAACCGGCTCTTCCCCGGCGCCGCGCAGGAAACATTCCGACCTTTTGCCGCAAGCGCGGCAATTATATTCAAAAATTGGCATATTGCTTCCTTCTGCTTTATCCGGAGGACCGACTAAACACCGGGCCTTTTTTAATTTTCGGTAACGGCTACGGTAACTCCCTAAAGCCGTGGCCATTTAGCATTTTCTCGTGATTCATTCTTCGATTCTTTATGCGCCCGCCGCTGGTGCGTTGACGAGGCTCAAAAACGGGTATCGTAACCTTTACCGAAGGCAGTCTTAACCTCTGCATTCGGGTTCCAGCGCTGTGATTAAACCAGTATTTACGATAGGATTCGAGAAAAATGGCCTGAATCTTTGACAGAACAAGGCCCGCGAGGAAAATCCCCGCAGACATACTCAATGCAATACGTCGAGGACGATTTCCTTCGACTTACTATCGTTCGCTCAGGATGGTGAGCATAGCCCGCCTTCGACGGGCGAATTCGAACCATTACGAGCAGAACGCGGTCATAGCACCCGGTCTTATCGGATAGGCCGGTGTGCGTCTCTACGATAGAGTTAGAGACATTTTACCGAATCCCTATTGCAAATTCCGGTTAAATCCCTTTTAAAGGGCAATTATCGCACAACGGAACATTCTTACGGCAAAAATCCTTATTCAACCGCACGATCAACGCGTGGTATTCATTGAATAATTTTACATCACATTTTAGATTCTGCATAAACAATTTTTGCACGTCCGCGTAATCCTCATCGCCCTTTATAATACTGTGCCGCAGCATAAACCTGCGGGTATACGCGTCCACCACGAATACCGGCCTGTCAAAAGCGTATAAAAGTATGGAATCGGCGGTTTCAGGTCCGACACCTTTAACGGAAAGCAGCTTGACGCGCAGATCGGCGGTCCCCGTATTGCCGGCCTTGCGCAAATTACCGCCGTATTCCCTGCCGAAAAAATCCAGCAGGTTGACGAGCCTCTCCGCTTTGATATTATAATACCCCGCCGGCCTGATCAATCCCGCAAGCCGTTCCGCCGGCAGCCGCTGTAAAGCGCGGAAGGAAAGGACTTTCTCCCTGCGCAGGTTAAGGATCGCTTTCTCGACATTACACCAACTGGTATTTTGCGTCAGCACCGCTCCGACCGCCACTTCTAAAGGAGTTCTCGCCGGCCACCAGCGCTGACCGCCGAAACGAAGTAACAGCCTGCGATACACGGCATAAAGGCGTTTTCTCATATGAAGCTCCCGCACGATCTCCCGGAACGGAATACCGCGCTGTCCTTCGAAAGCCCTGAAAACGGAGGCGGCCCGATCCCAGCCGCGCATGCATAAATGTTTATTTTATTCCCAGCGGATTATAGCGGTAATACGCAAAAAGAGTGTAAGCGGTGCCGGACACAGAACCGGTGGATTTGCCTTTCGGAGAACTCCACCCGTGCCCGGTATCTACGCTGTCCTGAGTGGCATACGGCAGACAGCTTTGCCCCTGCCCGGAAGGGGATGGACTGGTAACGATAAGATTGACCAGTCCGTTTAAATATTCGTCCGCTTTTCTCTCGTACATCTGGGCTTTGGAAGGTATCCCTTTGGCGCCGTAGAAATCAGCCATAATACGGAATGCCAGCACCATTTGCGCCGTCCACTCCGAGGAAACGACTCCCCCCCTCGCTAAGTGTTCGGAAGCGGCGAAATCGAATCCTTTGATCTTTACCGTCCGTTTATCCTGCCTGACGTAATCTGTCTCCACCGCACAATGCTCTTCGGCAAACTCTATGATCTTATCCGGGCTCATTCCCACAGCCTCCAACTGCACAGGGCCGACCGCGGCGATCGCCCAGGCATAAGTATCCGTGGCTATAGTGGAATCGCCCTTGCCGCGGTTAATAGGGATATCGCTGCGGTTATACGTATTTACCACCAGCCAGTTGAGTATTTTATCGCGGCTGACAAGATATTTAGGCTCACCCGTCATCTTATACAGCATATCGCAAAAAGAATACGCGTCCAGGTTGTGTTCTGTGGCATACCAATCGATCCCCGGCCCGCCGCAGATGCCCCCGTCCTCGGCCTGCAGTTTCATCACCGCTCCGTAAATATCCCCGGCCAACGCCAGATAAGACCTATCTCCGGTCTTATCCATGTAATGCAGCGCGGCTATGCCCAGCCAGATGTTCGGCCCGCTGTGAATGACAAATTCTGCCGGAGCCCCGTCATCAGCGTAATAAGCGTTGTAGAAAAGCCCTTCGCTGCGCTTCGCCTTCCTGGAAAAAAAATCCAGCATACTTTTCGCCCTCTCAGTGTCAGAGAACAAAAGGTATGCCTGCATAGCCAGAGACTGATCGTAAATAAACGCCCAGTTCTTCAGGGAATCGTCTCCTTCAAAACTCATCACCAGCCCGGTGCGCTGATTCTGATGCACCGTCAACCAACGGTAGATATTGTCAAAGCTGGCCTTTTCCACCTCCGTCCGCTGCTTATCCAACTGCAACAATTCTTCCGTGACCTTGTTCTCCTTATGCTGAAGCGCGATCAACTGCAACTGCATCTCGTTCTTTTCCCGGGTGAGATCGTTCAAGGCAACGGTCAATTTCTCCGCTTTGCGTTTTTCCTCGCTGTCCTGCCTCCGCTCCGACTCCAGAGAATCCATGCGCACCTGCAACGCCTGCATCTTCAACTGCAGATCCTGTTTCTCCTTGCTGATATCGCCGATCTTCTGTTTCGCCATTACCGATTCCTGCAGTATGGTGACAAGCTGTTTCACCAGCATTTTATTGCCCTTCAATAGTTTCATATTCAGATAACTGTTGACGCCCAGGAACAGGCCGAGCAGTATGATCGCCGCTACCGAAGCGGGAAAGATGATCTTTTTGGTTATGGCGTAACGCAAAATGCGGTCATTCTGCTCAACGTCTATCTTTTCGTAGATCAACCCCAGCAGGCACTTGCGGTTCTGCCCCGGCAGTTCTTTTATCCATGCCACCCGGACGCTGGCGGTAACGGGAGATTTTATTAAAGGTATTTCTATGATCAATTCCACCACGGCCTGCGGCCCGGAAACAAAATCCAACAATTGCGCGGAGGGATTGTTTATCTCAAGACAGATGCCGCCCTTACTGATATCGCTGGTAAACCCCTGAAGCCAATCAAAGGAATATTCTTTGTTATTCTTATCGAAAACGCGGAATTGCACAGGAAGCACGGAGTCAAGACGTATATATTGCCTGCGTTCCTGATCAATCTGGTTCTTCGGCTGCATTTTATCTGTCCTCTTCAAGCACTACGCGTTCTTTTGTCCTGCGGGCCAGCCCGCGGCAGAACTCCCTAAAATCCCCGTATTCCGCGGCCGGTACCGTCCTGCGTTTGATCTCTGTCTTCTGAGAAAATAAAAGGCTGCCGCCCTTTACGGCGTAATTCACGTCCAATTTTAACCAAGGGCTGTCTTCGCTGAAACTTTCCGGAAGATACCTGACCTTCCAGCCGGCCGGGAGCACCACCTCTTGTTCGCTCTCCCTGCGATCCAACATATCGAACTCAATATCGTAACCTCGTTTCTCCCTGGCGGCCAGGGACGTATCCGCGGAAGCCAACTGCGGAATGATGCGCAGATCACCGGCCGGGATGAGATAATCCTCGCCCCGGAAGGAATAACTCAAAGTGACCGGCATATCCAGATTCTCCAGGCCGGATATATTATACCATTCCAGGCCCGCGCCCACGGAAATATCCTGTATCCTCTGGGTCAACGCCTGTTTGACCATTTCCGGCTGGGTATACTGCAGCCAATAACGCTGTCCTTGGCCATAGGCGCCGTAAGCGGTAACTTTTCTCAAGGCCCCGATACCCCCCTGTTTTTGCAGAGTGATCCTCAAATGCTGCAGGAGCAGATTATGGCCCCCGGAAAAAAGAGGGGTCTCCGCGATCTCACAACCGTTCTCCCGGAATACCAGCACCCTGCGCGCCTGATCACCGGGAGGGAGATCCCCGAAAGAACAGGTCTCCGCCGTAGGATCCATAAAGATCAATCGCCCGTTTAGTTCCACCGCGGCAATGCAATGGTCGAAAATAACCGCCGGGAAATCGACGTTCAGATTATAAGTGTCCCGCGTGGGAATAAGCACCAGCCAGGCTTTCAGGCCGGCTTCACGCAGCATAGTTACCAGCAGCACCGACTGGTCTTTGCAATCGCCGTATTTATTGCGGTAAATATCCCCGGCTTTATGGGGTTCGTATCCCGCCTGGCCGTATTCCACCGCCACATACCTGATCTGTCTGGCGCAATAATTATAGATCGCCCCGGCTTTCTCCTCTTCCGAACGGCTCTTGCGCAGGACCTCTTTCATCTGCCTGCGGATCGCCTGATCGCATATTATCTTTGTCCGGGAAAGTTTATCCCACCAATTAAAGATCTGCTGCCAGGAAGTAAAAGAAGATATCAACACCGCCGGATTGACTTCCGCCGAAGGCGGCATCTGCGGTTCCGGGATTATCTGCGGTATCGAACGAAAGCTCCACTTATAGACGACCGCGTCTTTTTCCCTGCTGATCTGAGGGGCAAGCTCCGCCCCGAAATTATTGAATGACGTATTCAGCAGTTTTATATTCGCCTCCCGTCCCGGGGGAAGACGCAGGGAAAAATCGGCGCTCAGCACGGGCTCGGAACTCTGCAAAGGATAATGAGTGACAAATTCCTTTCCTGCCAACAGTTCGTTGCGCGTGGTTCTGAACTTATATTCTATCACCGCCCCTTCCGCTATTTCCGGAAAAGAAATGATCAACACCCGGGCATTGCTGTATAGAGGAAAATTAAGGTATTTCGAGACGTCGCGCAAGTGCCTGCCGCCTACTTCGGCCACGGAACCGCCGGGTTTGATGACGCGGGCGAATTCCAGTTTTATCTTCTCGTAAGTGGAATCGTATTCTATCCTGGCTTCCGAAAATTCCTCTTTGCCGCGCTGATTGAGTATTTTTACGGCGTAATGACAATCGCTTATTTCCCTGTTGTCCGGGGAGATCTCCACTGATTCTCTTGCGAAAAGGACCAAAGCCCCCGCTTCCGGATACTCGGCTTGTCCGCCGGAACCGCCGATCAAACCGCTCATTTCTTTATCGGCCCTGCCGTAATCGGCGGACTTAGCGATGAACTCTATCCTTCGGGCGGCAAACGCCAGGAACCGCCCGGATCTTATTTTACGGTAAACGGAGAGCGCGTCGTCGAACAGGTTCAGCTTCTCGCAGGCCTGACCATAATAATAAAGATATTCTCCCGATCCTTCGGGATTCTTTCTGAATACCTCCAGCGCGTCGGTGAAATTCCCCATACGGTAATACGACATGGCCAACATACGCTGCGCTTGAGCGAACGACAGCTCCGATAATTCATCAGCAGCTGCCTCATAATCGCCGTGCGAGAAATAAATACTGCCCAGTTCCAACCGCGCCTGCGGCCCGCTTACCCGGCGGTAAAGCGCGGCGGCCCGCTTATAAAAAACATCGGAACGGTAAACATAATTACGCGCTTCGGAAAGAGTGGTTTTATTGCCGCACCCCGTAAAAAACGACAACAACACCGCGCCTGCCGATACTGCCGCCAATATCCCCGACTTCTTCATATCCACTCTGTCCGATCTAAGCCGCTAACTTGTTATGCAGGTTATATTTGGCATACATTTTATCTCTTTCACGGCCGGTTGCATAGTGATTTTATATTCGGTGGCTGAAGAACAGTGGTAAAAACCCGTAAAATTTCATTCCCGGGTAAAAATAGAGTAGACCTGTAGGGTCTCCCGGGGACGATAAGACATTTTTACCCTGCTTAGGTTCTCCAGGCCGGAATCATCCATAACGTTTATAAAAGCGTATCCGCGCAGACTGCGGCAGAATTCCCTGAAAATGAACTGCGCGGCGCCGCGGCAGGAAAGATCGGTGAATTCATAAAGCACGCAAAATGTATCTTTGTCCACAGCGTAACCGAGAGTAAAACCTTTCAATCGCCCTTCCACAAAAAGCGCTCCGCCCCGATAATCCAGCGCGTCAGCGGCCTGCAGCGCCTTTCTTAAAGCTATCAGGGAATCAACGATCATCCCGTCGTAAACTTTATCCAGCCCCTGCCTGCGCTGTCCGGCCCAAAGTTCATAAAGACCGACTATCTCCCTCCGGAGGCCGGACTGAAAAGGCTTATATTCGTACTTGTAATTCTTGGCGAAATAATTACAACAGGAACGCTTTGACTTGAATCCGTTGCCGCGCAGGGCGATAAGGCTTTCCCTGGAACAAAGATATTCCCGCATCGACGGACGCGCCGGATAATCGTTCCCGGACAGAAAAAGCAGTTCCTGCGGGACATTCTCCATCCTGCTCACCCCCAAAGCCGCCTTGTTCCTGCCGCGCATATAAACGAAACAATGTTTGACCGCTTCCGATTGTTTCCGCTTCGAAGCCCCCAGGGGCGGCAAATAAAGAAAACACCCCCTGCCGTCGTCGAGAAACACACAGAGACATTCTTCGATTATCTCCCACCTGACCCGGTAAATACCTGTCCAGATATAAATATTCTCCACGGCGTACGCGCTCAACCGGCAGCCGCTGAAAAGGCGCAGGTATTCCTCCAGAAGCTGTTTATGGCAGAGCTTTAGATCCGTCAACGCCATATTCAAATCCTTATTTCCGCCAGTTCCGGCATTCTTCCCGGATACGACTGAAGCAGCCGTTTTTCTGCGCGCAGGAGTTCCAGCAGCGGAGCGGAATTCAGATATTCCGCCAGATAAGCTGCGTATTCTTTAAAAACGCCGTCCCCGGAATGTTCCCAGGCGAACGGACAATTCATATCCACGGAAAGGAATGCTTTACCGTCTATGGAGTTGATCAGAAAAGGATATAGTCTACACTCCAACGGCCGCTGTTCATAACAGCGGCAGGTATTCGCGGAGGGGGAAAAAAGAACGCAATAATGAATTGCGCCCTCTTCCGCGGGAACGGTCGTCAACCTGCCGTCTTTGATCATTTCCGGAGCTCCCGGACAGACCGCACAGAGTATTTGCTGCTCCCCGAGACTCAATAGCGGGGTCCATACGGAATCCGCTGCGGAGAAACGGCAGCATCCACGGCATTTCAGGCAGGTATCAGAATCCAACAGTTGTTTGATCATTTCACCGTGCTGCCCGGGACGACTTTACGCAAAGGAGAAACAATGCACACGCCCTGCTCGTCGGAAGCTGCCAAGAGCATACCCTGGCTCTCCACCCCCCGCAGCACTGCGGGTTCGAGATTATTCACCAGCACAACCTGCCTGCCCACCAGGTCCTCTTTGGCGTAACCAAGGCGGATACCGGCGACGATCTGCTTCTCCACGCCTCCCACATCCACTTTCAGGACATAAAGCCTGTCCGCCTGCGGATGCTCCGTAACTTCTTTGATTTCCGCGATCTTTAGTTCCAGTTTCTTAAAATCTTCGATAGTGATCATGATGATCCTCCTGTTTGCTGATATTATAACATAATAGCGGGACAAAAGGCAGGCCTGGTTTCTTAGAATGGATTTTAAAACATTAAAGCATCTTTGAAGGGCTAAATGTAACGTCTTTTGTGAATATTATCTATGAAACGTAGGTAATATTTAAACAGGATAAAATCAATATTTTTATTATAGTTTTTACGAGACCTCTCTTTAATTATTTCGTAATATTTTCTATCATACTTGCAGATAAAAGAAAGCTGCTATATGGTTTAAATATCAAAGGAATGATGTCTTCGGGATCAATTTCAGTATCACAATTTTCGTCCTTATTAATTCTATCAAGGATGCTATATAAAAATAAACTGTGCAAGTATACTGATAGGAAAAACTTATTTTTAGCAACTTTTAACTCGTCTTCGGTATTTATCTTTTTCTGTGATAAGAATCTTTTCAGAACAAAACAGTCCATGTTTACCGCGATAGCCTCAATTATGGTCTGTTCTTTGCTGATCTGATTAGTAACTATTCTAACAATATCGTCCCCGCTCCAAATATAATCAGCCCAAGTCTTATCCCCTTCTTTTTCTGCGCGTTGAAAGACTCTTATCGGCATGGGCGGAGCAATATTATCCTCTTTTTTATCTTCCTTTATCTTTTCTTCTTCGGGTTGTGAACTAATAACTCGGACCCAAAATATAGATTCTAAGTCACTTTGGCTTGAAAAATTGACCAAAATAATTTCTCTGTATTCATGCCTACCTCTGGATTAAACTGTTAGAAATTATAACCAGGCGATCTTAACTTCGCTTTCCACCGTTCTAAATTCTTTATCTCCTGTTATAACCTCCCCTTTATGAAGCTTTGCTAAAGCGGCGGCAAAACAGTCGGTATACGATATTTTATGATTGGCCTTCAAACCGGCGGCTTCTTTGGCGAGTTGTATATCCGCATCGATTATTTCGATAGGTAAGGACCTGATTATTTTTTCTATTTCACCGGCTTTTTCTTGTCCGCACTCGCGTAAAACAATATAGTACACTTCCCCGAAATTTACCGAAGTCATTAAGAGATACTTATCTTTTTCTACGGCGGTAACAAAAAATTGTTCGACTTTCTCATAACCGGCCTCTTTTTCCAGAAAAACCATCAGGCCGTGGGCGTCCAAAACCCTTATCATTCGTTATCCCTCGCTTTCTTTATCTTTTTTCCGTTCCTCAATGAGCGTTTTTGACAGTTTTCCTTTTGTCGGTAAAATACCGGCAATCCTTTCAAAATAAGCCTGCGTAACCGCCTTAAGGATAAGCTCATCTCCTTTTTCTTCAATATACAACTTCGTTCCCTTTTTAATATTAAGCCTGCGGCGGATTTTAGAAGGGATAACGATCTGCCCTTTCGAAGTTACGATTGTCGTAGTCATTATCATCCCCACCTTTCTGTAGAAAGTATACCGTCTAAATAAAAGTGCGTCAAATATATTATTTCCTACTTTATTAAATTAGTAGGAAATATACGGTTAGAAATTCTTCTTCCTTTGTTACCGACATTTTTAAGTTTGTGGATTTTCTCGATAAGGTTGATTTTATTCTCCTACGCAGAAAACCCCGGACTTCATAATAACCGGGACAATTCTTTAAGATAAAATTTATACTTACGGGTAATTTCAGAAAGGAGGACGTTGAAAGGGAAGCGTTCGGGGAAAGTTTTTTCCACTCTCTTCGTTTTTCCTGCCCGAAGGCAGGAAAAACGGGGTCGACGAGATTTGAACTCGCGATCTTCGCCGTGACAGGGCGACGTGTTAAACCAGACTACACTACGACCCCTAAAAACAAGTTTAGGATAAAAATAAGAACAAATATTGAATCAAATCTCGATTTTCGGCTCTCGATTGCTCTGTGCGCCGTTTAAATAACTTATTTAACAGCGCACTACAGAGTGTTTATTATTGTACTCAAAATCAGGATTTTTTCAATGCTTTGTTTATCTATTTTCCTAAGTTACCCGGACAGGACGCCTCCGGCAGAAATTGATCAATGGGCGGTACAGGACTTGAACCTGTAACCTCTTGAATGTAAATCAAGCGCGCTAACCAATTGCGCCAACCGCCCTTATTTATTAACTATTACTTAATCTAAAACGTCTAAGCTGACCGATGAGTCCATTATATCAATTTTAACGAGGGACGGAACATGAAGCACGAAGGATGAAAAAACAATGCGGCGATAAATACAACATGCCGCTCCTTCCCTGTTTCTAAATCAACCGCATAGAAACCGCGCCGACCCTTCGTAGAGAAATAAGTATAATTTATAAAACCGCCGCTGTCAATGCGCGCGCACAATATCCTTTACCCGCATCAACCTGGTGAGGTTGCCCCGCTCGAATTCGTTGAGTTTCTGGGTGATGTAACGGATGGTATCCTGCAGGGAAGGAATAAGCATATATTCCAGGGCGTTTACCCGGCGCCTGGTGCGTTCGATCTCGTCGGAAAGGATCTCCAAGGATTTGAATACAGCGGCGAGTTTCAACAGGGATCGTATGTATTCCTGTGAAGAGTCCACTGCCAAGTCGAATTCTCCGGATATCCCCAAGAGGGGATAATGCCGGCTTACGGAGAGTTCTTCCAGATTGAACGCCGGCACGCTGACGTTCATGATCCTGGCACGGAATACATCCAGGCGCAGGTTAACGTCCACTTTTCCGGACGCGGACAGGAATTCCTCCTGTGGGGAGGTAATACGGCAATAAGTAAGCGCGCGCAGAAGCGCGGCGGTTTTTACTCGGAAATCCTCTTTAGCGGCGTCTATATCTTTGAGCATCAGCATAAACCTGCGCATCATTTCTTCCAGTTTATCCTGCAAGAGTTTATGCCCGCGTTTGGCCAAAGCCAGCCTGCGCCGCAATTTCAACAACTCCATTCTGTTAGGATTGACGCGTAAGATCATTCCGTCCTCTTATTTCAGGTAATATTTATCCAGATATTCCTGCCGGATGCGTTTTAATTCCTGGCGCGGCAGAAGCCGCAGCAGTTCCCACCCCAGGTCCAGCGTCGCTTCTATGCTGCGCTCCTCGTTCTCCCCCTGGCGCACGAATTTGTCCTCAAAGCCGGAGGCGAATTTCAAGTAGAGCTTATCCAGATCCGATAAGGCGGCCTCTCCAAGGATCACCGCCAGTTCGCGCGCTTCTTTTCCTTTAGCGTAACAGGCGAATAACTGATTGGAGACATCGGAATGGTCCTCCCTGGTCTTGCCCCTGCCGATCCCCTTGTCTTTCAAACGGGAAAGGCTGGGAAGGACATCCACCGGCGGATATATCCCTTTGCGATGCAATTCACGCGCGAGGATGATCTGGCCTTCGGTAATATACCCGGTCAAGTCGGGAATAGGATGGGTCTTATCGTCTTCCGGCATGGTCAACACCGGCAGCAGCGTAATGGAACCCTTCTTGTCTTTTATCCTGCCGGCGCGCTCATAGAGCGTGGCCAGGTCTGTATAAAGATACCCGGGATAGCCGCGCCTGCCGGGGATCTCTTTCCTGGCGGCGGAAACTTCCCGTAAAGACTCGCAGTAAAAAGTCATATCTATAAGGATAACCAGCACGTGCATATTCAGGTCGAATGCCAGGTACTCTGCCGCGGTAAGCGCCAAGCGAGGAGTGGATATCCTCTCAATAGCAGGGTCGTTGGCGAGATTGATATAAAGCACGCTGCGCTCGATCGCCCCTGTCTGGCGGAACCCGCGCATAAAGAAATCCGATTCTTCAAAAGTGATCCCCATGGCACCGAAAACAACCGCGAAGTTTTCTTCTTTCCCCAGCACCTTCGCCTGCCTGGCTATCTGCGCCGCCAGGTGGGAATGCGGCAGTCCTGAAGCGGAAAAAATCGGCAGTTTCTGGCCGCGCACCAGCGGATTCATTCCGTCTATAGTGGATATGCCGGTCTGAATGAACTCCGAAGGGTAAGCGCGCGCGCTGGGGTTCATCGGGTTGCCGTTAATGTCTATTTTTCTTTCGGCGATTATCTCCGGGCCGTTGTCGCGCGGCCGGCCGGCGCCGTCAAATACCCTGCCGAGCATATCCGGCGAGACCGGCAATTCCTGCGTCCTGCCGAGAAAACGCACTTTGGCCGAGATATCCATTCCCAGAGTGCCTTCGAACATCTGCACCAACGCCCTGCTGCCGTCGACCTCCAGCACTTTACCCCTGCGCAGGCTCCCGTCGGAAAAAAGCACCTCCACCAGTTCGTCGTATTTTACTTCCACGGTCTTCTCCACCACCACCAGCGGCCCGGAAACGGACGCCACCGTCAGATATTCCTTAAGCATAGTTTCCTCTCAATTCTTTTTCCAAAACCTGGAATTCTTCCAGTTTGTCTTCGGGTATGTATTTCACGCGGCTGATCTTCTCGCGCACCGGCAAAGCGGCGATCTTCTCAAACTGTCCGCCCGCCTTCACGTTCTCCCTGGCAAGGCGGTCGAAAAGAAGGATGGTCTTGAGCATCAGATACTGTTTACGCAAAGAAGTATACGTGTCTATTTCGTGAAAGGCATTCTGATGCAGAAAATCCTCCCTGATCGAACGCGCAGTCTCCAAAGTCAGCCTATCCTCCGCCGAGAGGGATTCGATACCCACCAAACGCGCTATTTCCTGTAATGAAGATTCCTCTTCCAGAATGATCATCGCTTCCTGCCGCAACACAGAGAATTCCGCGTCTAAGTTGACGCGGATATACTCCTGCAGGTTATCGTGATAAAGCGAGTAGCTGGTAAGCCAGTTGATCGCCGGAAAATGCCTGGCATTGGCGAGTTTGTCATCCAGCCCCCAGAAGACCTTGACGACCCTCAAGGTTGCCTGAACCACCGGATCGGACAAATCCCCTCCAGGAGGGGAAACCGCGCCCATAATGCTCAAGGCCCCGCCGCGTCCTTCGCTGCTTAAACAGGTGACTTTCCCGGCGCGTTCATAGAATTCCGCCAGTTTGGAAGAAAGGTAAGCCGGATACCCCTCTTCTCCCGGCATCTCTTCCAGCCTTCCGGAAATCTCCCTCAACGCCTCAGCCCAACGGGAAGTGGAATCGGCCATGATCGCCACTGAATACCCCATATCGCGAAAATACTCGGCGATAGTGATCCCGGTATAAATGGAGGCCTCGCGAGCCGCCACCGGCATATTGGAAGTATTGGCGATAATTACGGTGCGTTCCAACAGCGGTCTGCCGGTGCGGGGATCTTTTAATTCCGGGAAGCTAAGCAGAAGGTCGGCGCATTCATTGCCGCGTTCGCCGCAGGCGATATAAACGATAACCTGCGCGTCCGACCACTTGGCGATCTCGTGCATAGTCACGGTCTTGCCGGCACCGAAAGGCCCCGGGATACAGGCGGTGCCGCCTTTGGCTATGGGAAAGAACGTGTCCACTACCCGCTGTCCCGTCAATAGCGGCTCCAGAGGAGAAAATTTTTCTTTTACCGGCCGGGCAACGCGTACCGGCCAATGTTGGCACATATTGATCTCTTTGATCCCCTGAACGGTGTTGATCTTCGCCACGCTCTGAGTAACGCTAAAGTCGCCTTCGTATATTTCCGCCACTTCACCCTCGATACCGGGAGGAAGCATGATCTTATGCACCAGCAACTCGGTTTCCTTTACCGCTCCCAGGATATCTCCGGAAAACACTTTATCCCCGGGTTTTAACCGCGGAACAAAGTGCCATTTTTTCTCCCGGTCCAAAACCGGCACGTTCACCCCCCGGGGAAGAAAATCCCCGGATGCGGCGCGGATAACGGTCAATGGACGCTGTATCCCGTCGTAGATCGAACCGAGCAACCCCGGGCCGAGTTCGACCACCAAAGGCTCATCGGTAAGGTAAACCGGCTCTCCGGGACCGATACCGCTGGTCTCTTCGTAAACCTGGATATACGCCCGGTCTCCCTTGAGTTCGATGATCTCTCCGATCAACCGCATTTCTGAAACACGCACAATGTCGTACATCTTGGCTCCGGCGCAGTCTTTAGCCACCACCAACGGGCCGGAAACTTTCACTATCTCCGCTTTTTTCATTACAACGCTCCTGTCGCTTTTAACCGGATCTCTTTTATCATTTCCTCCAAAACCCCTTCTCCTCCGGACGCGGAAAAAGGCAGAAAAACCGGCAAGGGATCTTTACGGTATTTCTCGAACTCCTGCCTCGCGCCGCGAAAAATCTCCTCTTCCACCAGGCAGACAGCGGCACCGGAAGCCGCGATACTCTCCAGTAAAACAGCCAAGCCGGAAATATCCGGCAAAGGATAAACCTGAAATCCGAAAGCGCGGAAGCCGGAGATATTCCCTTCCCTGCCGAGGATCGCCAGGGGTTTTTGCGTGTTATCTTCAGACATAAACGGCGTTGATCCTTTCTTTCATTGCCGCGGTTTCGAAACCGTAAAATTTACCGAGCAATACCAAA
>JBAZGW010000003.1:49895-51573 GCA_041652635.1 Candidatus Omnitrophota bacterium | reverse complement strand
GGCGGAACAGCCAGTTATTATATACGCCTTTGCCCCTTCCTCCACGACGATAAGATTATGCACTTTCTGCTTGAATCCGCGCTGCTTGAGGAAAAGGCAGGCCTGCACGGGGAACTCGATGCTATATCCGCGTTTAACTCTTATAAAATAACCTCCTTCGGTTTCCCTGTCGAAATCCCTGCCGGCGGCGCGGAAGTTGGCGCCGAAATAAGCGGCGGCCTCCGGGTCCTTGTTCAAGGCTTCCCGTATCTCCATTATCTCCAGTCCGTCGGAAAGAGAACGCGCGAACATCAATCCGGAATCCTGCTGCAGGAAACTTCCGGAACGTTCTTTCTCGGAAAAATCCATTCCCGAAGAAATGATCGTTTCCCGGTCCCGTTCTTCCAGGTTATCGCGCCGATTTTGCTCTGTCATCGCATCCTATGCATTTATCGTAACCGCGGTTCCTTATATTCTCGAATATCTCTTTGGGCCTGCCTACGCACCACATCCTGCCGTCGATCATCACGCAGCCTTTTTTCGCGTCTATATAATCAAGGATATAACCGGTGTGGGTTATGATCAAGGCCGATTTGCCTTCGTTCTTCAAATAATCGTTAAGCACCCTGCCCATCACCGAAATATTCTCCAGGTCCACTCCAGATTCCGGCTCATCCAGCAACAAAAGGTCGGGATCCTGCAGTATCAGCTGAAAAAGCTCCGAGCGTTTCATTTCTCCCCCGGAGAACCCCATATTGATATCCCTTTGGAGGTGGGCCGATAAAGACAATTTATCAGCCATTGCCTCCACCAAGGAAGCGTCCGCGTTAAGACGCCCGGCTATCTGGGCCAGTTTGACGCCGCGCACCTGCGGAGGATGCTGATACATCAACCCGATCCCGAGCTTCACTCTTTCCTCCATAGGAAGACCTTCTATCTTTACGCCTTTCAGAAGGATCTCGCCCGTGGTCACGGAGTATCCCTCAAACCCCATCAGGGCTTTCAACAACGTGCTTTTACCGCTGCCGTTGGGCCCGAACAAGACCACCACTTCCCCTTTGCGTATATGCATACTCACGCCCTGAAGGATGTGCTGCCCGGAAATATCCACGCTGAGGTCTTTAACTTCAAGCATCATTTCTATTCTCCGTGATGCACATAATTATTCCGTTCTGTTGCATTCTATTTTACCAGCAAAAAAGCCTCTTAGTAAACTATTTTCTTAACGGAGACCGCACCGGTAACCAGGGAATTAAAGGTCACGGACAGAGAACTGAAGACCATGGCGGCGGCGGCCATTGCGGGAGTAAGCAATATCCCGGTAAAGGGATAGAGGACCCCGGCGGCGACCGGAATACAGACGGCATTGTAAAGGAAGGCCCAGAAAAAATTCTGGCGGATCCTGCGCATTGTCCCGCAGCTTAGAGAAAACGCCTCAACCGCTCCGGAAAGACCGGGGCCGGTCAGGATTATATCGGCAGACTCTATAGCGATGTCCGTGCCCGACCCCAACGCGATGCCGACATCTGCGGAGGCCAGGGCCGGGCTGTCGTTTATTCCGTCTCCGACCATAGCTACCCTGCGGCCTTCGGAACGCAGCCCGGTTATAATACCGGCTTTGTCGGCGGGGGCGACCCCGGCGTAGAAATCTTTTATTCCGAGTTCGGCGGCGACGGCCGCGGCCGCCCGGCGGTTGTCA
>JBAZGW010000003.1:0-49885 GCA_041652635.1 Candidatus Omnitrophota bacterium | reverse complement strand
ACCCGTTTGCCCATCTCAAGCAAATGCCGTATCGCCCGTTCGGATCCCGGCCTTACATTATCACCGGCCGCGATGATGCCGGCCAACTTCCCTTCTTCCGCCAGCCAGACCAGGCTGTTCCCCTGATCCTCTTCTTTGCGCGCCTGTTCTAATGCCGCAGCAGGAATCTCCACCCCTTCTCCGGCAAGGAATTCCCCGCTGCCGAAAACTACCGGCTTGCCGTTCAACGCGCATTTAATGCCGCGGCCGGAATAATAAAGCAATCCTTGCGCGGACGCCACGGCATTGATCTTACGTTTTCGCGCGGCGCGCGTGATCGCCCCTGAAAGCGGATGAGAGGAATTCAACGCGACTGAAGCCGCTTTGCTTAATACCGACTCCTGCGTCCCGGAGAAAGACAGGACAGAAAGAACTTCCGGGGCGCCTTCGGTAAGCGTCCCGGTTTTATCCAGCACCACAGTATCTACTTTGCAGAGGTTTTCCACGGCCGCGGCGGTCTTGATCAATATGCCGCGCCGGGCGGCGGAAGTTATGCCGGAGACCAAGGCCGCGGGCGCGGCCAGACCGAACGCGCAGGGACAGGAAATGATCAATACCGAGACAAGAATATTCACTGTAAAATCCCACCCCCGGCCGGAAAGTTTCCACGCCAGAGAAGAGACCAGCGCCAGGCTAAACACTACGGGCACGAATACGGCGGAGATCCTGTCCGCAAAGTCCTGCACCGGGGCCCGGGAAGACTGCGCTTCCTCGACCATGGATATTATACGCGCCAATACCGTATCCGCGGCATTCACGGAAGAGACCGTAAAGATCAAAAGGCCGTTTGTATTAAGCGTCCCGGCGGAAACCCGCGTTCCGGGAGTCTTTTCGACAGGCAGGCTTTCTCCTGTCAGCATCGACTCTTCCACAAGACTGTCGCCCTGCGTAACCATACCGTCCAGAGGCACGCGCTCACCCGGCCTGACCATCAGCATATCCCCGGGTTTTACCGAAGACAGCGGAACTTCGCTCACCTCCTTTCCTGAAACCAGGTTGGCCTTTTCCGGCTGTAAAGAGATCAATTCCCCCACTGCCTCGGAAATGCCGCCCCTGGCCGCGGCTTCCAGCAACTTCCCCAGACAGACGAACGTGACCAGAAAAGCGGCGGTCTCGTAATAAATCCCCCGGACGTGTATAACGAAAGTCCCGAAGGCGCTGTATGCGTAAGCGGTCCCCGCCCCGAGAGCGACAAGCGTATCCATGGTCGCGTAACCGGAGACAAACGGGGCCTTGAATCCCTTGACGAAAAAATCCCGGTTGATAAACAATACTCCGCCCGCCAGGAAAGCCTGGATCGCGGCGGAAGCCGGCAAATGGCGCATCGCGTAATAAAAAAGCGGCAGGGACAGAATAAGAGAAGCGCTGAATCGCAAGACCAGAACGCGGATTTCTTTACGGCGGAGCGCCTGTTTAAAAACCTGCCCGGAGACCCGCTCCGGCAAAGGATAAGCGCTATATCCGAGGCTGCTGATCAAGGATATTATTTCTTTGATACCGGTTACCTGCTCATCGTAAGTCAGATAGGCCCGGCCTGAGGAAAAACCGACCTCGGCGCCGGATACGCCCCGGTGTTTCTTAAGCGCTCCGGCGATATTCAGGGCGCAGGAAGCGCAATGCATTCCCGACAAGAGAATAACGGTTCTCTTCATTCTTTACTTTTACGCATTTTCTTCATTAATTCCATACACCATAACGGTAAAGAAGAAAGCGCCACCATCACCACCCAATCGAGCAGATCCGGCGAGGAAACACTGAAGATATCGGAAAAGACCGGCAGATAGACCGCCGCCAGTAAAAGCAGGAAAGATACCGATACCGCCGCTACCAGCTTGGTATTGGAGAATATCCCCAAAGCGAATACCGACTGCCTGGCGCTGCGGCAATTGAAAGCGTGAAAGAGCTGGCTGCAGGAAAGCACGATGAAGGCAGCGGTCCGCGCCTCCATCAACCCCTGTTTTCTGACAAACAATTCGAAGATGAACGCGGCCAGGCTGCAGAACGCGATCAGACTTCCCTGAAAAAGCATCAGCATCAGACGCTGCTTATCGATGATCTTCTCCTGCGGATCGCGGGGAGGCCTGGACATTATATCCGGCTCGACAGGCTCCACGCCCAAAGCCAGGGCCGGCAGACTGTCGGTCACCAGGTTCACCCAAAGAATATGTATCGGCAACAACGGCACAGGCAGACCGGCTACGGAAGCGGCGAACATCACCATTATTTCTCCCGTATTGCAGGAAAGCAGAAAATGGATGAATTTGCGGATGTTGCCGTATATCCCGCGGCCCTCCTCCACCGCCGCGACAATGGACGAGAAATTATCGTCCGTGACCACCATATCCGACACCTCCTTGGTCACGTCGGTGCCGGTTATGCCCATGGCGACCCCGATATCCGCTTCCTTGACCGCGGGCGCGTCGTTCACCCCGTCGCCGGTCATCGCCACGATCTCGCCGCGTTTACGCCAGGCGCGCACGATCCTTAATTTATGTTCCGGCGATACCCGCGCGTATACCGCTATATTCTCCACGCGGGAAGCGAACTCCTCTTCAGAGAGACGGTCCAGCTCTTCGCCGCTTAAAGCCGCCGCCCCTGTCTCGAAAAAGCCCAGGCTGCGCGCGATGGCAACGGCGGTATTCTTGTGGTCGCCGGTGATCATCACGGTGCGAATGCCCGCCTTCCTGCATTTAGCGACCGCCTCCGCGGCTTCCCGGCGCGGCGGGTCCATCATCGCGATCAATCCGCAGAAAACAAGATAACGCTCTATGAAATCAGGATTATATTCCCCGGGCTGCCCGTCCAGAGTGCGGTAGGCCACTGCCAGCACGCGCATCGCGCCGTCGGCCAGGCTGTTGTTGACGTCGAGTATGCGTTTCTTCTCTTCCTGCGTCAGCCTGCGCCTGATCCCGTTATCTTCAACTTCGGAACAATCCTCAAGCAGGATATCCGGAGCGCCCTTGACGAATACCGTGAATTGATCTTCCCGCCTGCGGATTATGCTCATTTTTTTGCGTTTCGGGTCGAACGGGATCTCTTCCACGAACGGGAATGCCTTCTCCATCGCCGCTTTGTCGATCCCCATTTTCGCCGCAGCGACCAGTATCGCGCCCTCCGTGGGATCACCGACCACGCTGGCGTTCCCGGAAGAAAGAACCAGTTCCGCTCCGTTGCAAAGCACACCGCATTCCAGGGTTTTTTTTAGTCCGGGATGATCTTGGAGGGCCGCCTTATTTCCGTCCAGCAAAAAATCGCCTACCGGAGAATACCCCGTGCCTTCCACCGAGAACACGCGGTTGAACACGGCTATCCGCTGCACCGTCATTTCATTCTTAGTCAAAGTCCCCGTTTTATCGGAACAGATCACCGTGGCGCATCCGAGGGTCTCCACTGAAGGCAGCTTCCTGATCAGGGCATTGCGTTTTACCATACGCTGCACCCCCAGAGCCAGCGCCACCGTAACCACAGCCGGCAGTCCTTCCGGGATCGCCGCCACCGCCAGGCTGACCGCGGTAAGGAACACATCCAGGATCTTTCCGCCGCGCAACAGTTCCAAAAGGAAAACCACCCCCACGAGCGCAAAACAGATATAAACTATCCACCTGCCGAATTCCTCCAGTTTGCGCTGTAAAGGGGTCTGTTCCGTCACCTGCTGCTGGATCATCCCGGCGATTTTACCGAGTTCGGTGCGCATCCCGGTGCCGACGACCAGCGCCCTGGCTTTACCGGCGACCACAGAAGTCCCCATATACACCATATTGGCCCTGTCCGCCAGGCCGACATCGGCTATATTCAAAGGAAGGACGGTTTTGCCGACCGGGGTGGATTCTCCGGTAAGGCTCGCCTCCTGGACGGAAAAATTCTGGGTCGCCCAGGCCAGCCGGCAGTCAGCCTGTAAATTATCCCCGGCCTCTATTTCAACCAGGTCCCCGGGGACCAGGTCCCGCGAAGGGACCATGCCCCTGACGCCGCTGCGTATTATGCGCGACACAGGGCTGGACATTTTCTTTAACGCTGCCAGGGACTTCTCCGCCCGGTATTCCTGGATGAATCCCAAAAAAGCGTTCAGGACAACCACGGCAAGAATTGCCAAAGCGTCTCCCCACTCATTAAGAAAACCGGATATTACGGCGGCCGTTATAAGCACCCAGATAATAAAACTTTTGAACTGCGCCAAGAAAATGTCCAGTGCCGAATCATGCGCCGCTTCCTGCAGTTCGTTATGCCCGTATTCATGCAAACGGTCTCCGGCCGTCTGAAGAAAAAGCCCTTTATTCAGATCGGTCCCCAATTCCTTTGCCGCGCTGTCGACATCTTTCTGCCACCAGTTCACCGGATAATCCTGATCTGTAAGCACGTGGTGATCCTTCCTTTATTTATGCATTCTCGCTGAACTTAATATTTACAGGACAACGTTGAATATTCCCGGGGTCATCTCCCCGCAAAAAGGACATTTACCGTCTTTAAGGCCGTAATTCAGTATACTGAATATTTCTCTTTTTACCAAGAGAGTTTGACATCTATGACAATAAGTGTCGCTGCCCCATCCTCCTGGCATATTCCCGGCATAAACGTAGAACAATCCCGCCCGGCGCCCTATTTCAACGGCCTTTCTTATTTCCTGCTCCGGGGTAGACTTGTAAACATTGAACTTATAATCCGGATGAAAACGGGAGATATGCCAGGGGATATTCCTGTCCAAAGAAGAAATAAACCCGGCTAAACCTTCTATCTCTTGAGCAGAATCATTCACTCCCGGGATCAGTAAAGTGGTGATCTCCACCCAAATGCCGAGTTTCTTCATCAGGCGCACGCATTCCAGCACCGGTTCCAGTTTAGCGCCGCAGTGTTCCAGATATGAATCGTCTTTAAAGAATTTAATGTCCACATTAGCCGCGTCAAGCCAGGGCGCCGCGGTTTCCAACGCTAACGGCGTCATATAGCCGTTGGTGACAAAGATATTCTTCAGCCCTTTTTCACGCGCCGCTTTACAGGTATCCAGGGCGTATTCCATAAATATCGTCGGTTCGGTGTAAGTATAGGACACACTGGCGCAATTGTTGTTTACCGCCGCGTCCGCAATATCCCGCGGCGGGAAATATTTCTCTTGCGGCGCTCCGTCATAAGAAGAAACATCCTGCGATATCTGCCAGTTCTGGCAAAACCCGCACCTGAAGTTGCACCCCGGGAAGGCTATCGACATACTCAACGTGCCGGGCAAGAAATGATAAAGCGGCTTCTTTTCCACAGGGTCGACATTCCCGCAGACCGGGTTGCCGTAAGCATGCGTCATCAAAATGCCGTCTTTGTTAAAACGCACCCCGCAGATCCCCCTGCTCCCATCGTTGATCCGGCAATAATGACAGCAGAGCCGACAGCGCACCGCGCCGTTCTCCAGTTTCTCGTACAATATCGCTTCTTTGTCCATATTACTGTCTTTGTCTGCCGGCGTGATCAACGGATCAACGCCACCTCATCTATATATAACACGATTTCCACCTGATTCTCCGTCAAATCAACCGGTTTATCGCAGACAATCCCGATAATTTCGAACTGATAAGACTTAACCCCGTTATCGACCCGGCTTAAAGAAGTCTTGCTTTCTCCGGTCCCATTCCACCTGACGCTTTTCCAGTCGCGCTGATAGTCATAGCGGGTGGTGAGTTCCTTAAAATAAACCCTCTCTTCGATCCATTCTCCGGTATGTACGATCTTGGACGCGCGCAGGATCTCGCCGTCACCGTCGATGACATCGGTGGCGATCTTAACCATATTCACCTTCACGGGAGAGCCTTTCACAGGCTCAACGAAGACCTTATATGATATACCGATAACATCATCCCAATTCAATTTACCCGGCCGATTCTCCCATTCGCATTTCTTGTCGATAAGCCCCTGCCCGGATGCCAGGAAATTGTAACTGCCGGGGATGAGTTTCAAGGTCAATTTCAGCGACCTTCCGAAAGGCGTTCCGCTTTTTGCGGCGCTCTCGACAGCCAGATTAAAATCCCTGCTGCCGTATTCCACGGTCTTGACGGCATCTTTCGAATCAAACCTGCTGACCACTATCCGCTGAGGATTATCCGGACGTAAAAAAGACGTCCCGGCAATAAAGACTACCGCCAACCCCAAAACAACCAGCAAAACCGCTACTTTCTTCCCTTTTATCATATCCCCTCCTTAAAAGTTTTGCTCCTTAATACCGACGCTCGGATTATATTACTCATCTGCGCTGCCCACTCCCGACGCGGAAACTTTCCAATGTTTTTTCATCCGCCGGGGATGAAAATAATTCCGTCCCGGTCCTGCCCGGCAACATTTCACAGGATACCCGCACGCCCGTGCCGGGAACAGGACGGCAATAATACGCGATAAAAGAACCTGCCAGGGATAAAAGGCCGGCATCGAAAACTCCCTTGCATAATCCGACCGGCCCGGCGACATCTATCGTGTAAAAAAGATAATCCCCCGCTTGAGAGAGAGAAGAAAGCAGGTTATTCTCTTTTTCATTCCTGCCGACTATCAACCTCGCCTGTTTGGAAAGCCTGAAATGCCTGCCGATCTTGAGCAATCCCAATCCCCGAATACCCACCCCCTCAAGAGCAAACAGATCCCGCAGCCGGACGGAAAAGATCGGGTCGGTCAAAAGGCACCCTCCAGCGGAATTCACCGGCCCCGCTATCCCCAGCAACTCCGCCAGGCGTAACTGCGGCTGCCGGGAACGGCCGTTAAAACTAAGTAGTTTATCACGCGGGACCCAGCCGTTCTTCTCGACAATAGTTTCAGGCATAAGCCTGCCGGAAAGGGGCCGCAGGATCAGCCCTTCCAGGCCGCTCTCACGGTCGGCGGTCTCCAACGCCTGCCTGCGCTGCGACATACCGCGCTGTCCGACGACCTCTCCGGTTATAAGAAAATCCGCTCCAATTTTACGCATGAATTCCGCGCCTTTCTTGAGCATCAGTATCCGGCAGTCGACGCAGGGATTCATGTTCGCGCCAAAACCGTGTTTCGGGGATCTCAATATTTCAACCGCCTCCGAAGAGGCGTCGATCACGGACATCGGCCTTCCCGCCCATTCTTCTAAACAGGCGATCATCCTGCCGCGTGATCCGGATTTATCGCACTCAAGAGGCAAATACGGCAACCCCACAGATAAAGGGATAACCTTTATCCCCAGATCAACGATCAGTTTAGCGGCGAGAACGCTGTCCAGCCCTCCGGAAATAAGCGCCACGGCTTTTATATGTTCTTTATAAGGCATCCCTAACCCTCTTTTTCAGCAATGTCATCGCATTTTCTTACTCGATACCAGCGGCTCGATGCTTTATACGCGAATAATTCCCCATTACTCTTAAGATGAAAATTCAGAACGGGAGTGACAAAACAGTCATTCCTTAAGGCAGACAGCCGGTAGGTTTTTTAAAGAACGCCTGATCTCCCCGGCCGGATGCGAGAAATTACGCAGTTCACCGGCCAGAAACTTATCGTAAGAAGCCAGATCAAGAAAGCCGTGGCCGCTGAAGTTAAAAAGGATACAAGCGCCTTTTGGCGCGGATTTGGCGGCATCTATCGCGGCTTTTACGGCGTGCGCGGTTTCCGGGGCGGGGACGATTCCTTCGGAGCGGGCAAACGCCAGCGCGGCTTTGAATACTTCCAATTGCGGATAGGCCCTGGCCTCGGCTATTTTTCGGCGGCAAAGCAGGCTTACAAGAGGCGAACATCCGTGATACCTTAAACCGCCGGCGTGTATGGAAGCCGGCATAAAATCATGCCCAAGCGTGAACATTTTCAATAAGGGGGTCAGGGAGGCGGTATCACCGAAGTCGTATTCATAGATCCCTTTTGTGAGGGTGGGACAGGCTGTCGGTTCAACAGCGATTATACGCATATCCCGTTGCTTGCGGAGCTTATCCGCCACAAAAGGGAATGCGAGCCCGCCGAAATTGCTGCCGCCGCCCACGCAACCGATCACGAAATCCGGCACTTCGCCGATCAGTTTAAGCTGTTCTCGAGCCTCCAGGCCGATGACCGTCTGATGCAAAAGAACGTGATTCAGCACGCTGCCGAGGGCGTAATTGGTATCTTTCCTTTGGGCGGCTTCTTCCACGGCCTCGGAAATAGCCACGCCCAAACTCCCCTGGCAGCCGGGATTCTTCTTCAATATGGCGCGGCCGCAGACGGTGGTCTCCGAAGGGGAAGCGATCACCTCCGCGCCCCAGATCTTCATTAATGAGCGCCGGAAAGGTTTCTGGTCGAAACTTACCTTGACCATATAAACGCGGCACTTCATGGAAAAAACATTGCAGGCGAAACTCAATGCCGCTCCCCACTGGCCGGCGCCGGTCTCCGTGGTAAGACGATAGATTCCTTCTTTTTTGTTAAAATAAGCCTGAGCTATGGCGGTGTTGACTTTATGGCTGCCGGTGGGAGAAACGCTTTCATCTTTATAATAAATGCGCGCTTTAGTTTTAAGATGCTTCTCCAGGCGCAAGGCCCTCTTTAAAGGGGTAGGCCTCCAGAGGCGATAGATATCCCTGACGGCGGAAGGTATGGCAACTTCTCTCTGCCGGCTCATCTCCTGTTTGATCAGTGAAAGCGGAAATATTCCCCTCAGGTCATCCGCGCATAACGGTTTACCGGTGGAAGGGTTCAACGCCGACGGAACGGGAAAAGGCAGATCGGACGTCAGATTATACCAGACGGACGGGATGTGTTTTTCCGACAGGATAACTTTACTCTCCTTCATAATTCACCTATCCCAGGCAGGGTTTTCTTCCTTTATTCGCCTTCTTGGAACGCCAGTTCAGCTTGCCTCTGCGTTTTCTTTTTCCCATTTTCTACCTTCCTTTCAACTATATATGTGTCTATTTTGTAATTCTTCCGTTAATCTGTGAAGATACCGCCGGCGCCTAATATTTGGAATAGTTAGCCGGCACGGCCTGGACTATATACCTGACCGCCTCAACCATACAACTTCTGATGGCCTGTTCCATCGGCGTATTGACATAGCGGGAAAGGACCCCTCCCAAAACCCATCCTTCGGGCGCTCCGGAGTAAGACCTTATCGAAACATCCGACGCTTGCCCCTGGACCCTGGTGGAAGCCACGACTTCCGAATTAGCGGCGTTGACGATCCTTATTTCCAGGGCAATGTGCGCTTTATTGACTGAAGCTCCCAGCAACCCTCCCAGAACTCCGCTGGACACCCCGCCTCCGCCGCCCACCCCTTCCCTGCCTCCGGAAGCCTGCGGCTCGAATTCATTCACGCTGACGGTGATTATCAATTCCGCCCTGTCCTTCTGTTCCGGCCCCCCGTCATTTTTAACCGCTGACGCCGGCGTAATATCCTGCGCGGACGGTAATTCAAGGATAGAAAAACGGCCGCTGTTAGTAACGCCGCTCAACAGCATCCCCCTCAGGGCGGCTCCGATCTCGGCGTCGGTCTTCTCGGACCTCACCTCAAAAGAAGCAACGGCGATCCTGGCTTTCGGACCTGAATAAGCCGGCAAAGGAATAACTCCGGCTTTACTTTCAGATTTTTGGGCCGTTACGGAGATCCCGAGAGTGCCGCATCCGCAGATAAAGACGAGTTGGCTTAAACTAATAAGAAGCAAAAGAAGGGCCTTTTTCAAATTTACCTCTGCGGGAACATATATTCAGTTCGCGGGCTAAATATGACCAACGGTCTTTATTTTATAATATAACGCTAAACGGGTCAAGATTTTTCGCAATTCTTCGAGATTTCGCACTATCTTCCAGGGAGAAACTGATCTTATTTCTTTTCTTTCCCCGGAGCCGGTGAGCACGATCGCCGTCCTTACTCCGGCCCGCCGGCCGGTCAAGGCGTCAATATCCATATCCCCCACATATAACGCGTTCTCCGGCCTTATCTTCAGCTTACGCAGGATCCGACGCAATATCAGCGGATCGGGTTTGCCTTTTTTCAACTTATCGGCGCAAAGCACATAAGCGAAGCGTTTATCCAGGCCGAAATACTCCAATAGTATCCTGGAAAAACGAGTCGGCCTGTTGCTGGCGACAGCCATTCGTATCCCGCGTTTTCTCAAATCTTCCATTAACCCGGCCGCGCCGGGTAACAAACGCGATTTCCCGCGTAAAGCGGACGCGTGATGCCTTCTATAAATAACAAGCGCTCTCTTTAGATCTGAGACCGGGACAAACGGACGCAATAAATTGGCATCTCCGCCGCCCACAGCTTTGCGGATGACCCCGGCCGGCTTTATCGGCAGGCCCATACGCCGCATAACGTGATTAAAACTATCCGCGATGGCCGCGTAAGCGTCTATAAGAGTGCCGTCAAGATCGAATATGACAAGCCTTATTTCTTTTATCATTGCCGGTCCCCCCGATATCGGGAATAAAGCTCCCCCGGCTAATCCTTCGAAGGGTTCTCTCCGCCACTTAAGCGAAATTCCCCCGAAGCAGCCACCTCTTTACGCGGAGATACCTTCCCGTTCACCCTGCGCATTCATCCCCAGGCCGGGATTTTCTGCGTAGGAGAATAAAAAAGGCAGGCTCAACGCCTGCCTTTCCTAAAAACAGCTACAGCGGAAAAATTACCCTCCGGGTTGTTCAGTTGCATCGGGCGCCTGGGGCTTCACCGGTTCCGGTGATTCGTTCTCAGGAATATTCTGATCGTCCTCCAGTTTCTCCACGCTGATATTCACGACCGTGTTATTCCCGTCAGCCTCGGAGACATAATCAACGCTCACGATATCCTGAGCTTTTAACTCGGATATCTCTTTTATATTCTCATAAGAAGTTTTATCGTTTGCCGAAAGGAGTATTTCCTTCTCGCTATCGGTCTCATAATCAAGATATTTCACGGTAATCTGTTTCTTGAACGCATCCGAAGAAACCACTTCTCCCCACAGCCATTGCACTTCTTTTAAACCGCTGTCGGCAATCGCCTGATTTTCTATCGTCTTCATGTCCTGGCTTTGTTCTTCCGCCTGGCATACCCCGCAAAGAAAGAAGAAGACTGCCGTGACCGCCGTAATCAGTACTCTGTCGATCCTCATTGTAACTCCTCCTTTGCCGCCGGCATCAAACCGGACCCCGCGCCTTAAATTCCCGTTGTCAGGGCACACTTTAACATAAGCTCCCGCTTTTGTCAAGGCGACGGCGGAAATATTCACGCGGCCTGTCCCCGAAAAAGAATCATGAGATGATCTCTTTGATCCTGGAAGTTGTCTTTATATAAACCCAGGCCGCTAAGACGGCTTTCAGTGCGTCTCCCGGGACAAACGGCCAGAAGCCGCATAACATCGCCTGCGCTCCGTTATAACCGCAAACAACTTTGAGCCAAAGGGTGCCGCAGGCAAGAATTAAGAAATCCGCGAGAAGAAAAACCCCCACTACCCGATAGACCTTATTGCCGGTCCGGGGAGCCAATAAAGAAACAATGGCCAGTGCCGCCGAAAAACCCACCAGGTATCCACCGGTAACTCCCTGAAAATAAGAAAGTCCGCTGCCGGCGCCGGTAAAAACGCCTAATCCCGATATCCCGGCGCACATATACAACGCCTGAGCGGCCATCCCCATGCGCGCCCCCAGCAACGCCGCCGACAAAAGGATGAAAAATGTCTGCAAAGTCAACGGCACGGGAGTAAAAGGCAGCGGGATCGGCGCATGCGCGCCTAAAGTAATGGCGGTCGCGAAAGAAAAAATAAGAATACTCCTGGATAAAGTCTTATCTAAAACAAACTCCCTTTTTAATATGCCTTCCATCAAATCATCTCCCTGTTCCCGGCGTTTATTACCAGGTATTTAAAAAGCTTAACGCTTTTTATATTTTCATTTATCCTGCGCGCTGTAGATATTAAAACTCGGACTGACAACTCTCCCCCCTGCACTCATCACACGCGGTCTGTTATTCCATCTGCCCGGCGGAGATAAGCCCAGGCCCCTGAATAAAGGGACCCGGGCCTCCTACGTATTCCCTACTCCCTGGCGATAGCAAGCGTAATGATCCCGGCAAGGATAAGAAACAAACCTATGCACCCCATAAATACGATCTTCAGGCTTTCAAACCAGCCGATCACAGCCCACGCGCCCAAACCAAGAAAAACCAGGCCCAAAAGAAATTTGAATACGGTCGCCAATGTTTTCTTGCAATTGCATTTCTTTTCGTCTTTCTTTGTCTCATCAGCCATATCGTTCCCCTTTCGTTTTACAATGAACCCCGGGCCTGAAAAACCGGGCATTCATTATTGATTATTTTCTATCTCGCCGCAAAAACATCTTTTACAGCTCCGGCGTGGATATCTTCACTCGGCGTTTAAGCTTCCCCGGAAGGACGCGCCTTCCAACGCCTGTGCATCCAGCCCCATTCACAGGGATGTTTCCTGATATCGGCCTCTATAATAGAAGTAATGCGCTGGACGTTATCTATAAGCGCGCCTTCTCCTTCCGCCAACCGCAGCTGCGGTTCAAAAACTATCCGGTGCGTATTATCCGGCTGTCTGAATATAAAACACGGGACTATCGCCGATTTGGTGCGTTGCGCCAGGATCACCGGTCCGGTGGCCGTGCCCGCTTTCCTGCCGAAGAAATCCACGAATACGCCGGCTGTGCCGAAGTTCTGGTCCATCGGAATGAAAACTATCTCATTATTGCGCAGGGCGCGAAGGGTCTCGGCAACGCACGCCTGCCGGGGCTGACTGTAAATAATTCTCATGCCGAACTTACTGCGTTTGCGGATCAGGAACCGTTCAGTGCGAATATCCCGCATCCTGCGCATAATAACCCCGATTTTATAACCTTCGATGTCCAACTTGGAGATCAGCAAGGGGAAATTACCAAGATGCGCGCTGGCCAATATAACGCCTTTGCCTGAAGCGAGGGCTTTATCAAGATATTCTTTACCCTCTATCTCAACTCTCCCTGCCATATACCCGTGGTTTACCACCAGCTTGAGTATTTCCGCTCCGGATTTAGCTATAGAAATAAAACATTCCCGGGAAATTTCTTTCAGTTCATCCGCGCGCTTTTCATTGCCGAAAGCTATCCGCAGGCTTTCCATGGCGATTCTCCGGTGTTTCCCTGCGATAATGTAAAAGATGCGACCCAGAACACCGGCGAACCCGTAGAGAAAACGACCGGGCAATACCCGGATTATCAAAGAACAGGTTACCAACGCCGCCCAAGAAAGGAATCGTGAAACCTGCTTGGAGATATTCTTCAGTTCCATCTTCTAACCCGCCTCTGCTACCAAAATTATGGAGCCTTGGCCCCGAAAAAACCCACGCCCGCCTCACGCATGAATATTATCTTATATCCGTCGTATTATAGCAAAAAACCTTCTCAATGCAAGAGACAATCTTAACCGGCAAAACGGCTAAGGTAACTAAGCCCATATCGATTCCGGGTTGACGATATTGAATCCCGGCAAGCATGGATTCTACGCTGCGATGAAAATTCCCCCAAAAGCCGCTTAAGCAGCCGGACGTATTTGTTCGGATCAGAGTTTATAGCCTATTTCCCGCAATAAGCCGTGCCTCCAGGAAATATCTTCCGACGATTCCACGCCTTTTGGTTTAGCGCCGTCTATCACCCCCATGACCCCGCGTCCATTCTCCGTTTCAGCCACGATGACTTCCACAGGATTAGCGGTGGCGCAATATATCCCGCAGACTTCCGGGACCGCCTTGACCGCGTTCAGCACGTTTACCGGAAAAGCATTCCGCATACAAATTATAAAACAATGTCCTGAACCGATCGCGGACGAGTTCTCCGCCGCGATCATTTTCAGATCGGCATCGTTACCTTCCACGCGTATTTTACAGGCTCCGGAAGACTCCGAAAAAGCCAGGCCGAATTTGATCCCGGGAACGGCGTTCACCATTGCCTCATAGAGATCTTCCACTGTCTTGATAAAATGACTTTGCCCCAGGATAATATTAACGTCTTCCGGTTTCCTGACCTTGACCGTTTGAAACTCCAACATAGCCCCCCCTGTCACTTATTTAACTTGATCCGGCGGAATCCGGCCGCGCCCCTCGGCTGCATACCGTCGTAAGTACGGACGGAAACAAGCATATGGTCCGGGGCCCCGAGAAGAGACAACGGGATGCCGACCGTTACCCGGCTCTTGCCCACTTTCACGGAAACTCCCGATGAAGACACCGGCCTGCCTTTATCGAACATCCTGAAAACATTATAACGGCTGATAAACATTATTTTCGGCATTTCAGCGAAATTCACTCCTTGTTTATAACCGAAAATATACGCGGTGAATACGAACCTTTTCTCCAATTCCCGGCTTTTCCCGGCGGTTATATAGAATACCCCGTCCGAAACGGCATAGCTCACTTCTCCGGCGTCGCTCTGCTCCGGAAGATATTCTTCCTCGGGGGCCTCCCGGGAAAACGCGGATATCCTGTCCGTTTCGACAGTACCCAGGGCTATTTCCGGGTAATCACCGAAAAGTTCGTTGCTGCGGGCGAACGATAAAAGATAAAAAGCGCTGGACCGCGTCTGGCTTTTATATTGCAGAATGACGCTATGCTTCTTTGCCAGATCGGGATTATTCAGCACGTATACCCGCCAATCAAGAGCAAGCCCGGAGAATTGAACGGGCGGCAGAAGCGGAAGTTCCGGATGATAATGACGGGGAAGCGGCCAGCCCACGCAATGCACGAGATAAGGAAAGATCTGCGGCCGGCGGATATCCCGCTCCAGTTCGGCAAGCGCCACGGAAAGAAAAAGATAATACGCCTTATGGTCCACATTGACATCCCCCGGGTGGGACACAAAGATCTTTGTCGGCCGGTAATCCAGCAGTATCTTTTTCAAATCGGCCAATATATTTTCCCCGAAGTAAGCGGAGCCGTAGCTGAAATTCTCCTTATAAGGCACCGCGGATATCCGGGTAAGAATGCTCTTGAACGGCTTTTTACTTTTCCAGTATTTGCAGAATATCGAGAAAGTGCCGAAATCCGGATAACCCAGGAATATCAGATCCTTATCCGCAACTCCCATCAGACGCATGGCGTTTAAAGCCTCCCGCCTGCGCATTTCTCCCATCTGTATAAATTCCCCGGTACGGAATACCGGCCTCTTCTTATAAACAAGAAAGGCCAACTGATTATGGTCCCCATTGGTCAGGTAAACCACTTTCAAGCCGGCTTTGCGGCGCAGCGCCTCCTGTATGACTCCGGCGCAGGCGATTGCCTCGTCATCCGGGTGGGGCGCCAGGATAAGCACCCGGTCCGAAGAAGAAAAGGCGGGCAGGACCTTCAACAGATCGCCTTTTGATTCGGCGGCAAAGAGCGAACCGCCGAAGAGAATAACCCCCAAGAAGGAACAGGCCGTAATAAAAAAACACTTCATTGTGTATCGCATGTTCTTCCCGGCTATTAAAACGCGCTCTCTGCCGCGGGGCAGCGTTCGCGAATTACTTCCATTTCCTGGGACTGCGGGACAATCTCTCCAGAAAGAATATCCATAAACCACCGGAGAAAACCAGGATAAAACATAAATAAACCAGGATGTCGCCATTCTTAGTATAGAAGGACCCGCCGGGTTCCGCGCTGCCTACAGGACAGAAAAGATACCCTTCGCTAAAGATAGCGTTGCCTTGCCTGTCCCGCACCATATCCTTTATCTTTCCTTTACTGTCGATCACCGCGCTAACGCCGGTATTGGCTGCCCTGACCACCCAGACGCGATTCTCCACAGCCCGGAATACCGAAGACTGCAAATGCTGGAAAGGAGCTCCGCTTCTGCCGAACCAGGCATCATTAGTTATATTCACCAAGAACCCGGCGCCTTCACGCACAAAACGCCGGCTCAGATCCGGAAAAACGTCCTCGAAACAGATCAACACCGCGAATTTATGCTGTTTTACCTTCTTATCCCGGTCATTGCCGTTAAGCGTAAATATCTTAAATTCCCTGCCGGGGAAGAAATCGCCTATCGGCGCCACCGTTCCCAGGAAACCGAATGTTTTCCTGAAAGGGATAAACTCCCCGAACGGCACAAGGTGAACTTTACGGTATTCACCGCTCAACTCTCCTCCGGAAGAAAGCAGAAAAGCGCTGTTATAATACCCGCCGTCTTCCTGCGACACCGCTCCGAACAACAGGGGGATTTCCCACTCCCGCACGGAATCGCGCAGTTTAGAATAAAACTCGCTATCACGGCCCATTAACTCCGGGAAGGAAGCTTCCGGCCAGATAACCAGGTCCGGATTATCCTTTATCACCGCCTCTGCGGAGATCCCCAGGAACTTATTAATGATAAAATCCCTGCTGGAAACGGCCCATTTCAATTTCTGAGGGATATTGGCCTGGATCAAAGCGATCCTAAGATCCCCGGAAATAGGCGGAGTAAAAAGACTGAATAACCCGTAAGTCAACACCGCCATCACGCATACAAGCGCCGGCGCGATCCTTTTGGCTGCCGCGTCCAAGGCCAACCTGCCGGAGAATACCGGATAAAAGGCGGCGTTAAAGACCATCACCGAGAACGATACGCCCCATATCCCGGTGATATCAGCGATCTGTATGGCGGGAAGATTAAGATACTGCGAGTGGCCCAACAACGCCCAGGGGAACCCGGTTAACAGCCGGCTGCGGAGATATTCCAGCGCGATCCAGCCCCCGGCAAGGAATAACGGCGAGAACGCCTGGGACAACCGGCGGGAAAAAGAAAAGAGAAAACCGAAACAGGCAAAATATAACGCAAGGTATCCGCAAAGAAGCAGCATCCCCGGTAAGGTTACCGCGGAAAGCCAGGCAATTGTCCCCAGCCAGAACAAAAATCCGCAGCATAAGAAGGTTACCGCGGTTTGCCTGCCGCTCTTTCCTTCCACGGCGTTGAAAAGCGGGATAAACGCCAGCCAAGCCGCAGGCCAAAGGTTAAAAGGCGGATAAGAAACTGCCAAAAGCAGGGCTGAGAATACCGTAAGCGAGCCGGTCTTATTTAAAATTATCTTCCGCAGCATTTTTTAAATTTCTTTCCTGAACCGCACGGACAGGGATCGTTCCTGCCGACTTTGTCTCCGGCATCGGCGCGCGCCTGATGCTGAACGGGAACCGCCGTCCGTTTGTCGGGCTGCGCCGGCGTCTCTCCTGATGCGGAGAAAGATGCCGCTTCCGGATGGCTAAATTCCTGGGACGTCGTGCTGAACACTCCTCTTACCTGTTTTTGCGGCTCGGAATGAAGTTTAAACAGGATCTCCAGCGATTCTTCCTCCACGGCCGCGATCATGTTGTTGAACATCTCGAACGCTTCGCGTTTATATTCCACCAGCGGATCCCGCTGCCCGTAAGCGCGCAGACCGATACCTTCACGCAGATTATCCATCGCATAAAGATGATCCTTCCACCTGGCATCTATGATCTGCAGGAAAACCAATCTTTCCATCAAACGCATATTCTCTACGCCGGTCTCGTTCTCCTTATTGAAATAGGCTTCCGAGACCATCCCGTAAAGAATGTCCGCCAGAGTCCCGCCTTCTTTAGCCAACAACGTTTCCCGGGAAAACTCCAGGCCGAATTTGAGTTTCAGGGTATTAAGCAGGCCGTCGTAATCCATCTCACCGGTATTCTCTACGGAGAACAAACCGGACAATCCCGTAACGCTTCTTTCCAATATGGAAAGGATGTTCTCTCTGAGGGATATCCCATCCAGTATCTGCCTGCGCTGGCTGTAAACCACCTCGCGCTGTTTATTCATCACGTTATCATATTCCAGCAGCTGCTTGCGGATCTCGAAATTATGCTGTTCTACCCTTCGCTGCGCCACTTCTATGGACTTGTTGATCCAAGGGTGTTCGATGACCTGCCCCTCTTCCAGCCCGAGCCTGTCCATTATCCCGATCAACCGGTCGGAACCGAAAAGCCGCATCAAATTATCTCCCAGCGACACATAAAAACGCGATGAACCGGGGTCTCCCTGCCTGCCGGAACGCCCGCGCAGCTGGTTATCGATCCTGCGCGCTTCATGCCTCTCCGTGCCTATGATATGCAAACCGCCGGCTTCCACTACCCGGCGATGTTCTTCTTCCGTCTCTTTTTTGTATTTCTCCAACAACCGCGAATATTCGACGCGGCGTTCCTCTTCTGTCTCGAACTCTTTCTGCCGCAGCAGCGTTTTCGCCATAAAATCGGGATTACCGCCCAAAAGGATATCCGTTCCCCTTCCGGCCATATTGGTGGCGATGGTCACCCCTTTATACCTGCCCGCCTGCGCCACTATCTGCGCTTCCATCTCATGGTACTTGGCGTTCAACACCTGATGCCCCACACCGCGGCGTTTCAGCATATCGGAAAGCAACTCCGATTTTTCTATCGACACCGTCCCTACGAGCACCGGCCTGCCGGAAGAGTACATCTGCGTTATTTCCTCCACCACGGCATTGAACTTCTCCATCTCGGTCTTGTAGATCCTGTCGGCATGGTTGATGCGGATCAAGGGTCTGTTGGTGGGGACAACCACCACATCCAGTTTATAGATCGCTTTGAACTCATTAGCCTCAGTATACGCCGTTCCGGTCATCCCGGAGAGCTTCTCATACATACGAAAGAAATTCTGGAAGGTGATCGTCGCCAGGGTCTGGTTCTCCCTTTCGATCTTCATCCCTTCTTTGGCTTCCACCGCCTGATGCAACCCGTCGGACCAGCGCCTTCCGGGCATCAACCTTCCGGTAAACTCATCGACTATGATCACCTGCCCGTCTTTTACCACGTAATCCACGTCCTTCTTGTAAAGATTATGCGCCCTTAAAGCCTGGATCACATGATGGCGCCATTCCATAGTCTCCATATCGTGCAAGCTGGCGATGTTCAATAATGAACAGACCTTGGCCTCGCCCTGTTCCGTCAAGTAGGCGTTGCGCGCCTTTTCGTCAACGATATAATCATACCCCTTGGATAAGTCTATTCCCTTGTATTTGGCGTCGATCTGTTCTTTCTCCATTATCAGCCTGCCCTGCAGGCGCGGGATGATCCTGTCTATAACGTGATACTTATCGGTGGATTCCTCCGCCGGGCCGGAAATGATCAACGGGGTGCGCGCTTCGTCCACAAGAATGGAATCCACCTCATCGACCACCGCATAATAGAACGGCCGCTGCACAAGTTCGGAGGCGCTGTATTTCATATTATCGCGCAGATAATCGAATCCGAATTCATTGTTGGTGCCGTAAGTGATGTCACAGGAATAAGCCAGCTTGCGTTCCTCTTCGGGGATGTCATGCTGGATAACCCCCACGCTCAAACCGAGGAATTCGAACACCGGCCCCATCCACTCCCTGTCGCGCCTGGCCAGGTAATCATTGACCGTCACTATGTGCACGCCGCGGCCCAGCAAAGCGTTGAGATAAGCGGGAAGAGTGGCCACCAATGTCTTACCTTCTCCGGTGGACATCTCGGCGATCTTTCCCTGGTGCAATATTAATCCTCCCAGTATCTGCGAATCAAAATGCCTCAAACCGATGGTGCGTTTAGAAGCTTCCCTGACCACCGCGAAAGCCTCGGCGAGTATACCGTCGAAAATACGGTTGCGCGCCAGCTTCAGCTTTTCTTTCAGCCTTTCCTTCTCTTCGGCGATGGCGGCATTCTCGACCGCCAGGCTCATTTCAGCGAGCTGTTCCGCGCACGCCTGTTCCCTGCCGAGCAAGTATGTCCTGAACTGCCCGCTCTTAGCGCGCAGCTCGTCATCCGAAAGCCCGCTGATCTTATCTTCCCAGGCGTTCACCGCTGCCACCGTGCCTGCCAGGGCGGCCACGGCATCCAGGGAAGGCATCGGCATCTCCGCATGCAGGACGATGTTGAGCCCTTTGTATTTACGGTTGATCGCCTTTTGCCTGCCGGCGAGCATTGCTTTTTTGAAAAAACCGAACATATTTTCTATCCTTCCGCTTTCTTCCTGAGATAAGCTTCAATGAAACCGTCGAGCGCTCCGTCCATCACGCTGTTAACGTCTCCCGTTTCCCGTTCGGTGCGGTGGTCTTTGACCATAGTATACGGATGCATGACATAAGAACGTATCTGGCTGCCCCATTCTATTTTCTTCTTGGAGGAATCGCACTGTTTCGTCAATTCCTCTTCTTTCCTGCGTAATTCTATCTCGTAAAGCCTGGACTTAAGCATTTTCATCGCCGTCTGCTTATTCTGGAACTGCGACCTTTCGTTCTGGCATTGCACGACGGTGCCGGTCGGGATATGCGTGATCCTTACCGCCGAGTCCGTGGTGTTGACACTCTGCCCTCCGGGCCCGGAAGAGCGAAAAACATCTATCCTCAAATCCTTATCCTCGATCTTGAAATCCACTTCCTCTTCGATCTCCGGGACAACGTCCACGGAAGCGAAAGAGGTATGCCGGCGTTTATTGGAATCGAAAGGCGAGATGCGCACCAGGCGGTGGACTCCGCGTTCCGCTTTCAGGTAACCGTAAGCGTATCCGCCGCCGATGTGTATTGTGGCGTTCTTTACGCCGGCCTCTTCACCGTAAAGGATATCCACAACCTTTGTTTCATATCCCTTATCTTCCGCCCAGCGCGTATACATCCGCAAGAGCATCTGCGCCCAATCGCAAGATTCGGTTCCGCCGGCTCCCGCGTTAACGCTCAAGAACGCGCAATTCGCGTCGAATCTGCCGCCCAGCAGAGTGCTTAACTCCAATTTATCCACACTGCGGGACAAAACCTCTACCCCGGAGGCTATCTCCGAGATCAATTCCCGGTCCTCGTCCTTAAGCAACTCCGTTAATTCCCGGAGTTCCTTATGCCTGGACAGGGCTTCCTGCCACGGGCCGGTGACCGCTTTTAACGCCTTAAGCTGCTTGACCACCGAATTGGCCTTCTCCTGGTTATCCCAAAATCCAGGTTCAGCCATTCCTAAGGAAAGCTTCTCAGCCCGCTCTAGTTTCTCTTCAATGTCAAAGATAACCTCTAAGCTGTCCGATCTTTACTGATATCCGTTCCAATTCGTCTTTAATTTTATCAAGCATATCTATTTCTCCTTGGGGCATACACACGATGACCCGCTCCGGAAACGGCATTCTCCTGCCGCAGGGAACGGCTCCGCTGTATATCCGCGTTAACCCCGGCAGATACCTTTAAGGGCGAGCATAAATTCGTCTTTGTTGTCGCAATACGCCAATGCGGTTTCTTCCGTTATTTTGCCTTCGTTGACGAGTTTCACAAGCGACTGATTGAAAGAACGCATGCCGTATACCGCGCCATCGTCTATGAACTGCGGGATCTCCCAGGTTTTGCCTTCCCTGAGCAGGCGGCTGATAGTAGGTGTCTGCAGCATCGTCTCGAAAGCGGGGATCCGGCCGCTGCCTTCCTTTGAAGGAATAAGCCTCAGGGAAATTACCCCTTTAAGCAGATACGACAGCTGCGTCCTGACTTCGGCATGCTGATGCGGAGGGAAAAAATTGATGATACGTTCCAGGGTCTGCGGGGCATTGACCGTATGAAGCGTGCTTAACACCAGCACGCCGGTCTCGGCCGCGGTGAGCGCGGCGGACATAGTTTCGTAATCCCTGATGTTGCCGATAAAGATAACGTCCGGGCTCTGTAGCGTGAACGCCCGCAGGGCCACGGCATAAGAAGCAACGTCTATTCCCAGCTCTCTTTGGTTTATAATGGAACGCTTATCCTTAAAAGTGAATTCTATCGGTTCTTCGACCGTCAGCACGTGTTTATTGGCGTTATTATTCACATATTCGATCATACTGGCGATGGTCGTGGATTTTCCGCTGCCGGCGCTGCCCGTAAGCAGCACCATGCCGCGTTTCTCCATGGAAAGCCTGGTGAGTGTCTCCGCCGGCAAAAGTAATTCATCGAAATTCTGGATAAACGAACGGATATTCCTGATTACCAGCGCCGGCCAGTTCCTCTGCATAAAAATACTGATACGGAAACGGTTGTCCAGTTCCGGCACATAGACGCCGAAATCCACGTCCAGGGTGCGCTGAAAGAAATCTTTCAACTCATTGGAGGTCAATTCTTTTACCGCCTCATTCACTTCGTCCAGAGTGATCACTTTATCGTCTACGGAAACGACTTCCCCGTCTATGCGCATACGCACGTTGGAGCCGGCGCGAAAGAACATATCGGACGCCTTTCTATCCAGCATCATTTTCAGGTATCTTTTTATATTGGTCTGCATATAGGCACCTCCGCCGGCCGCGCTGTTTGTATGCGTCTTGAAAACCCCCTATTTCCCTCCGTCCCCATTAATCTTCAGGCAGGGAAACTTCAATTCTTTTGATTATATCATACCTTGGCGGTTTTTCGCTCAAATTCTATTAAAATCCTCTTCATTTTACGGCCATAAATATATCCGCCGGGGTCACCGTCGCTCCCTACCACCCTGTGGCAGGGAATGAATACCGGCCAGGGATTATTCTTTAACACCGTTCCTACGGCGCGGCAGGCCCGCGCGTTGCCGGCTTTAGCCGCCACCCATTTGTAAGTCCGCACCTCGCCATACGGGATGTCCGCCACAACTAAATGAACTTTGCGGGCGAATGGGCTCAACAAAACGGCTCCTCCGTCACTTACCCAGCATTCTCTTATTACGCAAGAACCGGTGATAAGAAACCGCGAACCGGTGCGCTTCATCGCGTATCCTGCGTAAAAAGTTAAGACCGGGGCTTTCCCCCGGAAAAACCATCTCTCTGCCGCCGGCAAAACATATCTTTTCCATATCCCTGACGCCCTTCTGCGGCTTGGCGATCCCGATCACGGGGATACCGGACACTCCCGCGCCGGAGAGTCCGGCGAGAGCGGAAGCGACCTGCCCTTTGCCTCCGTCTATGATTATCAGGTCCGGCAGCGGCAGTTTCTCCCTAAGCAGACGTGAATAGCGGCGGAAAACCACTTCTTTCATCATCGCAAAATCATTCATTCCCTGCGTCATCTTTATACGGAAGCGGCGGTAATTGTGTTTATCCGGCCTGCCGCCGGTAAACGCTGCCAGAGAACCGCAGGATTCCCTGCCCTGGATACAGGAGATATCGAAAGCCTCGATGCGTTCCGGCAGATATTCGAGACGCAGTTTCTGCCGAAGGTCTTCCAGTTCCCTGCGGAGGACATCCGCGCTGCCCCCGGACCGGATCGCCGACAAAGCGGTTATTTTATCCCTGAACCCTGCCGCCGCCTCAAAATCACGCTCCGCGGAAGCGCGCTCCATCCCGGCGGACAATTCAGAGATCAACTTCTCATAACTGCCCTCCAGAAATAAAGTTATGCGTCTGATAAGTCCGGCATACTCCGAAACGGTGATCTTCCCCGAGCAGGGCGCCGGACAAAGACCCAGGCGGAAATAAAGGCAGGGCTCCTTAGGCAAACTTGCGCAGGACCGGAAGCCGAAAAGACTGCGTAAAATCTTTAAAGCGGCCCTGGCCGCGGCGGCATCGGTATACGGTCCGTGATAGCCGGCGTCTTCTTCAGGCTTTCCTCTTCTGCGTGCCAGCGAGACCACCGGAAAATCCCCGCCGCCGATCTTTATAAAAGGGAACGTTTTATCGTCTTTCCTGGAAATGTTGTAATGCGGTTGTTTTTCTTTTATAAGAGATGCTTCCAGCAGATCCGCGTCCTGCTCGCTTCCGGTGGTCAAGAAATCTATCTGTTTTATTTTTCCTACAAGGGCGGCGGTTTTAGGCGGATGTGATCCGGAAAAATATGAAGCGACCCTCTTTTTAAGCGACTTCGCCTTCCCCACATACAAGAGAACTCCGGCAGCGTCCTTAAAAAGGTAGACGCCGGGGCCGTCCGGCAATGACGTTTTCCGTGCTTTAAGATCTATTTCTTTCTTCTCAGCCATCCCCGTAATTCCCCGAGTTCATCGCATTTCAACAGCAGACATCCGGCCAGATACACCGCGCAACAACAAATAAAATAAACGACCAGCCAACCGGCATTGAAAAAGAACCCTCCGGACCGGCCGCCGCCGGGGAATCTCAACGATACCAGGAAGCAAACATACCCCGCCGCCGCGCTCGCCGACAGCATCTTGAAGAAAGATACCGCTATCCCGCGCAGACCGAGGCCGCCGGTTTTCCTGTCCAGGATACGGATAAGTATCAAGAAAGAAATGATACCCGAGATAGAACTGGACAGGGCCAGGCCTTTTATTTTTAAAGGGAACATCAATACGGTATTCAGGACAATGTTCAACCCCAAGGCCACGGCTGAGACCTTAACCGGAGAAACGGTATCCCTAAGGGCGAAAAAACAGGAATTCAAGACCTTGCTCCCGGCATAAGCGAACAATCCTATACTGTAATAAACAAGCGCGTCTGCCGTCACCGCCGCCGCGTAGGCGTCGAACCGCCCCCCACGAAAGATACCCCCGACTATCGGTCCGGAAAGCGCGATCAAAAAAGCCGAAGCGGGCAGCATCAGAAAAAACACCTGGCGCAGGCCGAGTAAAAGGGTGTTTTTCAAGTCTCCCCGCCTGCTTTCTTCGGAGGCCTGCTGCGACATCAACGGCAACGCGGCCTGCGCCACGGCGTTCCCGAATATCCCCACGGGGAATTGCACCAGCCTGTAGGAGAAATAAAGCACCGCTACGCCCCCTTCGCCCACTATAAAAGCCAGCGACCCGAAAACCGAATCCACGAAATTATTAAGCTGGTAAATACAGGTGCCGAACAGCCGCGGGACAAGTAAACGGACGACTTCCACGGCCCCGGGATGGCTGAATTTTTTTAAGAAACCTTTCAGCCGGAAGCCGCGCGCGTAAATGACCGGGACCTGCACCGCCAATTGCAGCACCCCGCCTATCAATATCCCGGAGGCCAGGCCGGTGATGCCTTCCCCGAACAAGAGGGCGCAGACGATAATGGAAATGTTCAACAGGCACGGCGCGAACGCCGGCGCTTTGAAGTGGCCGAGGGAATTAAGCATGGCCATGGTATACGCCGCCAATCCTATCAACAACAAGTAAGGAAAAACCAGCCGGTTTAGCAGCACCGTGGTCTGGAATTTAACGGGGTCGGCGGTAAAACCGGGCGCGAAGACCTTAATAATAAAGGGAGAAAAGACCACCCCGGCGACAACGATAGCCGATAGGACGACCAGGAGGATATTAAGGAGTACGTTGGCCAACTCCCAGAATTCGCTACTGTCGCGCTTAAGATTGTACCGGCTGAGCACCGGCACAAAAGCGGAATTCACCGCCCCTTCCCCTACTATATCGCGGAATAAATTCGGGATGCGGAAAGCCACGACAAAGGCCTGGGCGTAGACGTAAACGCCGAACATGCGGGCGATGACGATATCCCGGCAGAAACCGAGGATACGCGAACAAAGAGTGGCCGCCCCGATCAATCCAGCGGAACGCATCATTCCCCGGCATTCGCTATGCGCCTCTTTCATACTCTGCATCGTTGCCCCGCTAATAAAAGATTTGATTAATTATCCGTGCCGTTGTATAATAAATCTTCAGGATTTTCAACCGCTTAACCGGCTAAAAAATACGCCTTTACGAATATAAATTAAAAGGAGAAAACCATGCCCAGAAGAAGCAGTTCCATATTAATGAACAAGGTAAACAAAAAAAGACACCTTCATAATGTAAAAATAAAGAAAGAGCTGAAAAAAAAGATCAAGGAATTACAGGGGCTCGTATCTTCCAAAAAGGCTCAGGAAGCGCAAAAAACCCTTACAGAAGTCTTTTCCCAGCTGGACAAAGCGGCAAAAAAGAGAATTATCCATCCCGCTACGGCAAACCGCAAAAAATCCCGTTTAGCAAAAAAAGTGTTAAAAACGGCGTAACCGCTTTATCATTAAATCCAAATGCCGCCGGTAAATTCAGCCTGGCGGCATTTTTTTGACTATCTGCGACTGAAAACGCCTGGACAAAGTTATGATCAGCCGTTCCAGCGCGAAAAGCGGTTTTAAACGCCCGGTCTTGATCTCCAGATCACAGCGCAATATTTCTTTAAAAGCCGCCGCCGAACGTTCCGCTTCCCACTTCCGGCAGGAATAACGCACCCCTCCCAGGATACGTTCCGGTTTTTCCCCACCCTCAATAAGTTTATGCAGCGCCTTGAGCGCGTCCGCGGCTCGTCCGGAACGCATCAGCCCGGCAAGAGCAAAAGCATCCGTATGTTGTTCTTCACTAAAACGGAAAAGACGCCCGTGCCCGCACAAAGACGAAAAGAATGTATCTTTGGGGTCAAAACGCTCAAAATCGACAACAAGCAATACCGATTTATGCGCGGCCGCGGCGTAATCGGAAACGAATTTCCTTGCCGCGGCGGACAACGCGCCGGCATTCTTAAGCACGATCATTCTCCTCGGCGAGTTTACCGGAATACTCAACAGCCGTTCCTGAAAAGATTGCAACACGAGTTCGTTACCGTAGAATACGTCGAAGTTGAAGGCGCGGATATCCGCGGGCAGGAATGTTTCTTTAAGCTGGTTTAAATGGATGGATTTTCCCGAGGCATCATCACCGGCAAACACATAAACAAGTATATCCCCGGCTACCATTGCTCAACAGTACGCTCCACTATTCTGCGGGAGAGGTCAAGCAGGGCGTCGTTGACGGCGGAGTTTTCCGATTTGGTCGCCGCGCCCCTGACGAAATACGTGGTGTCTCCGGTGAAATTCCTCTCTTCCCACAAAGGTTTATCGGCGCCGGCTTCCCACAAACTTATATTCACCAACAGATTCATTCGGTATTCATCAACTTCGTTATCGGTATTATAACGCAAAGGGTCCCTGCGGAATTCAACCAATTCCCCTTTAAGGATCAGATCGGCATTATCCTTGTCCACCGGTTTAAGATTACCGTCCATCAGGAACCTGCGCGTCAAGGTCCGGGTAATATCGCTCTCCAGCATCGGCCGGTAAACTTTATAACCGGAAGTGGAATCGAATTCACCCGTGATATCCACCTTATTCACGAAAGGCGTTATATATATCGTCTTGTAACTGCTGTTGATCATCGAACGCGTGGTATAACCGCAGGAGGACAACCCCAGGCATACCGTCAACGAAGCGACCGCTGTCAGGAATGAAACTCCCCGGGATAATCCTTCGACGGAGTTTATCCTGGCCTTATCGAAGGGCTTCAGGACAGACGCCCGGGTTTTCTCTGCCACTTGAGCGGAATTCATCCGAAGCAGTCCCCCTCTTTGCGCAACGATACTTTCCCGCTCATCCTGCGCATTCATCCCGTGGTCTTCTGCGCAGGAGAATAAACGCCGTAACCACTTCATTTCTTCATCCTCTCCAGGATCTGCAGCCGTTCCAAAGACTTGGCCGCCCAGACCGTTTCCGGATAATTCTTTACCACGTCGTCATAATATATCCTGGCGGACGGATAAACCCGCTGTTTCTCGTAAAACCTTCCGGCATTATAATTACTGCAGGCCTCTTTATCTTTTAAAGAGGCGATGTTCTTCTGCGCCTCGGAAGAGAGAGCGGCGTCGGGATGCGTATTGACGAATTCCTGGAACCGCTTATGGGCTTCTTTAGTGGCTCCCTGATCATAATCCGGCCCCTGGGAAACCGCGGCGCGGCAGTCCGCTATCTGGAATTTGGCGGCGGCCACCCATTCGCTGTCCGGATAACTCTTGATAAGCCTGAAAAAAGCCTCTTCCGCTTCATAATAACGCGCCAGTCCTTTCAGCACCAGCCCGAGCTTATACTGCGCCTTATCCGCCAGCGGTCCGTAATTAGAGTTCTCGACCACCTTGGAAAAGATCTCCACGCCGGGGTTTTCCGGCGCGAACACCGCCGATATGCCTTTCCTTGCCCCGGAGATGAACGCCTCCCCTATTTTATACTGCCTTTCGATCGCATCCTGTATTTTATCGGAGAACGGGTATTTATCTATCAACCGCTGATAAGCCTGGAATGCCTCATAAAGCTTGCCGGTCTCTTCATCGATCCTGCCCAAATAATACTGACTGTCGGCGGCTTCCGCGGACTTAGGGTATGCCTTGATCAACTTGCCGAATTCCTTCCTGGCCCCCTCGTAATGCTTCCCTTCAAAAAGGGAACGCGCGGTTTCAACCTGTTCCTTGGGAGTGGACTTTACGGCGGTCTTGGGATTAACCCATTTACCGTCCTTAGGGGTCCATAACCAATAAGCGGAAGCCGTCTGGGTAACCAGTAAGGAACAAAATACCATCAAAAATATTCTCTTGGACATAATATGTAAAGTAGCATACCCGACATCTTTTGTCAACTGTGTCTTCAAAGCCGTTAATCGCCGGTACCAGACAGAATATGCATTCCCTCGGGCAGCCCTTCCCGGCCAAAACAACACCCATTTTCCTGCCGTTATCCGGCATACGGTATAATCCGTTATCGCACAAATGCCTGGCGGGAAAAGGCAAAGAGTCCAGGTCGGCGATGGCCGGCCTGACGGAAGTCACGAAAATACCTTTTCCTTCGCAAGCAGAATAATGTCGATTTCCTCCGTTCCCTCCAATATCCGCCTGCCCGCGTCCGGGAAAAAACCTTTTAACATACAGAAAGCACCGTGTTTATACCCCTTGGCGATCTTAAACGCGCGGCAATCCTGACGATAGGTGAATAAGGTGGCACTGACGAGCAACAGATCAGGCGATAACAACTTAACGTCACCCTCTACATCCCTCCATCCTTTTCCAGACGCCGGATAATCACGGATATATGTTTTAACCCCGTGTTTTTCCAGCACTGCTGCCAGATAAGCAAGATCCGAAGGCGGACGCACGATATTCACGCTTTCCGATTCCACCGGAGACTGGCAGCGTTCAAAACGATCGTAAATACCGGTGGGCGGATAAATCAAAAGCGCGCTCCCGATAGATGTCCTACCGACCATCATATTCTCGCCGGGAAGAAAATGACATTAGACTGATCATCTCCTCGTCCAGCAACTTTCTTATATCGCACGAACACAATAAATTTGTTTCTTCCTCCCAGGAATACCCCCAGTGACCGTATAAAAAGAGCAATTCTTCGTCGACCCGGCCAGGGTGGAAGATAATCTCTGATTTGCCTATTTTCAAAGAAGAGACGAACCTGCGCAACGCGGTTGATCCCATTCTTCCCGAATAAAGAACGCCGGTAGTATTATCGCATGTCCGCAAACCGGCGGCCCTGATCTTATTCGCGTTGAGCGCGCAAAGCAAATTCACCGCTATCTGCAAAATGACCCGGTGCCAATCGGCAAATAACCAATGCCGCGCCGGGCGTGAATAAGGAAGACGGATAAACCTGACACCGTATTTCCTGCAATTAGCCATTACGATATTCAATATCCCGGGAAGAATATGCAGGTGCTGATGGCTGTTGACGTGTATGACGCGTATTCCGGCGCCGCTGAGCTTCTTGAATTGGGCCTCTATCTCCTTTTCCAGGCCGCGCTGGTCGATCCTGCGCGAAAAATACGCCGCCAGAAAAGTGGCCCAATTCCTGAAGAAATCGCCGCTTTTGCCGGACAGTCCGTTCTCGCCTGAAGCCCGCGACAACGCTTTCTCCCCCGCAAGAACAAGATGCAGTCCGGTATCCAAACGCGGGTGATTTTTGCAGAAATCCAGCGCTTCTTCCGCCGCCCTGCCGTTAACGCATAAAGAAACGGAAGACACTATCCCTTTCTCCACGCAATCCATAATACCGCGGTTGATACCGGAAGCCAGGCCAAGATCATCGGCGGTCATAACCAGTTCTTTAATATTCTCGCTCCTTCCAATTAGAACGCAGGGCCCTGTTGCGATCCCTGAAGAACATATCCGCAATATTCTCATATTCCCCGGATAAGAACAAGACAGCGTCATTATTGGTAAAATCCCGCAATAATCCGTCTATAAAAGGATGTTCCCTCATAATATCGGCGCCGATGAATCTGAACACGGCGCTGCTACCGATTATTTTAGCGCGCGCACGGTTGTCTTTTATCTCTTTGACAAAAGCGATATCTTCCGTTAAATGCAGCGACCCGGAGGTAAAAATAACGGCGTCACAATCTCCTGCCAGTATATACTCCAGGCTCCGGCGGCGGTCATAACCTGCAGAACAAGGGTCCAAATAGCAGACTTGAAGATCCCCGCTCAGTATGCCGCTTAAAACTACCAGATCCTGAGGCGGCCAGCAATATTCCGCTTTCGAGGAAAAACCGCAGTAATAATCCCTGACGCAGAGCCGCGGCGCGGGCGGATTCAAAAGCAGGATTTTCTTCATTTAAGCATCCGTTTTCCGGCAAATGAATAAAACATGCGGATATGAGTAACCTTTATCTATTTTCTTTATTTCGGCCGAGAACCCCTCTTTGCCGATAATATCCAGCCAAACTTCGGCGCCAAGCGGTTCCACGCGCCTCAAATTCACTCTTAGCAGACGCGAGATCACCGTTTCCTGAAAATAACACCACAGAAACTTCCATGCCGGACTGGTGCCCGTTTCCTTGACAAACAATACCCCGTTCTTACGCAACGAAGCGGAACATTTCCTGATGACTTCCGCTTTGTCTTGCGAAGATAATTGATACAGGACATCTATAAGCACTATGCAATCGGTTGAATCCGGATATGGAAAAGAGACTATATCCCCGTGCGCAAAGGAGATATTCTTGAAACCGCCTGTTTCCGCGGCGCGCCCGGCAGCCCTGATCCTCTCGAGGCGGCAATCCACGGAGATTATCGATCTTTCGGGCGCGTTGTGGGAAAGCAGGAAAAAAAACAACCCGGCACCGCAGCCCAGATCAAGAATACGCCCCCGCGCAGGAACCATCTTCAATATCCTGTCAAAAGGACACGTCAACATCCGCAAAACAAGGTAAACGCGGGATCCGAATCCGGAATTCAGCGATATTTCCGATACGGCGCGCTTAATCATTCCTCTGCGGGGTTACTTTATTGCCGGACAAAAGCACGGTTAAGAAGAAACGCGACATCTCCAGCAATATGCAGAAGATATTGCCGAAATTGTCAAGTTTGGATATACCTTTCATTCTCCGGGAATATTTCACGGGAAACTGTATTATTTTATAAGCCGACCATTTCGCTTTAATGAACAACTCCGCATTAACGAACGAACCTTGCGAAGAAAGCCCTAATTTGTTCAATTTAACGCGATCGAACAATTTAAATGAAAAATTGATATCCTTTATACCCGGATTGAAAACAAGAGCGACGATCCCGTTAAAAACAAAAGAATACGCCGACCGGTGAAAATTGTCCCGGTCGGAATCATCCCTGTAAGCGGAAACGATATCGGCGTCTTTTTTCTTCATCAGTTCCGCGGCATAAGGAATACAATTCATATCGCAGGGAAGATCGGCATCGGTATATATGACCGCGGAATTCGACGCGCTCATAAAACCGGCTCTCAAAGCCCCTCCCAATCCCAGCCTTTTACTATTACGCACCACCTTTATTCTCCTGTCCGCATGAACGAGCTTGTCCAATATGCCGGGCGTGCCGTCCGAACTATGATCGTCCACGGCGATGACCTCGATCTCCGGCGTCACCGCGGAAGCGGCGCGTATCGCTTCCGCGATAACATCCCCGGCACAATCTTCCTCATTATACATAGGAATGACCACGCTTATACTGTCTATTTTTCGCATTCGGCATCCGTCCCCAAAAGAGATACACTGCAATAATGCTTGCGCAAAAATGAATACTCCCCCGGCTCACATCCTTCATCGGAGTTTATTCCGCGGATTCGACTTTGCCCACCATTAAAGCTTGCCGAAAGGCTCGAGACATATGTTCACGGGGGTTCTTTCCTGAATTATTATCCGCCATTGAAGCTCAGCGAGACTAAAACAAGGGCATCGTAGCCCTTCGAAAGACGATCTCAAAACCCGGCATTCGGGAATTCTGCGCTCCGATCAATATTTTATTTGATTATATCCCTCCCCCCTCCAAAGTGCAAATAAAACTGCCGGGTGCCTCCGGAACGATCAGTCAAATCGCTTTTTCATAGTTTAACCCAGGAACCCGGTATATGTTCGAAAAAAGACACTAAGAACACCAGTCCGGCAACCAGTGTATCTGAAACAAAGGCGAAGTATCCGCCTAAACGCGGCAGGAACGGAACGCTGATGATCTGGCAGAACCCGCAGATGGTGATCAAAGAAGCCAGCGGCACCGCCAGCAGGTTAGCCGGCAGCGCGGCCCAGGAGAATAGGCGAAAATAGCAAAGGATCAAAGGCAGCGTCCCCAGCCACGCCGACAGACATGTTATTAATGCTTCAGTTGTCCCGCGCAAGACTCTGTTTTTTATCTTAGCGCTTCCGGATAAAACACGGAATAACGGGCAGAATACTGCGATGGCAAAAACGCTGAGAAAAGAGAGCTGAAAACTGACGCTGAACAGCGTTTGCGGGTCGCAAACCAAAAGGACCAGAGCGGCGCAACCCAACAGGTTTAGCAGATCGGCCTCGCGCCGGACAAGATAAGCGGATAAAATAAACGCGGTCATCACCGCGGCGCGGAAAACCGGCGGAGAAATACCGGTGACTATGCAATAGACCGCGACAAAGAGACAAGCTAAGCATAATCTGATTTTTCTCGGAACGCGCGCGGCTTTCAATAACAGAATGACAAAAAAAGCCACCAGCCCCGTATTAAAACCGCTGACCACCAGCAAATGCAGGGTTCCGGTCCTCAGCATCCCTCTTTTTACCAGGAACGGTATCCCCTGCCTTTCCCCAAGTACCATAGCGGAAATAATCCCCGCTCCGGCAGGCGTATGTTTATATTGCAGCAGCTTCTTCAGCTTAACTTTCCCGGCAAGAACGCCGGATAGGAAATTAACGCCTTTCCCGGGAAGCAAACACAAGTCGCGCCGGGAATCCAGGATGAACAGCCCTTTCCACGAATAACGGCACTTGACCGCCATCTCCTGAGCGCCTTCGGACGGCGGTAAAAAAGTGGCGCGCAGCGCGGCCGGGCCTGACACGGAAAAACACCTTCCGCGGATTTCCATGGAACAAAGCTTAAGCTTAAAAAAATATTTACTCCCCCTGAAGACAGGTTCCCCGCAAAGCCTGCCGCGCAAAATATAGACCTCTTCTTCTTCGCGGCGTAAGAACCGGCTGTAATCATCGGCTGGTTTCATTTCCCGCGCGCGTCCCCATACCCCTCCCAGCAAAAAACAAAGTATTGCGGCCGAGGCGAACCAAACGGCATTTTTACCGCGCAGCAGCAGGACCGCCGCGAGCGCCGCCAGGCTGAAACTCAGGCATAAAAAGAACGGGCACTGTCGGACGGCGGAGAACACCGCGATACCGCAGGAAAAAGACAGTGCCAGCCAGAATGCCGGACGCAGAAGAATAATATCCTGCTTTCTCAATCCCGCCCTTTCAGATAGAAAAATTCTTTTACCCGCTTGAACTTGGCTTCGCCTATACCTTCGACTTCCCTTAACTCTTCAATACTGCCGAACCTGCCGCGTTCTGCGCGCAGCGCGCAGATACGCTCCGCCAGTTTATCTCCTATGCCTGGCAAAGAACACAGCTCCTTCCTGTCTACCAGGTTCAGATCCAGCCTGCCCAGGCGGTAATAAACGCCCGGCACCGGCCGGCTGCGGCGGAAATGCTTCCTGGCCGCTTCCGCTGCGGAACCGGCCAGGAGCACACAGCAAAGAAAAATCAGGGCGCGCTTCTCTTCCGGAGTAAAATAAAGCATCATATTAATAGACGTATAATAAGGCGTTTTTCTAACACAAAAAAACGGCTGCTCTTCTGAACGGAAGAAACAGCCGTTTTATTCTCCTACGCAGAAAACCCCAGGTTTAAGCCTGGTTGTACCCTGACCAATCGGAAGTCTAAGTATTCGCTCTTGCGAAGATGAATGCGCAGGGTGAACGGGAAGATATCGCTGCACAAAAAAAGTGGCTGCTTCGGGAGAATTTCGCTTAAGTGGCGGAGAGAACCCTTCGAAGGATTAGCCCGGGAAGCTTAATTACTGAATAGCGGAATTACTGCCTGGAAAGATAACGCTTTAACCGCGGGATCGCCCGATTCTTACTGAATGACTATGTTCACCAATTTGCCGGGGACAATAACCACCTTCTTTACCGTCTTTCCCGCCAGCCAGGGTTCCAGGTGTTCGTCGGCCTGCGCAAGGCGCTTTAACTCGGCCTCGGTTATATCCGCGGGAACCCGCAGCTTAGAACGCACTTTGCTGTTCACCTGCACGACGATCGTCAAAGAAGATTCCTTCAGCATCTCCGGCTCGTATCGCGGCCAATCGGAAAGAAAAATGCCTTCCTTATTGCCTATTTCCTGCCAGAGTTGTTCGCAGAAATGCGGCACAAACGGGGCCAGCAGCCGCAGCAATACGGAATACACCTCTTTATCGGCGCCCGATTGATAGACGGCGTTGACGAATTCCATGGCCGCCGCGATGGCGGTATTGAATTTAAAACTTTCCACCTCTTCCGTGACTTTCTTTATCATGCGGTGCATCGCCCGCAGAAGATCGGCGGAAGCGGCCGGCACAAGATTATCCTTGATCCGCCAGACCCTGTTCAAAAAACGGTGCGCTCCTTCCAGGCCGCGGTCATCCCATTCCAATTCGGTCTCCGGGGGCGCCGCAAAAAGAATAAACAACCGCAAAGTGTCCGCGCCGTATTTCCTGATGATGGAATCGGGGTCGACGATATTACCTTTAGACTTGGACATTACTTCCCCGTCCTTAAGCACCATCCCCTGGGTCAACAGGCAGCTGAACGGCTCTTTCAATTCCAGCATCCCCAGATCATTGAAAAACTTGGTGAAAAACCTGGAATAAAGTAAATGCAGGATGGCGTGCTCTATGCCGCCGATATACTGATCAACCGGCATCCAGTAAGCGGCTTCTTCTCTGTCAAAAGGGAATGCTTCTTCTTTAGGAGAGCAATAACGCAAAAAATACCAGGAGGAGTCGAAGAACGTAGCCATGGTATCGGTTTCCCGCCGCGCCTTCTTGCCGCAGTTAGGACAGCAGGTATTGACGAATTCTTCCACCTTGCCCAACGGACTGCCGCCTTCCCCGGTAAAAGGGGCGTCCGCCGGGAGTTTTACCGGAAGTTGTTCGTAAGGCACCGCCACTATGCCGCAATCCTGGCAATAAACTACCGGGATCGGCGTCCCCCAATAACGCTGCCGGGAGATCAGCCAATCGCGCAGTCTCCAACAGGTAACGATCTTTCCCGTGCCTTCTTTTTCCATCCACACGGCTATTTTCTTCTTGGCTTCTTCATTCGCCAGACCGTCGAAACATCCGGAATTCACCAGCACGCCTTCCCCTTCGTGCGCTTCGGCCATATTTTCCTCCGGCTGCGGAGAGATATTCACGGGCCGGATCACAGCCCGCATCGCCAGGCTGTGCTCTTTCGCGAAAAGGAAATCGCGCTGGTCATGGGTAGGCACGGCCATCACCGCGCCGGTTCCGTAACCGGTCAAGACGTAATCGGCGGTCCAGATCGGGACCGCTTCCGCGTTGACCGGATTCACCGCGTATGCCCCGGTAAAAACGCCTTCTTTTCCCGGTTCCGACAAAAGAGCGGCCTTCCTGCGTCCGGCGGCTCCGGAGATAAATTCCTTGACCTTGAGTTCTTCCGGGCGGCCTTTGATTATTTCCGGCAGCAGCGGATGTTCCGGGGCCATCACTAGATAAGTCGCTCCGAAGATAGTGTCCGGCCTGGTGGTGAAAACGGTGATCCGCCTGCCGCTCTCTTCTTCGCTAAAATAAATCTCCACCCCTTCGCTCCTGCCCAGCCAATTCTCCTGCATAGCCTTGACCTTGGACGGCCAATGCTCCAGTTGTCCCATATCTTCCAGCAGGCGCTCCTGATAGCGGGTGATCTTCAAATACCATTGTTCCAATTGCCGCTGTTCCACCGCGCTGTGGCAGCGCCAGCATCCCCCGTTTATGACCTCTTCATTGGCCAAGGTAGTGGCGCAGGAAGGGCACCAGTTAACCGGAGAGGCTTTCTTATACGCCAGCCCCTTTTCCAGCATTTTCAGGAAGATCCATTGGTTCCAGCGGTAATAATCGTTGTCGCAGGTGGCGACTTCGCGCCGCCAGTCGTACGCGAAACCCATTTTTCTTAATTCGGAGCGCATTTCAGCTATACATTTATAAGTCCAGGTGCCGGGTTTGGTATTATTCTTTATCGCGGCGTTCTCCGCGGGCTGACCAAAAGCGTCGAATCCCATCGGATGCAAAACATTATACCCGCACAATGTCTTATAACGGCTGTAGACGTCGCCGATGGTATAATTACGCACGTGCCCCATATGTATCTTCCCCGAAGGATACGGGAACATCTCCAGACAGTAAAATTTCCGCCGCGAGTCGCGTTCCGCCCGGAAAGAATTATTCTCTTCCCATTCGCGCTGCCACTTTTTTTCTATCTCCAGGAAATCATATTGTTCCATATTCTCCCGCTTCCCTCTTTAGATACGCGGCTTAACGCCTGCGTAATTTCCTCACTGTGTTCAGATTAAGCGTATCCGCTTTCGGGCTATCTTTGGGCGTTTCTAAAATAAAAGGTGATCCGCTTAACGCGGGATGGTTGATGATCCGGCCTATTCCCGCCATGCCTATCCGGCCTCTACCTATATGTTCATGCGCGTCCACGCGCGAACCGCAGGCGCTCTTACTGTCGTTAAGATGTATTAATTTAAGTCTTTTTAAACCGACCTTCCCGTCTATTTCCTTAATAAGGCGGCCCAGCCCGCCTGCGGAAGAGATATCGTAGCCCGCGGCAAAAGCATGCGCGGTATCCAGGCATACGCCGACCCGGTCAGGGCCTTCCAGAGAATACAGGACCCGGCGCAGATGCGCGAATTCGTATCCCAGGCAGTTGCCTGAGCCTGATGAATTCTCCAGTAATATCCCTACGGGACAATCTCCCGTCCTCTTTATGATCGTATTTAAGGCCGCGGCCAGGCGCGACAAGCCGGCGTCCTCGCCGCTTTCCTTATGGCTGCCCATATGAATAACGATATGGTCGGCTCCCAGCAGAAAAGCGTCCTGGATATCTTCCACAACAGCGTCAACCGAAGCCAGAAACAGGCCCTTCTCCGGAGAGGCCAGATTGATCAAATAAGGGCTATGGATAAAAACAGGGCTGATACCGGTTTCTTCCCTGGCCTCGCGGAACCCGGATCCCTGCGAAACATCCAACGACCTATCGCGCCAGCGCTGCGGATTACGGCTGAAGAACTGCAGTGTATTACAGCCAAGTTCAGCCGCTCTCGGCAGAACTAAAGATACCCCTCCGGCAGCCGAAATATGCGCGCCTAAAAGCATCTATCCGCGATCCTCTCTATCACTCCGGTTGCACAACCGGTCATTATAATGATTCTATCACTATCCAGGCGCGAAGAAAAGAGGCAGTCCCCGGATCGACAAACGATTTTTTACTTCGGTAACGGTTAAGATAACGAAGCCCGCATCGATCTTCGGTCACGTTAACGTTTTAAAGCCGTAGCCGAATGCCGACTGACGATACGTCCGCCACTAAAGATTGGCGAGACTCAAAAGAGGGTATCGTGCCCCTTACCGAAAGACGATCGTTATCTCGGCATTCGGCAATTATGCGCTGCGATCAAGCCATCCCGCCGATCATACGGTCGATCGCTTCTCCGGCAGGGACCATCGGCAGAACATTCTCTTGCGCAGCAACGCGAAAATCGATAAGGAAAGTCTTCTCCGAACGCAAGGCCTTCTCTATTGCCGGACGCACGCCCTTGTTCTCGCGCACCAGCGCGCCGTTCAAGCCGTAGCTTTTCGCCAAAAGCACAAAATCGGGGGAGGTCAGCAACGACTGGCTGTAACGCCGCTTGTAGAATAACTCCTGCCACTGACGGACCATGCCCAAACAGCCGTTATTCAGGATCGCCACTTTGATATTTATGCCTTCGACGACGCAGGTAGCCAATTCCCGGGAATTCATCTGTATCGACCCGTCCCCGGAAATAAGGAACACCGTATCCCGCGGAGAGGCTATCTTCGCGCCCATTGCAGCCGGAAGCCCGAACCCCATCGTCCCCAATCCTCCGGAGGTGATCAAACGGCGGGGACGCTCAAACGCGTACCACTGCGCGGTCCACATCTGGTTCTGGCCGACGTCGGTGACGATTATCGCTTTACCGCCGGTGGCCGCGTAGATCTGCTCTATGACGGCCTGCGGTTTTATCAAGCCTTTTTGCTTTTCATAACACAGCGGGTATTCTTTCTTCAACTGCCCGATCCTGCGCAGCCAGCTGCCGGTATCCGGCAGGATCTTGATCTCCTCCAGTAATCGTTCCAGAGCCCTGGAGGCGTCCGCGGTTATCGACAGATCGGCACGGATACTTTTGCCGATAGAAGACGGATCGATGTCTATCTGTATTATTTTCGCCGCGCGCGCGAAGGCGTCCGTCCGTCCGGTAACCCTGTCGTCAAAACGCACCCCCACGGCGATGATCAGATCGGATTCGCCGACCGCCCGGTTGGCGTACACTGTACCGTGCATACCGAGCATGCCCAGATAGTAATCATGACCTGCGGGAAAAACGCCCATGCCCATCAGCGTAACGGTCACCGGACACCGGATCTTTTCCGCTAAGGTGAACAATAAACGGCCGGCCCCGGAAATAACCGCGCCGCCGCCGGCTATAATAATCGGCCTTTTCGCGCGGGCTACCAATTCAGCCGCTTTCCTGACCTGTCCTCGATGTCCGGAAAGATCCAGCTTTTCCCTCCTGGGGACTGCCGCCGGCGGAATAACACCTTCAACGATCTGTTGCTGAATATCCACCGGCAGATCGATCAATACCGGACCGGGCCTGCCGCTGCCTGCCAGGTGAAAAGCCTCCCTGACCACGTCCGGTATCTCACTCGCGTCTTTAACCAAATAATTATGTTTTGTGATGGAACGCGTTATGCCGGTAACATCCGCTTCCTGAAAAGCGTCGTTGCCGATAAGAGAGGTCTTCACCTGCCCTGTGATCGCCACCAGCGGCACGGAATCCATATAGGCAGTGGCCAGGCCGGTCACCAGATTGACGGCCCCGGGGCCGGAAGTAGCCAGGCAGACCCCGGTCTTCCCGCTTGCCCTGGCATAACCGTCCGCGGCGTGCGCCGCGCCTTGTTCGTGCCTGGTAAGGATAAAACGTATCTTTCCGTCATAAATAAGGTCGAACAAAGGCAGGACCGCGGCACCCGGATAGCCGAAGATTACCTTTACCCCTTCTTTTTCAAGGCTCTCTATAAGCATCTGCGCCCCGCTCCTTGCGATAACGGATTGAGCTTTTCTTGATGCCGGATACTGTTTCATAACATTCCTTCTTCTCTGCCGGCCTCTTGGGCCGGCCTTTAAATAAACAGGGCGCTGTTGAAAAGCAAACGGGAACCATATGTCCCGCCGCCTTGCCGCAGCGCCGCAGAGTAAAAAATGGTGGAGCTGAGGAGGATCGAACTCCTGACCCCTTGCATGCCATGCAAGTGCTCTCCCAGCTGAGCTACAGCCCCATAAATATACCCGATAATTTACTGCCTTATCAGCACTATAGGCAGGAGAAATAATTATACACTAACTTTATGAAATTGACAAATGGGATTTTCGATAGTATATTTATAAATGCGCGGCCGGAAAACCGCGTCAGTCTACGGCTGACGCGGATAAGATTTGGCCGCTTCCTTCTTCAAAAATTTTGGTAGTGCAGGGGTCAACTTTCTGCTTTCGATTCTCAAGTATTAAAAACTTGTTTTACAATGTAGTAGAGCTTCATTATACGAATTTGCGCTGGAGTGGTGGAATGGCATACACGTCGGTCTCAAAAACCGATGGGCTAACGTCCGTGTGGGTTCAACTCCCACCTCCAGCACCAATTGCGCAGGACATCCCCTCGAAAGCCTTTCCCCGGAACAAACAATCTTAAAGGTGAGTTTCGTTCTTTTCGATAAGTTCCAGGCTTATCTCGGCCACCTGAGGATCGTATAATAAGCCGCTTTTACCGCTGATCTCCCTGACAGCGTCCTTGAAGGTCAAAGCCGGCCTGTACACCTGGGCAGTAACCATCGCCTCCACTACATCGGCGACCGCGATTATCCTGGCGACAGGATGAATATCTTTTCCCTTCACGCCCAAAGGGTAACCGGAACCGTCCATTCTCTCATGATGCTGTAGAGCGACATCGGCAATAACGGATCCGGATCTTATATCCTGCAACAATCCGTAGCCGTATTGAGGATGTCTTCTTACAACGGACATTTCTTTCTTATCCAAAATGGACGGCTTATTAAGAATAACGGCTGGCAATTCGGTTTTTCCTATATCGTGCAGGAACGCGGCCAAGCCGATGCATTCGATACCTTCCCGGCAGTATCCCATTCTTTCAGCTATAGCGCAGGCAAATCCGGCAACGCGCCTGCCGTGATAAAGCAGGGCTTCGTTCGCCTTGAATAACCCGATCATCGAGAATAACGATTCCCAGTCCCTCATGCCGTTCCGCTTTTAAACAATTTCCTCTCAAAAGGTTCCAGATACCAGAATACGACCGGCACCAGGACAAAAGTAAAGACGATCGATGCCAGCATCCCGCCGATCATCACCGCGCCCATGGACTGCTTAATAGTGCTCAAACTCCACATTTGCGGCACCACGCCCAGGATGATGGAAAGCGAGGTCATAATGATCGCCCGGAATTTATCCGAAGCCCCCTGCCACAGCGCGTCCTTGACCGCCAATCCTTCCTTCATCTTCACCAAAGTCTGGTCCAAAAGCAGGACCGCGTTATTCACCACCATACCCACAAGCATTACCATGCCCATCATCGAGGCGATATTGATGCTCTGATTCAGAAAGAACAACCCCAGGATCATCCCGACAACGGAAGTCAGCACTGTGACCATGACCGCAAAAGGATAGGCGATCAGGGAATTCATTATCGCGCACAATAACATAAATGTTAAAATCACCGCGAGAAGTCCGGCCTTGCCCAATTCGGTATTCGACTCGTTCATATACTCGGAATTGCCGGAGTATTTGTAGCTGTACCCGGCGGGGAATTTGATAGTTTTGAACTTCTTGTCCAGATTCCCGCTCACAATACCCAGCGAACTCTTGCCCAGATAACCGTCAAGCCGGATGATCCGCTGTCTGTCCCTGCGCCAGATCGTGGGAATGGCCTTATCGATTTTCAACTCTCCCAGTTCATTGATCGGGATCAGGCCTTTGCGCGAAAGAATGGATATCTCCTTGATATCGTCGAAATTGCGGGCGTAGCGGTCATCGAGCTCCACGTTGACCTTATACTCCTCGCCTTTCTCCTTATAAACATTGGAATCCTCCCCGTAGATAGAATAACGCATCACCGCGCCCACGCCGGCGGCGTTCAAGCCGAATTCATTGAGTTTTTCTTCGCTGGGCTTCAAACTCATCTCTTGCTTAGGCGATTTATACGAGAGGATGATACTCTGGAAGTTCCCGCTTTTAAACATCGCCTTTTTCATCTGTCCGGCGATATCCGCCATAACGCCGTAATCCGTTCCGTACAGATCTATGGCTACGTCGCCGTCGCTCATCGAACTCATCCCCTGGCGCATACAGCTGGCTTCCACATCCGGGATCCCGGCAAGGAACTTCAGCAGTGTATCGATGATCTTCAGGTCGCTGCGTTTACGCTGCGTCGAGGGTACCAGATCAAGGGTGATCTTGACGTTCTCCACCCCGTTATCTCCGATATTGGTCAAATACGCTTTTTTCTCCGGGATTGTTTCCAGGAAGCCCTCAACCTGTTTTGCCGCCGCTTCGGTGCGTTCAATGGTCGAACCCTGTGGCAGCGAAAAATTAATAACAATTTTGTCCTCGTCGGATTTTGGAGCGAAGTCGTTTTCCACGAAAGGCATCAGCAAGAACGATCCGAGCAGCGCCAGGCCGGATAAAACAATGGTCAAACGCGGAAAACAAAACATCAGCTCAAAAATATGCTTATATTCCAGCTTAAGCCTTTCCATCCCTGCATCGATCCAGGCCGGCAGGATCTTTACTTTAGCGATTATGGCCGGAATTACCCCGGATCCGGCGGGCTTCTTATCCCCGGCAGGTTTAAGCATTGCCGCGCATAACATTGGGGTAAGACAAACGAAGCCAGCAGAGAAAAACAGGTGGCGTAAACCACGGTAAGCCCGAAGGATCTCATCATTACCCCCACCATTCCGCCCATCATCGCGATGGGCAGAAAGACCACCAGATTAGTGCCGGTCGAGGCGATTATCGGTATAACCACTTCCTTGGTACCATCGATCGCCGCCTTTTCCGGGTCATCGTGACGGCTCAAATGGACCATCACGTTCTCCAGAATGACCAGGGCATTGGAAATAAGCGTGCCCAACACCGTGGCAATGGCCAGCAAAGTCATCATATTTATGGAAAAACCCGAAGCCCACATCGGGAACAGCGTGGAAACGATGGACGTGGGAATGATGACCGCGGAAATAAAAGACATATCCCGGCGGCCCAAAAACAGCAATAAAAGCGCGATGGTCAGAACGATACCGATGAAGATATTCCACTCGGTATCCAGGGTTTCGTTGACGATAAAAGTGGTGGTGTCGGTGGCGATATCCAGATGCATCCCCTGCGGCAGCTCTTTGCGAAAATCAGTGAGCCTGCGTTTCATTTCCTGGGAGATGAACACGGCGTTGCCGTCGGAAGCCTTATTCACGGAAAGCCCAACCACTTCCTTTCCGTTATACCTGGCGATACTGGAGATCTTCTTGTAACTATCTTCGACCCCGGCAATATCCTTAAGTTTGAATTCTCCGCCTTCCGAAGAGACCAGCCGGGTATCGGCGATCTCTTCCACGCTCTGGAACTCACCGGTAAAACGCACGCTCAAGGCGTTAAAACCTTTTTCGATATCCCCGGCCGGGACGTTCTTGTTGCGGGCCATCAACGCCGCGACGACCTCATTAATGCTCATGTAATGCTGTTTCATCAGCATCGGGTCGAGCCTGACATTCACCTGGCGCTTCTTGCCGCCGTACACATCAACTTCAGCCACGCCCCGGATGGAAGAGAATTCATTTTTCAGGATCTTATCCGCGTATTCATATACCTCGCGCAGATCCCCGCTGTCGCTGGTCAAGACCATATCCAACACCGGCTCGATCAAAGGATCGTATTTCTCGATGATCGGCTTTTCCACCGCGTCCGGCAGGTCGTTAATAATAGCCTCGACTTTGTCTTTGACCTCGATGGATTTAATGTTCACATCCGCCGAAAGCAGGAATTCCACGAAAATATAGCCAAAACTGTCATAGGACTGGCTCTTGATCTTTTTGATCTCGGAGACTTCGGAGATAGCGTCTTCTATCTTCTTGACCACCTGTGTCTCAACTTCCACCGGAGTGGCCCCCGGATAGGTGACCGAGACCGTGACGATCGGAAAGTCGATTTTAGGGGTCTTCTCGATCATCAGGTTGGAATAACTGTACAGCCCCAGCACGACGAAAACCAGAACGAACATTATCGTGGTGATCCGGTGCTTTACGAAAAATTCTATCATTGCGACTTCCCCGTTTTATCTATTGCCGGAGCGTTGACAACCAGAAGCCTGTCATTATCCTCAAGTATGCTCTGGCCGCTGAAGATCACCCTGTCCCCGGGCTGTAATCCTCCGGTGATCACCGCTCCGTAACCGTCTCGCGATCCGATACTAACCCTGTGTTTCCGAGCGAAACCCGCATCATCTTTCCAGATGAAATACTCGCCGGCGGAAATATCAAGGACCTCGTTGAGGACGACCAACGCGTTCTTGATGGTCACTGTATGGGCGGAAATCACAAATACCCCTCCCGGAGAACAAGACTTTTTAAACTCTACTTCCACCGGGAACATCCCGGTATCCATATCCAGATCCTTGCCCACGCTCCTCACTACTGCCAGAGGAACTGCTTTATCCTCGCCGTATATTTCCTGCTCGGGACGAAGGGCCTCTTTAACCTCTCCGGTCACGAACCCCCGGGCAATGCGGCCATTCACAGCCCTTACGGTAAATTGATCATACACCGGGACTTCGGTTGTCTCGAGCACGCGCACCTCAACCGGCTTACCGGACTTTTGCCATTCTCCATAGTAACTTACGATTTCCCGGCCACGGTCGGCTTGAATCATGTTGATCCGTATCAAAATGGAAATAAAACAACCTATCGCGATTCCTATGTATATAACCGCCTTACGCTTTTTCATCGACCCGCCCCTCAGTATATTCTCCCGCGATCAATCTTTCTATTTTCGCCAAGGTAATATTGATATTGAACAAGGTCATTTCCTTATTTAGCCGCTGGTTTGTCAAAAGGAGTTCGGCGTCGTTCAGATCAGCCAGACTTATCTGCCCGGAAGCGAACATCTCCTGCGACTGCTTAAATGATTCTTCGGCCAGGTTGACCGCTTCGATATTCGCCGCCAGGTTACCTTTATACTGCCGGTATTCCAGATAGGCTTTCTTCAATTCCAAAAGAAGTTCTTTACCGGCCTGCTTTCTGCGTAACACCGCTATCTCTTTATCCGCCTGTGACTGGCTCAATTGGGCTTCTTTCGCACCGCCTTCCCAGATCGGAATATCCACCTTCAATCCCGCGCTCGTATACGGGTCCATCCTGTCTCCCCGCAAAAAAGAATGTTCGTTCGAGCCGCCGGCTCGGCTTAAAGAAGCGAAAGCGGATACCGTAGGCAGCAACCCGGCGTACCTGCTTTTCACCAGAGCCTCCGCGGACTCGATATTTTTATTCAGGCTTTTCAAAGAAGGTTCCCGTTCATGCATTAAAGAAACCAGGGAAGCGTAATCGAAATCCGCGTATTGCCCGGCAAAATCCCCGCTAAGCGCTACTTTACAGTCGGGTCCGGCATCGATCATTTTTCTCAAAGTTTCCGTTGCCGCGTCAAACCCCGCACGCGCCTCGTTCACAGTCGGCACGCGGGCCGCCGCTTCCGCGTTCATGCGTATGATCTCATACTTGGGACTGCGTCCGCCGTAGGAACGTTTTCCCATAAGTCTTTTATTCTCCAAGACATTCGCGTAGGATCTCTCGGTTATGAATAAGGTATTCCTGGCAAGCAAGGTACTGTAGTAACCCAGCTTAGCGGCATAAATTACCTCCTGCCGGCCGGACTCCCGGTTGAATTTTACCGCTTCCAGCGACTGCCTGGCGGACTTAACCGCATAAACAACCTTACCGAAGGACCAAAGGACCTGAGAAGCGTTTATGCCGCTGTCCAAGGCATAATCCGTCTTTTTATCTGCCGTAACCGGATATTCCATATTATTGGTCCAGACGGACTGCGCGCTCAAATGCGGCAAAATTACAGAACGCGTTTCTTTGTAAATCCCTTCGCTTTTATTCACCTGGTTATCCTTTATTTTCAATTCTTCGCTGGTATACAGGGACATCCGGATCACTTCTTCAAGACCGACTTGCACAACGACTATTTTCCGCGCCTCTTCTTCCGCCAGCAGAGGAGTCACGGCAAACTGCACTACAATAATAATGTTCAGGATCAACGCCATCAATCTTATCATTCCATCCTCACCGGCTCTTTACCCCTATCCCGTTCCATAGAATACGCAATTGGCGCCTGAAGTGGTACGCCACATTCTTATTATCATTATCCGCGAATTTGGTCGCTATCAAAGTGCCTCCCAAAAGAGTCATCAACGATACCACCATATCTTCCAGATTAATGTTCTTGGGAAGTTCTCTGTTCTTTAAGGCGCCCTTCAGGCACTCCATAAAAAAAGTCTCCACATCGGTTATCCGAACATTCTCTATTCCTTCGCACCCGGGATACAATAATTCCCTCTCGATATCGGTTATGACGCCGTTCTTCGGCAGCTCCCGCTGATTGATCATAGCCGCGATTATCTGATACATAATATTGGCGTTCTGGATCGACCCGGTCAGATTCTCAAAGACCGCGTCGATCAGAAACAACTTATATTCGGCGGATATGGAACGTTGCGCCTGCCACACCCCTTTCAGCAAAAGAACATGGATAAAGAAATGGATAATATCGATCTTTTTCGGAAAATAATTAAAGAATGTGCCTTCGGATATCTCCACATTTTTGCATATCCGTTTTATGGAAATGTCTTCGAAGCGGGATTTCTCCAGGGCCGCGATGAACGCGTTCATTATCGCTATTTTTGTCCTGGCGTGCTTTATCTCACGCAGTGAATATCCTTTTATCGTCATCGCGGTTTCCTTTATAGTTGAATAACACAATAAAATTATAGCACACTATAAATATTTGTCAAGAATGAATTCTCCTTGGCCTGGATCATAATGCGCGGTAAAAATCCGGGGATGGCCCAGGCCCTGAGCGGCTTACGCTGTAATGTGAGGGATTTAAGAAGGAGATTTCAAGCAGTATTTCACCGCGGAACGCCGGTCAGTCAGCGCTTAATCGCGTAATTTGCCGCGTTCCGGCTCGCCTCGCGGCGCCGGACGAAGGAGTTATCCTGGTTATTTCCGTGCGGTAAAACTCGTATATCTTTCCGGCTATGCGGGCGATAAATCTCTTTGCCGGATAGGAATTCTTATAACTATGCTTCGTGAGGACGCAAATAAGAAAATCCCCTTCCGGCATGAAAACTATGCCGGCGTCATGGCAAACTCCGTATTCAAGCCCGGTTTTATGCGCCACCTGAATATCACGGGGAAGATCGGCTGGGATACGGTCGCGTATCTTCTGGGCCTTAAGCATAGCCAGACATTGCCCGGAATATTCCCGGTTTATCAGACGGCCGTAATAGATCTCCTCCAGCAGAAAAGCGATATCTCTGGCGGAAGTATAGTTTTCCCGGCCCTGTTTCCTGCTGGTAAAATCCATCATTTTCCTGGCAAGATTGGTATTCCTTAACCCCAGCTTGCGGAAAGCCTCGTTCAAATAATCCTGCCCCAGACAGCCGATAAGCAGATTACTGGCGGTATTATCGCTCCGGGAGATCATAATGGACATAAGTTCGTTCACGCTGAAAACGGAACCGTCGGGAAGGTTCTTGATCACGCCGGATCCGGAAACTTTGTCCCTCCGGCAAAGCCTGATCCGCTTATCCAGATCCAGACGGTTACCGGCCGCGGCGAAGAAGCAGGAGGCCATGATCGGCACTTTTGCCAGACTGGCGGAAGGAAAAAGCCTATCGGGATTGACCTCTATCCTCCAGCCTGTGGATAGGTCAACCACGATAATACCCGGGATCACTCCGGCGCAAGAAGCGGCGTCCACCTGCAACCGCCCTTCCAGCGATTTCCAGGCGGTTCTACGCTCCTCCAGTATGCGGCATTTCTCTGCCGCCTCCTTACTAACGGTTTTATAATAAATAAAAGCCGCTGAACCAGCGGCCAGGACAAACAAGGCTGCCGCCGCACCCAGAATTATAATACGGTGTTTTCTCATTGTCTCGTTGATTTTAAAAAGGATTATTGCGAAGAAAGGCTGTGCTTAACGTCGAGATCCAGCGTCTGACCGCCGCTTTCCGATATTAATTTTATGTCGCAAATCAACTTGTCGATTTCTTTGCTATCCGTCTTCTTCAGATACCCCATATCCACCGAAACCGTGGTGCTTTTACCTTCATCCGTGGACAAAATGTTCGCGCGAGTGGCAAGCTGGCCGTATTGTAATCCGTAGAACGCGGCATTGGAATTAGCCCTGCGCAACAGGTCATTCTCGATCAGGTAATGGACATTCGGGATATAGGCGAAAAAGGCGAATACCACGATCGACATTATAATAAACAGCGCTATGACGACTATTATCATTTGACCACGTCAACGAACCAAATACGCAGCCCTTCCATTTTCTTGATATCGTTCTGGATATCGACGAAATTGGCCTGCCCGCTCGGCACGGTAATGGTGACTACGAAGAAATTCGGTTCGTATCCTTTCTTATAGCTGAATTCCAATTTCGGTTTATACTTACCTTCCACCATCACTTCCTGTTTCTGAAGTTCTTTGCCGGCGCTATAGGTATAAAGCACCAGGCCGCCGGTGGACTGGTCTATCGCGTATTTATACCAGATATCGTCCGTCAAGTCGTCGGGTGTAACGTTGTGAATATCGCTCTGGCCGCGGAAATACATTTCGTTCTTCACCTGCTCCTCCCCTCCCGAAGCCGGGGGGGCGAACGCAGAATCGTCATCAACCCAGGTAGCGCTTATCAGCCTCAGTTTCATATCCTCCAGCGTATAAGCTATCTGCGAATAAATATGCTGGCGTTCGGCGTATATATCTATCTGTTTCTTGAAAAAGACAAAGCCTACGCCGACAACCATAATGATGGAACTGACCAGGACTATCCCTATGATCAGCTCCATCATCGTAAAAGCTTTATTATTCTTTTTTTTCCTCATGACTTTTTATGTTCGAAGGCTACCACGATAACGTTGATCTCTTTCAGGGAGATATTGCCGGAATTAGTGTCTTTATACCATTGCACCGAGACGGTGTGTTCCCCTTTCAAAACATTATTGACGCCGACGACATTGCTGATCAAAGGCTGTGTTATGATAGGGGTCCTGGTCTCTATATTCTGGGCCTCAGAATCCACGTAACACTTGGTATATATGGTATTGTTGGCTTCCAGGCCGGTGGCATCCTTGACCTTTATGGCGATGTTATAAATTATCATCAGGTCCTTATCCACCTCGTAATTGATCGGGATCTGGATAATTTCCGTGTAATTGTTAAAAGGGACGCTGACGGAAGAGCTGGAAGACTTTATTTCCGCGTGAACATAGGGATAAGGGACCATATTGACGAAGCGCACATTCTTGGTATGGAATATCTTGTTGTAATCGGTCTCCTCATACGAAGAATTCACCGTGATAAGCTTATACGGGATGCCTTCCTGGTCTATGGTGCCGGGGTCGTCTCCCAGCCATTTCTTCTCCACGTTCACCGTCCAGTTAAAGAGCGGTTTTGACCCGTAATCGGTGCTGCCGGTATAGGTCCCTTCTTCCAAAGAAGAATACGCTTTAGCCAGATATTCCTCGGTATTCGCCGCCGTTACCCCGCAGGCGCGTGATTTATTCTCCACCTGCTTCAAAAGGAACCCTCCGCCGATCATCCCCTTAGAAAGGGCGGCGAATATGATCACGGCGATAACAATGGATATCAACACCTCCATCAGGGTAAAGCCGCTTTTGCCCCGGCATTCTATCGTCATTTATCGTTATTCCTTTATATCGCCTATCGGAGTAAGCGTGATAAGCATGCTGCGCATACTCGCCGGGCTGACTATTTTCATTGATGTTTCATTGATCCATCTTAATTCGATATCCAGCGTCGCCGGCAGTTCTCCGCCGAAATCGCCGGGCTTGACCAGATAGCTTCCCGTATGCGTAGGATCATTAACCTGCGTAAGAGTGACGCTGTTTCCCGCGGGTATGGTCATTACCGCATCCTGCCCCAATAAAGTATCGTTGACATACAGCCTGGTCTTTACCACATCCTCCGGGAAGGACTGTTCCGAGGTGCCGTGCCAACTGCTGCACAACTTAGGCCATATAACATAACCTTCGGTGCCGTATCCTTCCACCCTTATAGTCCAGGTAACCAGGACCGTCGCCGTCTTCCTGTATGCCTCCGGGATCACGAAACCGGTTTTTTTCATGCCGGGGATCAACGTGTAATCCAGGCATTCCCCGATCTTAGTGCCGTCGCCGTCTTTGCTTACCGTGCAGATCGGCGCCAAGCTTAAACCATCCGGGTATTCGGCTTCCAGATATTCTTTACAAGCGGCGTTATCCCCTTCGTTGGAGAATTTCGGGAACTTGGCCGGCGATAAAGTCGCTTCATCAGTCCCAAGGACCTGTTCTGTTACGGGCGTGGGATTGACGGACATAGTGGTCTTCTCGGCAAAAAC
>JBAZGW010000002.1:0-56644 GCA_041652635.1 Candidatus Omnitrophota bacterium | reverse complement strand
CGATTGACCTTTCGGAAAAGCCTTTATAGGTATTGATAAACTCCCTGTTGTCAGTATCGTAAACCAACTGATCCAGGCTGATCTCTTCGCCGGCTATCACGTTGAACTTAGCGGCATATTCGGCCGCTGCGCTAAGGCTTTCCTGTTTCAACGGGTCTTCATCCGCCCAACCTTCAGCTGTCTGGGCTAATTGATCAACCTTGAGGACCAAATAAGCGGCCTCCGCACCCTGATTCTGTTCATGTGTCCAATCAATGATGCTCCCATCTTCATTAACCTTATAATCATTAAGATCATGCACAAAGATGGCCTCGGCGGCAGCCTTAAAATTGTATTCCGGATACAAGGCACTCTGGGCGTCGCTTACCGCGGTATCATAAGTATTATCTGTGATATACACTTCCCCGCCCTGATAGGTAGCTCCCCAATCCGCTTCCCCCTCCGGAAGTGCGTAAATATTCACGCTGACCCCGGCTTCGGGATACGCGCCGCTATGCAGCCTGCCCTGATCGGTATTCCAATTCCAGGCAGTCTGCGCACTCTCGTTTGTCCAGGCAACAAAATCGGAGGAAAAACCTTGAGCTGAAACATAATCCGGCAAAGCCACGGAGTTCTCTTCCAAAGTCGTGAGATCCGGCACTTTATCACTTCCGGAATAAGACAGATCTTTAGTAGTGCTGAACAGACCGTTAGAAATAGGGGGGATCCCTTCTAAGTAGGAAGAAAGAACACCCCCCTGGCCACGGTCTATTGTTATACTAAAAAGATTATTATTTAAATAAGACGAAGAAACAGAAATGGAGTTTTGTCCCTGATAGGAGATGGAACCGGAATTGAGGAATGAGGAAAGGTAATCTGAGGTAGCCGCTTCCGGAGGGCCTCTGCCGGATGCCGTAGTAGTCAGATATTCGCTCAATTGTGGATTACCGTTATTTAATATACCCGAGAGAACGGGTAAAATACTTAACGCATAGGAAGCGGCCGCCGTCGAAGAAGAATCACCGCTTCCCTGTGTATTCACTGTGCCCTGGACTCCGCCAAGCGGATTTGTCTGAAGAGGATAACTCAAAGCCCCTTCCGCCGCTGTCATCGCGCTGACGGCGTCCGCCGTCAACTCTGAATTGACCGGTAATTTGTCTTCCGCCGCCTGTATCCCATTCTCCGCGGTCAAGGAAAGCAGGTCCTTCAAACTCTGCGCGGACGACTCCGTGCCGGTAACCTCATAAGGTTTCAAGGACGTAAATGTTCCTGATTTAAGAATAGAACTGTCATCCATGACCCCGGATAACAAAGAAGAAACCGTTGAATCGGACGACAGATCATCTAACGCCGCTACTGCCTTTATATCAATAGACTGCGGAGGCGCCTTTGAAAGCATAACGTATTCAATATCATTAAAGGTTTCTGCCTTTTCAAACGATATGGATAATCTGCTGCTGTCTTGTTGAGATAATTGAGCGCTGTCCAGCACTAATTGCCTGCCGCCCGGCAAATAATTCTCTCCGGTTAGCGGCGGATCGGCAACGGCGGCGATACCGGACAAAGAAATGCTCCCTTTAAGGTCCACCGTGTTTATGAGCGCCGGGGTTCCGCTTGTCCTGTCCAAAGAAGAACCGCTTAGATAGAGATCTCCGTTCTGTCCGCTGATTCCCTGGAACTCGATCGCCTCCGAATTATTGATCGTCAAAGCGGCCGATCCCGATATGGCATCCGCTACGGTATCCGTCAGGACGGTAAATGACATATCCTCCTGCGCGCTGATACTCTTTATCTCACTGCCGGACAAATCGTTAAAAACGATATCGCCATTGACTGATTTTATATTGCTCAGAGCTGAATCAACGGCGTTGTTTATCGAAATACTGCCGTTATCCGCAGTTATGCCTTTTACCGTTGAACCGCTGATATCCGTCAAGCTAATGTCTTCCGCCGCTGCGATATCACTGATCGAAGAAGAAGTTATACACTCTATATTAATATCGCCTGCCGATGAAACAATACTATTCAAGACTGAAGCGGTTACCTGTGATACTGTGATACTTCCGGCTTCCGCGCTTAAACTGTTGACCGTGGAACCGGTTATATCGGTCAACCTTACATCTTCGCCGGCCTCGATATCACCGATATTAGAAGACACGACTTCCTCTATTTTGATATCCCCGGTCAATGAAGAAACGCTATTTATGGTTGAATCGCTCACTTGTGAAACCGACACATCGCCGGCTTCCGCAGTTAAATCACTTAAAGTTGACCCGTTGACTTCGCTTAACCGGACATCACCTTCTGCCGTTACCGTATCTATACTTGATCCGGTTACCGTATCTATGGTGATACTACCGGTCAATGCTTCGATATCGCTTACCGCGCTCTCCTTTGAATCAACGAGCGTAATATCCATTCCCGCCGTTAGGCCGGATACCACCAGGTCATCATTGTTCTCTATAACCAATGTTCCACCGGCGTTGACGCCGGAGATCACGACGTTCTCGTTTGATCCTGTGATCACCAGTCCCCTATCGGCCTGGGAATCAACGATACTGGAATCCATACCGAAATCCACGCTGACTATTTTCGTTTTGCCTTCGGTGGTAAGCTCTGTATTCTCAGCCAGAGTCAACGCTTCCTGCGCGGTCCCTAACTGAACATCTATTCCTTCAACTTTCTGCTGCTGGGCCGTTACGTCCGTCCCGGGAGCGAACACGATCGATATCCCGCCGCTGTTTTCCTGTGCCAAGTCATCCAGCGACTGAATCTGCATCCTGCCTTCCGAAACGCTGCCTGACGCTATATTAGCCGAATCACTTGTAACCGCGATAAGCTCTACCTGCTGGCTATCCTGCGTAATATCCAACTTAGTTTCTCTGAAAGCGCTGCGGATTAAACAAAGCGACATTGACTGACAGGCATATCTAGGTTCAACGGCATTATCCTGTCCGATACCCACATTACCTTTCTCTAATTGTTCAAGCAGGAACTGCGCGGGTTTATAGTTAGAGGTATGTTGCAATGCCAATGAATACAACTCCAGGGCTTTATCGGTTTCCCCGATCTTGCTATAAGTTTCCCCGATAAGGGTAATTAAGGAAGCATCCACCAGATTATTCAAGGAAACTCCCTGATCCGCGTTGAAAGCCAATTCAAACTGTTTTGCCGCCTCGGCGTATCTTTCAGAAGCCCTGGCGTAATCCCCGGTTTTCTCAGCACTTTCCGCTTCCAGGAAATATTGGTCACCAAGAGAGACGGAATACGCCGAATACAACTGCATGCTTTCCGTGCTCTTAGTGACAGTCTCGGCCTCAAGCAACTGCCTGCCTGTCTCCAACCAGGTATATCCCTCGCTCCATTCCTGACTGCCGATACTGCCGGCCGCGAAACTCTCGCCCGCCTGTTTCAATACGGCTGAATGAGCCGATACCGCCCCCTTGGTCAATCCATCCGAATCAGCATCCGCCTGAAAAACGCTATCCTGAGATTCTCTGAATGTCTTTACTCCTAAATAATAAAATGCGGCTTCGTATTCCGTTTGTGTGGCGTCTTTCCCCAACACGCTACTTATATTTGCGATGGTTTGAGCGGGAATAGACAAAGTCTGACTGTCTGTATCATAGGAAGCGCTGAAAGTATCCCCTGAAGCTAATGCAGAGAAAGAAAAGCTTGGGATATTGTCGGTTACAACTATATTAAAAGACGGGACGCTTGAAGTAGTAGCGGTATTTGAATAGACATAATCAAAGGAAGACGAAATGGTGGAATAAACAAACGAAAATACCCCGGTAGAAGGAAGGCTGAATGAACTGCCGATTGAATAATCGGAAATAAAACTGCCAAAGCTGCCATAAAGACTGCTGGTGTCCCAGGTAGAGCTTAAAGAAGGAATTACAGCGGTAGAGTAAGAAAAAGAGGAGGAATCGGAAAAACTGCTGACAGAATACCAGGAAGATGACCCGGAACTTGAAATAGTGCTGCCTGTGCCGCTGTCACTTCCTGCCGTGAAACTACCCGTTGAATAACTGCCGCTGGAAGCCTGAGAGCTGGCCGCCGATCCCCAGCCATCTCCCCAAGCAATGCTGATCCCCCTGCCTTCTTTATTAAGGAAAGCTGTCAATTCCTTCAATGATCTTGCGATAGTCAAAACCTCGCATCCTTTATTAAGGTAGGAGGAAAGATAACCTGAGCCGTTACCATTATCGGCTTTCTTAGCCGTGGTTTCAATAATGACTCTTTTATTTGTGCCGGAATCATTAATTGCCAACAAGGCATGCCCGATATTTGCTTTCTTATCCTTAATTATTACGATTTCCGGAGCAAGGTTAAATTTTCCGGCAACCCTGAACAAATAAACGCTTCTATCAAGACAATCGGTAGGGATCTGTAAAGTCTCTACCACAGCCTGCCGGGACTTTAAGTCAGCCAGGTTATAGTAGAAGCTATCGGAAGTAGACTGATATACGGTTGACTCGATCTTCCGCGCTTCATTAAAAAATGCGGACATTATCTGATATGGTTGTAATTCCTGCGCTTTCTTTCCTGATACGGTCTGAGCAATTACTTTGCCGGACTCTTTTTGGGAGAACTTTGTGATGATACGGTCAGACTGTCTAACAGTAGCAGTGTCGGCTAAGCCACATATTTCTTCGGATTTGGTGATACGGTCGGAGGTATTGCTGTATTCTTCCCCTCCCCTATTGATACGGTTGAAGATGCTAATAAGATCAGACTCTACAGCTTCCTTGATTACTTCGGCATGAGCGAATGGGAAAAGGACAGAAGAGAAATTCGTATATATTTCATTAAAGGTTTCAAGTAAACTTTTCTTTACAGGAGCTTGATTCTGTTGGGCTGAAGGAATATTACGATTAGTAACGACGGAAGGCAAAATAAAGTCTGTTCTGGCAGCCCAGGTAACTTCCGAGAAAGCGAAGATGCCGGCAACTGCCAAAGCAATGGCTTTTAACCAGAGTTTCCCCCTCCAACTACTCATTTCTCCCCCACACCCTTGCGACACACCCCTTGATACACCCCACACACCAAAAAACCGAGCTATTTCAGAAACTAAGCCCGGTCCTAAAAGAAAGAGTATAATCCCTTTTTGGATCCGCGGCTTTCCTATATCTGATTTCTCAGGTATAGGCTTGGATAAAAGTTCTTTTAATGATTTTAAAACGTTTATAAAACTTTCATCCACCTAAATTATATCTACTGCCCTTGATGATGTCAAGAAAATAAACTAACTTTTGTTTTGTCTTACACTACAGGCTGGCGGACGGACTGACGATACCTGCGCATATATTCACGCATGTATTCCCGTCGCTGAGGGGCATGATTTTTAGCATACTCACGCAGATAATCACGGTGGGATAATCTCCAAAGCTTAACATATCTATACCTGTTTTCCTGCCAAACCTGATCCTGTCCATGGCAACGAAAATAATCCGGATTCCTCTCCCGCCATTCCCGTTCATTCAGAACTTGCCGCAAATGCTGGCACTCAAGAGAAGAACAGGTCTGTTGAGATGGATTATATTTACTTGGTGAAAATTCTTTATTACATATTTTGCATCTCATAAACAAAAATATAACATAGAAACACCCCACTGTCAAGATACGCCAAATGCCTGAAATAAGCGTTATTCTCTCAACAGGACTAACCGTATCACCTAAACATACAAGAAAAGTCTTGACAATATTCCCGCACTATAATATACTTCTATTCAATCATATGATATGCTTAAGACTACTATTGCAACCGTATCATAGTTAAATACTCTATGCGCCGGAAATCACTAATATTTCTGTTGGCGTTCTTGGTTATGCCTCCGATAAACCCTGCCCATGGGAACTTTGAACCCAGTTCGGCTTATCTGAATATCTTGCAGGAAAAGATATACTCCCAGCTTATTTACCCCCCCAAAGCAGCTATCCAAAACCTTGAAGGCATTGTCAAAATAAAGTTGCTCCTATCGAATGACGGCAGGATCAAGAACATTGATATAGCGCAATCTTCCGGACACGCCCTGCTTGACGCCGCGGCTATATTGAGCGTTCGTAACGCCAGCCCATTGCCGATCCCCCAGGGATACAACAGCCCCAAGGATTTCCAAGTAACAATACCCATAACTTATAGGAATTCTTCTTTCCAAGAGAATACGGACAATTACACAGATGTATTTGCGGGCGTTGACCTGCCGCCAAGCTTGCCGTTCAACAACACACCCACGATGGTTACGCCTCAGGTCACAAAGGCCGCCGCTGTCATCCCTCCCCTGCCTCAAAAAACTTCCGAGCCCAAAACCCTGCAGAAACCGGTTTCACAGGCGACCGAAGATGAAATCAACCGTTTCTTAAATATCGCGGTGAAGAACAACGAGCCTTCTCAGGTAGCCAGAGAAGAGATAGAATTAGCGCAAATAAAAGTAATGGAAGCGGTTAGGAACATCTACCCCGCTGTTAAAGTCCTGGGGTATAATACGGCCGGTGAGGTATACAAGGTGGAATATGAAGAACGCGAAGTCAAACTGCAGTTGGATCAGCCTATATATTATGGAGACCGGCTTAGAAATACTTATTTACAGGCAAAAACCAACCTCGACATCACAAAAAAGAACTACGACCGCCTCCGCATAGACACTATGAATAAAACGGAAACTGCTTTCTATAACTTAGTTGCGGCAAAAATGAATCTATCGGCAAAAGATACCATAAAAGAGGAAGCGAATGAAATTGTAGATCAGGTGCAAAAGTTATTCGATGCCGGCATGATCATAAAACTAGAGTTAACCAGCGTTAAAAACTGGTATAACCAGATCGTTTTTCAAATAAACGGGATAAAACAGGATTTATTTATGGCGGAATTAACTTTTAAACAAGTGCTCAACGCCAAAGACAATCCTTTTATACATACCGATGAGCTGGAAGCGAAACGTTTAGACCTCAAACTGGAAGACTGCATTAAAGCCGGCTTACAATACCGCCCGGAACTGGCATTAAGCGAATTAATGATCAAATTCCAGGAATACGGGCAGAGAATAGAAAAAGGCAAGAACGCGTTTACTGTGGATTTAAGCGGTTCTTACGGCTATTATGAAGGCGCCTATAAAACCGAACCTATGCGTGACGCAAACAACTGGTATGTGGGATTGAAGGTCAGCAAACCCTGGGGCGCCAGCACAATCAACAGTTCAATTACTTCCGAGAATAGCCAGCCCAGGTTCGGACAGACTTCCCCGACAAAATCCACTTCCGAGAATTTCGAGCTCAATGTAATGGATAACATAAAACGGATCTACGACAGGAAAAAGTCGGATATTGATCTACACCGCTCGATAAGTGATAAAGACCAGACCAATAAAACAATTACTTTTGAGGTCCAGGATGCTTTCCTCAATTACCAAAAGGCGCTTCTGCAACTTAATGCCACCGAGACAGAAATGGAATTCCGGCGCAAAGAAGCCGAACTGATAAAGATACGTTCAAAAGTCGCGGAAGTCGCTCTCTCAAACTCCATGGAATCACTTTATAACTTATGCGACGCGCAAACCAAATACTTTCAGGCCTTGGCCAATTACCATATATCTCTGGCTAATTTGAAAAAAGCCTGCGGATACGGCATCCGGATATAGTCATCCCTTACCTATATATAATGGCTCTGTATCCATTTCCCCCGCTCCCCCTCGCTTCTTGATCTACGGTTTATTCCAACATCATCACATTTACATTTTTAGGCCAAGCATTACTAAGAAACTCATAATTACAAACTCTTTTGTAACTTATTACATAGTCTGTTGTTACATAATAAAAACTTAAGTAAACCAAAACAATAGCTACCAAAAAAACTTGAAATTTCCACTAAAATAGTGTATATTCTATGTGTTAGTTAATACTTTTAAAAAGTATTGCTTATCCTTCGATATGTCCAGTATATCCTCTATACCGGACAGTAGCCACGGATCGTAAAGGGTAGCGTATTGGCAATGCGTTATCTTTGCTTTTATTATCCGGGTTACCTTGAAAGAAGGAAAAGGTAAAACCCGGTTTTTTTTGGGAAAGGCAGAAGATATGAACTATAAAAAGCCTTATAGCCTGAGTAAAATAGTCTTTCTAACTTCTTTTATTCTGGCTTTAGCTTCAGTCAACTCCCCCGCTGCCGTAGAAGAATACTCTCCTGAATACCTTAATGGAAAAAGTTACTGGGATTATATAAACAAGGTGATCAATTCCGGATATTCTCCCGATGTGTTCGTGAAAATCGACCGCCGCAATCTGGAACGCGTTGAGAACCAAAAGGTTATAGAAACCATGCTCAAATATACAACAGCTGCCGCCCCTATTTCAAGTTCCGGGGTTAATATGGCGGAATATCTACGGCAGGAGGCATCTGCTAATATAAAACAAACCGCCATAGAGAACCGCCAACAGTGCGAGAAGAACGCCGCCGCTAACGGCGAATTCAATTACGTCACTTACACCGATAAAGGCACCGATTATTTTACCGATGGTTTGCTTACTACCAGCGTAAATCGCGTTAAGGTAGATGAATTAGGCAATAAAACAATTAACTCTACCTATGATATGCAATATAATGATGACCGCTTATTGACGAGCTATGAAGGAGACGCGATCGATAATTTAGGGAATAAAAGCACTTTTTCCTGGACCGGCACTTACCTGCCGGGGTCTTTATTTTACGCCAATGCTGAAACCAACGCCTATAAAAGCTACTCCGAATATAATATGAAGGAAACGGATTCTGTAGGCAATACGACAGACACGCAATGGAAAGCGATCAGTTATGACCCCAGCAACAAGTATCAGTTATCTTACAGCCAAAAAACGGTGGATAGTGTTTACGGGACCAGCGAGTTCGTCCGTTCAAACATAGAATATGCCGGCGGGCGCATTGACCGCCCCTCATATTACTACGAAAAAGGCACCGGGACAGACGGGCTGGACTACACGTCTGAACGCAAGGATATCGAATATAACGGGCGCGGGCAGGTGCTTTCTTTCGACGATACGACTAAAGTGGATTACAGCAGCGTGTCCGCTGAAGCCGATGCCGGGGAAGGGAATATTGTCACCACACACACAATAGCCGAATTTACTTACCGCGAAGACACTCCGGATCCTTTCGGAAAAGATATCGAGCCTATGGGCCTGCGCATCGCGTCAAGTAATGTGACTTCAAGCGTGACCAAGGCCGACGGCTCCTTCCAGAACGACGACACGACAACCGACTATATCTATGACGAAACATTCACATTAGCCGATGCCTCCAGCAATACCACATTCAAGGGACAGGCCGCGCAGTGGTATGAATACACTGATTCCGAAGGGAATGTCCTGACAAAGAAAAACGACGGGACTTATTTCTACGTTAACACGGACAGCGAAGAAGTCAGCGTCGATGCCGCGGATGTGGTCACAACGCTGAAAGATGGGGATACCTACAGCGGCAAAAGCACCACAGAGATGGAAATACTTTACGGCAAACCCATGGCTAAATCAACAACCACAACCACAAGTTACACCAACGGCGAAGACGGTTATAATTATAAAACGGACACGTCCACCGTTACATATGATAATGGTTTGGTGCACAATCTACAGCGTGTACTTTCCAGCAGTGAAACAAGCGAGACCTATTATCCTTATCTCGATCCCGACAAAGAACACCTAGAGAACACCAATATAGTCACCGTTTATACATATGATAATAACACGGCCAACCTTACGGGCGTCTCCGGCAGCGGCACAAAAACCGGATATTTGAATTCAAGTTCCACCGGTTGGCATGATCAATACACAAACAACATAACTAAAGAATATGACGTAATCCTCGGCAAGCCGGTAATGACCAAATATACCGAGGAAGAAACGGAATAAATAATGATTTTACTTGAAGGGAGGAACAAATGAGAAAAGGCATTTTATTAACGTTGACAGCCGCGTTTATTGTTCTTGCGGGAGAGAATTTTGTGCGGGCGGCCGACGATACTCCGAGCATCGTCAGCACGGATATGAAAATGGTGATAAAAGTAGAGAACGTCTACAATAATTACGGTGTGCAGATAAACGGCACAGAGACAACTACGACTACCACAACAACTACCAATAGCAAGGATGAGACTTCCACTACGATAACCACCCAGACCGTAACTTCCGAATGGCGCGGCGGCAGCATAAAGGTCGCTAAGATCGAAGGGACATCCAATACCGACGGAACGGATGATTCATCCTCCGCGACCACATTCACCATTACGTATGAATACGCCGACGGAACCGGTAAATTGAAAGGCGCTTCAGGGACATCAAGCACTACCGGGGACAGTGGAACAGACGATAATGGAGAAGCGATCGGCACATACAAAACCTCGACAACCGATTCTTACACCATCCGTAACGGACAGGCTTTGCGCACCAAATCCGAGACAACCGGTGAAAGTTACGGATCAGACGGCACCAAGAAAGGCGACATAACCCAGACAAGCACTACCGAATATGAATTGGTCGCCGGTACCTGGCAGGTCAGCAAAGAAACAACCGTTTCCAAGAATACCGGGGTTGACGGCAGTTCGGAAAGCATTACCCGGATAAAGACCTATACGCGCGACGACAACGGTGTTATCACCGGCGTCTCGCAGACGGCCACAGGTACAAGGGTGGCGATAACCAGTGCGGGTGGGACGGTAACTCTCGGTATGACGGATTATACGGCTACTTTCACCTTTGACGAGGAGAGCGGCTGGTATCTTGAGAAAGAATCTTATACATGGGAACAAGGGGCTTCCGGAGAAGAATCTTCAGATGATTCTTCGGATACCGAATAGACATTCACGGTCAAACAACTAAAGTCGCACAACTAAAAGGATGGGTCCAGTGTTTGTAGCGGTCAAGAAAGAGTCCAGAAAAACGGTGAAACGCGGGATCGGCGAAAAAACCATCCGTAGCCAGGTGGAGAATATCTGGGCGGAAACTCTTAAAAGGCGCGTAAAACTGTTTAAAACCACCAGAACCGCTATTCTGGAAATGTAACAGCTGGTTCTATCTTATTTCGAAAGGGAGGGCGTCGATAACCCCTCCCTTTTTTCTTGCAATACTCCCTGTTTATGTTAAACTAATTCAATGAGTTAACTCGAAAGGTTAATTATTCACAGACCAAAGAAAGGGGCAATATGAAGGCGAAATATTCATCCTTTTGCTTTATTATTATTTCTTTATTTCTTTGCACAAACCTGCTTTCGGCAGCGGAAAATAAGATAAAAACCCCCTCCATTACTCCTACTCCCCCGGCTAAAGGCGTACAGGTCCTAATAACCGGAAAAGTCAGCATAGAACAGGGGAAAAACAAAGAACGCATCAATCTTACCGATCTGCAGGGCAAAAGTTACAGGTTATTCGGTGAACTCCTCAAAGACCTAAAAACAAAAGCGATAGAACTCGGGGACAACAACCTCTTCTCTTTAAAGATCACGCCCGACGGAAAAAACAGTTTATCCTGCGAAAAAGTCCAGACATACACCTTTAACAACAAGAATGAAAAAACCCTGCAAATAGAGGCGAAATGTATCCGCTCTTATTTCGCGGAAGTGAACGAGATCGTTTCCGCGGGGCGCTCCGATAAGCCTACGCCTGAACCTGCCAGAGATACGGCCGAAGAACATAACATAATAGTTGCTTCCGCCTCTCAAAAATCAGGGATAATCCCTTTCACTACCGGGGAAATCTATGGAAAAATCGGGGCAGTGGACCTTAATTCCCCTTTTAAAACCGTTCTGGTAGTAAACAGGAATACTTCCGACGCGCTTAAAAATATCTCTTTGGTTATAACGCAAAATACCCGTATTGCCAAAAAAATAGGGATGGCTGAACCGATCAATCTTCTTCCTAATGCGCTGGCGGCAGGTCAGGAAGTAACCGCGGTTTACGCCCGTGATGAGCTTAAAAGCGAAGCTTTATATATTACCATCACCAAAGAATAATATCGGTATAACCTTGAGGATATAAGCCCATTCAAACGGGCTTATATCCTTTTTATATCAATTTTTAGTTTATGTCCATTTCCAGGCTGGCGGTTCATCGCCCTGTAACCACACTGATGGCTTTTCTGGCAGTAATACTGCTGGGCTTCATTTCCTGGTCCAAGCTGCCGCAGGAATTATTCCCTTCTATCGCTTATCCACAGATAACAGTCGTTACTTCCTACCCGAATGCCGCTCCGGAAGAAATAGAAAATCTGATAACTAAAATAATAGAAGAAAGCGTGGGTACGGTCAATAACGTCAAACGTATCAGTTCCATTTCACGCGAAGGATTATCCTTAGTCATGGTCGAGTTCAACTGGGGCACAAATATGGATTTCGCCGCTTTGAACGTACGCGAAAAAATAGACCTGATCAAAGAACGCATCCCGCGGGAATCGCAGGAGCCGGTAGTAATGAAATATAACCCCTTTGACCTGCCGGTAATGAACCTGTCCGTAACCGGCCCCTATTCGCCCCTTGAATTGCGCGAGATGAGCCGCAAATACATTAAAGACAGCATTGAAAAGGTCGAAGGGGTCGCCTCGGCTACGATCACCGGCGGGGACGAACGGGAAATTATCGTGGAAATAGACCAGCCAAGATTAAGAGTTTCCCAGATTTCCATCGTCTCCGTGGTAGATAGTATTAAATCCGCCAACATAAATTATCCTGCCGGTACTCTCAAAGAGAACTTTTATGAATATCTCATCCGGACCATGGGAGAATACCAGAAAGTTTCGGAAATAGCCGAGACCCCCACGGCCCTGGAAGTCCCGGAAGAAGTAGCCGAGACCCTGCAGCAAAAAGAAAAACTCGAGAAAAAAGCGCGCAGGCTCGTATACCTTAAGGACATTGCCAAGGTAAAAGACAGCGTGAAAGAAACAAACAGCATCTCGCGTTATAACGGTAAAGAAAGCATCTCTATCGTAGTGCGTAAGCAATCCGGCAGCAACGCCTTACGGGTCGCCCAGGGGATCCGCAAAGAAATAGGCAAATTGCTGCAGGAAAAACTGCAAAAAGGCGTCAATATTCAGGTAACCTACGACCAGTCTCAATTCATCAATGAAGCCGTATCAAACGTCACCAGTTCGGCGCAACAAGGGGCATTGCTCGCCTTCCTGGTATTGCTTTTCTTTCTGCGTGAAGTGAAGTCCTCCTTGATAATCACTTTTTCCATCCCGATCTCGATCATGTTCTCATTATTCTTGATGTACTTTTTCAAGATAAATATGAATATGATGTCTTTGGGCGGGTTAGCGCTTGGGATAGGTATGCTGGTGGACAATTCCATCGTGGTTATTGAAAATGTTTTCCGGCACCGGCAGATGCAAAAGACCATGAAAGAAGCTTGCGTGGATGCCTCCGAAGAAATGCTCGCGCCTATTGTAGGTTCCACATTGACCACGGTGGCGGTATTCCTTCCCTTCGCGTTTGTCGTAGGCATTGCCGGCCAGATATTCAAACAGTTATCGCTGACTATAACCTTCTCTCTCGCCGCTTCCATATTGGTAGCCATAACCCTGGTGCCGGTGCTTCTCTCTTTCATCCCCGGCTGGAAAAAGAAATCCGCTGAGGAAAACGCGCCCGCGAGGAACCCGCCCGGGTTCGACAAACTGGAAGAGATAATCATCTGGGGCATAGACAGAAAAGAAAAAGTGGTGCTGACCGTCGCCGTGTTGTTCATAGTCAGCCTCGGCATGCTGGCAATCCATGAAAAACAATTCATGCCTAAGGTAGACCAGCGGCAGTTCATCATAAAAATAGACATGCCGCCCGGCACGACATTGAAAGCCACGGACGCGATCGTGCGCAGATTCGAGACCACTCTTCTTAAGATCCAAGAGACAAAAGACGTTACCGTCAATATCGGCTCCAGCGAGGACAAGAACTCCCTGGAGGAAACGGCCGTCCAGACATTGGGCAGCCATCAGGCGCAGATCCTTATCAATCTAAAAAGAAAGATCAAACTGCTCCCCTTCCTTCCTTCCAATCAACGTTCTACGGACGAAGTCATTCAACTGCTGAAAAATACCGTGGAAAAAGGAGACTTGGAAGGGGCCTCGATAGAATATGTCGCGCAGGAGACCTCCCTTGGTTCCGCTGTAGAACAAGGCGCGCCTATCGCCATTGAGGTCAAAGGGCCGCAGATCTACAGACTTACCGATATAGCCGCCGGATTACAGTCGGAATTACGCCGGATAAACGGGATTTACGGTATCAAGAACAGTATGCCTTCCGCCAGCCCGGAAACAAAATTACATATATTAAAAGACAAGGCTTCTCTCTACGGACTTTCCGTGCGCGATATCGCGGTGACCGCCCAGGTCGCCCTCAAAGGATACGTAGCCACTAAATTCAAGGACAAGATCAACCAGGAGGACATCGACATCAGAATACGCCTGCGGCCGGAAGACAGAAGTGAATTCAGCAACTTGCGCCGCATCCTTATCCACTCCCCGCTCGGTTTTGATATTTCGATGTCTGATGTCGCTTATCTGACCAAGGGCACAGGACCGACTGAAATAAGGCGCATCGACCAGCAGAGAAGCATTATCATCAGCGCCAACATCTATAAACGCGGCGTCGGGGAAGTCAGCAAAGTCATAGAGCGGATCATCGCGGCCAAAACATCCTCCATTCCAAAAGAATACACGATCGAACTGGCGGGAGAGCAGCAAAAGGTGCAGGAATCTTTCCAAAGCCTGGCTTTCGCCCTTATCCTGGCGATTACTTTGGTTTATATGATCATGGCGGCGGAATTCGAGTCACTCTGGCAGCCGCTGTTGATCATGTTCACCGTGCCTCTGTCGCTTATCGGTGTAGCTTTCTTCTTGTTCATAACCAACACCCCTTTAAGCGTAGTCGCCTACTTAGGGATCATTATGCTGGGAGGAATTGCCGTCAATAACGGTATCGTATTGATAGAATTCATCAACGAACAATATAAACAAGGGCATTCCGCGTATAACTGTGTTATTGAGGCCAGCAAGACAAGGCTGCGCCCGATCTTAATGACTTCCATGACCACGATACTGGGGCTTCTGCCTTTGGCGCTGGGGATCGGAGAAGGCGCGGAGTTACAGGCGCCGATGGCACTGACGGTTATGGGTGGATTACTTTCAGCCACTTTTCTTACTCTGGTTGTCATACCTTCGATATACTTGATAGTTGTGGAAAGGATATTGGGCGCCCCATCACAGAGACCGGAACTAAGACCGGCAAAAGACGAACCTCTTATCAGCCCGGAACTGGAGGCCTTATTGAAAGCCAGACAGGAAAATAAAAAAGAACCGTTACCGCAGGAAACACCCGCGCAGACACCGCCTTTGGCCGCCGCGCTGCCGGAAGAAAAACCGCAAACAGAGCGGCCGGCCGGAAACGATTCCAAGAAAAGAATACCTTTTGAGGATATACCGGTACCTACAGCCCATCGTCTTCCCCCTATTGCCCCGTCAACCGCTTACCATCCGGATGCGCCGCCGGAAGTTAATGAAAAACCCGCTTCCCCTGCCCCCGGACAGCCGTTGAACCAACCAGCGCAGAAACTTCCGCTGACAGGGCCCCTGTCCACGGAAGAACCAAAGACAAATCCTGTTTTGCCCGAAACAAAAGGACGCGAAGAAATAAAGAAACCGGTTCAGGAAAACAAAGAATCGATTGAAAGATTTGAACGCCCTGTTCCGGCACCTAAAGCGGCCCAACCCCAGGCCCCCGCGCAACAACCGCCGAGTTCCCCGCCGAAAGAAACAACACGGGAGCAAATAATAAAACCCGCTGAGGCGGTGGAAAAACCCGTTTCTCTGCCGCAGGCGCCCCTCATCGAACATTCAAACGGGCCAAAAACAGAACCATTAAAAGATATAAAAGCGGAAATCCAGGCATCACCGGTAACGGAATACGCTATAAATCCCAGACAAAAGATACTCTTGGAAAAATTAAAAACCATAAAAAAGATAACGCGCAAGGAATACGCGGAGATATTCGACGTTTCCATTCCCACCGCGGCGCGCGATCTGAAAGAACTGATGGATAAACAGTTGCTCAAGGCCGAAGGGCCGCTCGGCCCCGGGCGGTGGTATGAGCTCTTGTAACGCTGCGGATAGTTAATTGCGCAAAAAACAACACCGGCATGCCTCTCTGGCATGATCAGAGGCTATCTTACCCTAATATGCTGATTCCAAAGAAAAGAATCATTACTAAAAAACCCTACTAAATATGAGCTTGCCAGCATTTTCGGTCAACAGGCCGACGTTTGTCTCCATGCTTTTTACCGGCGTGATCATAATCGGGGCTATCGCCCTGAAAATGCTGCCGGTGGAAATGATGCCTAATATCAGTTACGGCGATATTACCATAAATATCGACGTCCGCGGCGGTATCCCAGCCTCAGAAATAGAGAATCGCATCGCTAAACCGGTCGAAGAAGCGGTCAGTTCCTCCACTCATTTAAGGAACATCCTTTCCATTTCAAAAGAAGGGAATGCCACTATCATTCTGGAATTCGAACCGGGCACGGAGATGAATTTTGCCGCGCTGGAAGTGCGCGAAAAATTCAACCGTATACGCAACAAACTCCCCAAAGAAATAGAGAAACCTGTCATAGCGAAATACGAATATATGGATGTGCCGATAATGATACTGGCTGTGACCAGCGACAGACGCTCTCCGGAAGATCTGCGCAAGATAGTAGATGAACGAATTAAAGACCGGATACAAAGAGTCGAGGGCGTGGCAAGAGCGGAGATCGTCGGCGGCAGGGAAAGCAAAATAATCATAGAAATAGACCAATACCGCCTGCAGGCATACCAGCTTTCCATCAACAAGGTGGTCGATACCATCAACCTCAATAACTCCAACCTGCTGGCAGGGGAAATAAAACGGGCTAAAGATAAATATCTGGTAAGGACCATCGGAGAATTGGAAAGCCTGGAGGATCTTTCCAACCTGGCCGTGGCCACCACTAAAGAAGGCTCAGTGGTAAGGCTCAAGGATATCGCCACCATCAAAGATTCTTATTTGGAACCGACCGCTTTCGCCAGGTTGAACGCCCAGCCTGTTATCTCAATCTATGTTCAGAAAGAATCGCTGGCAAATACGGTGCAAATATCCAAAGACGTCAACCGCGAAGTGGAAGCGCTAAAACGGAACCTTGAAAAAGATATCCAGGTTTCCATAATCTCCAATCAAGCCGATATAATACAACAGGCGGTTAATCAGGTTAATTCTTCGCTCCTGATCGGGGCGCTGCTTGCCAGCCTTATCCTTTTTATATTTCTTTGGGACATACGCCTGGTATTCATCATCAGTTCGAGCATCCCTTTATCCGTAATAGTCACTTTCTGCCTGATGTATTTCTCAAAGCTGACCCTTAATGTAATGACTTTAAGCGGACTGGCGTTAGGCGTGGGCATGCTGGTGGATAATGCTATCGTGGTCCTCGATAATACCTTTAAGAAACGCGACGAATTCATATTTTCCCCCGGAAGGTTCCCGGAAGGTATGCCGATGAAGGAAATACAAAAATGCCTGGCGATCGAAGCCAGCGAAGAAATGTTCCTGGCAATAGTCGCTTCGACATTTACCACCATCGTGGTCTTCCTGCCGCTATTCTTCATCAATCCCGAGATCAAACTTCTTTACAGCGGCATCGCCCTGACCATTACCTATTCCCTGCTGGCGTCATTGTTCACCGCGGTAACCTTGATACCTCTGCTGGCGTCGCGCCTGAAATTAAAAGACCCCAGACTGCCGCAGGAACTGCCGGAAGCTATTTTAGAGGAAGAGAAAAAGGCAGAGCCACCGGAAAAAACTGTCCAGGGCGCCGAAAACACAGACGGCGTTTCCAGAGTAGGGCTTTTCGGTAAAATATACAAGATCATCGTCTCTCTAACGTTATTCTTCCGTTATCTGATCGTTTTCCTGGTAATAATGGCCTCGTTACGGATCATCCAGGAAGCCTCAAAACTCGAGCAGGAATTTATCGGCATTGCGGAACAGAATAAATTCACCGTATTCGTGGAAATGCCTACCGGCACCAAGATAGAAATAACCGATAAGATCGTGGCCAGCATAGAATCCTACGTGGCGAAAATGCCGGAGGTAAAGAACGCGACATCTAAGATCGAGCCATGGTCCGGCAAGATATTCGTGGAGTTGAAACCGCTGGCGGAACGGAAAAAATCCACCGCGGAATTCATGAATGTGCTGCGTCCGTATACGGAAAAGTTCTACCAGACGCACAGAGCGTTCGTTTATTACGAAGAACCCCAGGAAGTGGGGACAAAAGAAATATTGCTGGAGTTATACGGTTATGATTATGAAGTCTTAAAAAGCCTTGCCATACAGGTAGCGCAACGATTACAGACCATACCCAAATTCACCGACACAAAGATACGCATGCGTGAAGGCCGCCCGGAGATACAGCTTATCCTGGATAAACGCGAAGCGGCTATGTTCGGCTTTACCACCGAGGATGTATCCCTGGCCCTGCACACGCATATGCGCGGTTTGGTTGCTACCCGTTTCCGCGGCACCCGCGAGCCATTGATAAAAACCAGCAGCCAGAATTTTAATCCGGACTGGCATTTCAACTCTAATAATAATCTGAACAACGCCATTCAGGACACGGCCGCAAAATCCGAAGAGACGGAAACTATCGTCCGTATCGGCGAAGAATTCCGGCACACCCGCGACGACCTGCGCAGAATAAGCCTGGTCACTCCTTACGGAGATATGATCTTCCTGCATCAATTGGCGACTTTTAAAGACGAATACGGTCCTAGCGAAGTCTGGAGGAAAAATAAGTCGCGCATGGTCCAGGTCAGCGCCAATACCGGAGGCATTGCTCTGGGAACGGCCGCGATCAAAGTAAAAGAGGCGCTGAAAGATTTAAAACTCCCTAAAGATTATTTTTGGCAATTCGGCGGGAATTATGATAAAATGATACAAAATCAGAAGGAACTTTACTGGGCGCTCGTGATCAGCCTTGTGCTGGTTTATATGATACTCGCGGGGCTCTTTGAATCCCTTACTGAACCTCTGATCATTCTATCCACCGTTCCGATGGCGGCTATCGGCGCCGTTACCGCCCTGCGGCTGGCAGACAAACCCGTGGGAACAGGGGTGCTTATCGGGGCGATAATGCTCGGCGGGATAGTCGTCAACAACGCGATCATACTTATCGACCGTATCAATTTCCTGAGGAGGACTTTTAAGGATAAATACTCCCAAAAGGGCGGCGCTAAAAAGGCGGTGATCGACGCTTCCTTTGACAGGTTAAGACCGATCATGATGACTTCCCTGACCACAATTCTAGGGCTTATTCCTATGGCTTTGGATAAAAGCGAATCGGCTAACCTGTGGTCGCCGCTGGCAATTACCGTTATCGGCGGCCTTGCAGTATCGACTTTTCTCACTCTTTTAGTAATACCCTGTGTTTATCTTATATTCCGCGATCTCTGGTTGGTTAAACGATAGGAGGGGCAAATAAATATGGGCTCTAAATTATTAAAACTCTTACTTATTTTAGTGCTGGCTTTTGTAATGTGGGGAGTCTACCAGACAGGGATCAAGCTTTCCACGCAAAAAACCCCTTTTATTCAAAACCTGCTCAGTAAAGTAAAAAAGGACCAGCCGGCGCAGCCGCAAGCTTCATCCGGTTCAGACACGGAGCAGAATAAATCCCCGCAGCCGGCGCAGGGAGATCAACCTGAGCAGCCGCAAGCGCCATCCGAACCCTCCCCGATCATGGTGCGGGTATTTAAAATGAAACCTACCGATTTCCGCGACTTTCTGCCGGTAATGGGCACGGTAAAAGGCAAGACGGAAGTGGAATTAAAGTTTGAGGTCCCGGGAGTGATCAAAAAGATATACTTCAGAGAAGGCGAAAAAATAAAGAAGGGCGCGTTAATAGCTTATCTGGTCCCGGATGACGCCAAATTGAAACTAAAGTATGCCCGGAATAAATTTATTTCCGCACAGGCGGCATATGAATCTTCTTTGAAGAAATACGAAATAAACCAGAAATTGTTCGAAGTCGGGGCGATCATAAAATCCAAAATGGAAGAGGCGGCTCTGGATGCCAGAAGCGCAAAAGCCCAGGTGGACACAGCCAAGGCGGAAGAAGACCTGGCAAAGAATGATTTTCGCAAAGTATTCCTTTATGCCAATAAAGAAGGCCTCATGGGCCCCAGAGAAGCGGAAGAGGGAGAATTCGTCACTTCCCAGGATAAAATGGCGACATTGCTTGAAATAAGTGAAGTATATATTGAAGTGGGCATTGTCGAAAGGGATATAAACAAGGTCCGGCTTGGACAGACAGCCAGTATATATGTGGACGCTTACCCTAATCTGGCCTTTGAAGGAACGGTGGACAGCGTCTATCCGATCATCGAAGGAAAGAGCAGAACCTTGACCGCGAAGATAAAAGTGGATAACAAAGCCGGGATGCTGATGCCGGGGATGTTCAGCAGGGCGGAAATAAGCATCGCCGATCTAAAGCAGGTATTGATCATTCCCACTTCCAGTATAATGCAGGCCGGCGGCGGAAAAATACTCGTCCCTGTGGTGCCTAAAGCCACTCTGCGGACTGGTGAAGACGGGATACAAACCGGCGTCGTGCAAATACGCAGGGTGGTCCAGGGATACGCAACCAACGATTACGTGCAGGTATCCCAGGGCTTGGGAGTGGACGATCTGATCGTAATTGAAACACAGGGGGAACTTAAAGATAACGCGAAAGTAAAGATAGTCGGAACGGAAGAATTAGGTATTTAATACGTGCTTCGCATTATGATCCCGGCTCAAGGCCGGTCCGGTTGCCTGAAACTGGTGTTTTTATAGCTTAACCGGCGGCGGCAGAGTTAACGGGTTGAAACATTCATTCTAAAAAATTCCACGGGCCTGGAACCCGTGGAATTCTATTTAATGCTGCCTTCGTGAATTTCCAGGCTGGAATTATTTCGTAGATCCAGCAGTAGTTTCTCAATCTTATCCTGTTTCTTCTCTCTTAATAGCTTATTCCCTATCTCTCCGCGCATATCTTCCAAAGGTCTGCCCTGAAAACGGCGAATATCCTCCACTTTGACAATAAAATATCCTTCCGGAGAGAAGAATACGCTGCTGATATTACCTTCGCGCAGATCCGGGGAGAATACGGCTTTATCGAATGCCGGAGCACGTTTTCCCTTTTTTAGAAATCCGGCGTCCCCGCCGTTGCTCCTGCTGTCTGCTTTGGAATATGCTTCAGCCAGCACTGCGAAATCCTCTCCCTGCAATAAACGGATCAAAATATCCTGAGCCTCTTTCTCGGTAGGCAGCAATATCTCCCGAATATGCCTTTCCTCCAAATTGGAGAGCTTTAACTGATAATCACGGTAATATTTATCGGCCTCTTCCTCGCTGGTCTGAAGAATACCGGTTTCTTCGTTTATAAGCAGTAAAGCGAGTGTTTCCTGCCGGTTTTTCTCCATCAACCGCTTGAACTTCTCGCTCTTATCCAGCCCGCGCTTTACCGCTTCCTGATAAAGAAGAAGGCGTTGGACTATCTCTTCTTTCAAGTAATCCGCTTTACCTGATAACGTATGGATACCTGCGGGGTCATGCTCAAGCAATCCTGTATTGTAATATTCGACTTCGAACTGAAGGTCCGCATCGGTGACAACGATGCCGTTGACCACAGCCACTATGTTCACGGATTCAACGGGGACAGGCTTATTGCGGTGGGAACAACCGTTCATCAGGAATAATATGGCTATTCCTGCGATAAAAACGCTTATGGATTGCGTGAATCCTTGAATAATATTACTCAAGATACGTATATATCTTCCCCTTATAGTTACGCAGGACATATTTACCCCTGGCTTGGGAAAGTATGTATGTGGGACTTACAGGGATCTTCCCCCCGCCGCCCGGGCCGTCGATCACGTAAGTGGGGACGGCGTAACCGGAAGTATGCCCCCGCAGTTTTTCCATTATATTGATGCCGGTAGCTACCGGTGTCCGGAAATGCTGAGTTCCTCTTACAGGGTCGCATTGATAGATATAATACGGCCTTACCCTTATCTGCAGCAGTTCCTGCATAAGCCGCCGCATTATGTAAGGCCGGTCATTGATACCTTTCAGCAATACACTCTGACTGCCCAAGGGAATTCCCGAATCAGCGAGCATTTCACAGGCAATGCGGCATCTTTTGGTTATTTCTTTAGGATGGTTAAAATGTATGCTCATCCATAACGGATTGTATTTCTTAAGGATACTGACCAATTTAGCCGTAATACGCTGGGGCAGCGTCACAGGGACCCTGCTGCCTATCCGCAGGAATTCCACATGGGATATGGCACGGATCCTTTTCAGGAGATCCTCGATCTGCTCATCTTCCATGGTCAAAGGGTCACCGCCGGAGATCAAAACATCCCTTATTTTACGGTTTGATTTTATATACTCGATCGCCGCGTCGAATTTGCTTTCCCCGCAGCTGCTTTCCTGGGTACTATCATGTTCCCCTACCAGCCTGCGCCTGGTACAATGCCGGCAATACATCGCGCAATGGTCGGTAGCCAATAATAGAACCCTGTCCGGATACCTGTGCACCAAATGAGGAGCGGGCGAATCCCTGTCTTCGGCGCAGGGATCGACCATTTCATGAGGCCCCACGGAATATTCCTGCGCCACGGGCACGGCCTGCCTGCGTAAAGGGCAAGCTGGGTCTTCCGGGTCCATCAGAGCCGCCCAATAGGGAGTGATGGCCATTGAGAGCCTGCCGTTCGCTTTACGTATGGCTTCCTCTTCTTCATTGCTCAGCTTTATTATCTGCGCGAGTTCATCGCTGGAACGCACGCGTTTTCTCATCTGCCAATGCCAGTCTTCCCAATCAAGGGGGTTGACATCCTTAAAAAGCGGTATTTGCTGATAATCCCTAGGCCTTCTCAGAGAACGTATCTGCGGTTCCGGCTGTTGTTTTTGCTGCTCTGCCAGTATTATATTCTCCAATTTACCCTCTCCTTCTTTTAAAGGCGCCCAGTAAGATCGTTTCAATCAAATCTTCATACTGCATACCGGCTGCGTATGCCATGATCGGAAAGTTGGAATCCTTAGGGTTTAATCCGGGTAAAGGGTTGATCTCCAGGACATAAGGCACGCCGTCCTCGCTCAACCTGATATCCGTACGGGATATATCGAAACAGCCTACCGCACGGTGAGTTTTCAAAGCGGTCTCTTTCACTAAACGTTCCGTGTTTTTATCAAGCCTGGCCGGACAATAAAAATGCGGGAGGAGCCCCATTTCCTTATTGCCCTGGAATTCTTTCATTTTCCAGGAATAAAAAAATTCTCCGCTGCCGGAGCATTCCGAAAAGTCTATCTCAAGTATCGGCAGGATTATCGTGCTCCCGTTCTCCAGCACACCAACGGTGAGTTCCTTGCCGTTTATGAATTCTTCGGCGAGAATGGGTTGCTTGTAGATCTTATTCAATTCCTTGACCCTCGCGTATAATTCTTCCAGCGTAGCGACAACATTGGAAGAAGCTATGCCTTTAGCGGAACCCTCGAAGTTCGGTTTAACGATCAACGGGAATTTCAACGCCGGATCCACTTTCTCATTACCGCGGGAGAACAACTGCGAACGCGGGGTGGGTATATCTTCCGCTTTAAGTATCTTCTTGGTAGCTGATTTATTTAAAGCCAGCGCCAACGCGAACGTGCCGGAACCGGTGTATGGTATATTCAGGCAGTCGAGGATAGCCGGAATTTCCGATTCACGGTACCTTCCGGAGCGTCCTTCAGCGATATTAAACACCATATCGACGCGGTTCTTTCTGAAATATGATAAAAGATTGGAACTGCCTGCTTCTATTGGGAGGACATTGTGGCCTTTTTTCCGGAGGGCGGAGGTGATCGCGTCTATGGTTTCCTGCGAATCAAACTCGGAAAAATAGTCCGGCGGTTTCGACTCGTCTTTTTCCTTCAAATTATACGTCAGTGCGATATCCATATTATTCCAGACCATACCTTTTCAAGGCGACACTAAGTATCTTTCCCACGATCTGTTCGTAAGAAATCCCGCTGGCTTCCGCCACAAGGGGAAAAACATCGGCCGTGGACAATGAAGGCAACGGATTAATTTCCAGGACGAAAGGACGGCCGGCAGGGTCTACGCGGAAATCCACCCTCCCGAAATCGCGACAATCCACTGCCATATAAGTCTTTAACGCCAATTCCCCGAGCTCTTTCTCAAGTTCCTGGCTGATGCGCGCCGGGCAGATATACTCCACCCTGTCGGAAGCGATCCTGCTGAAAGTATAGAATTTATTGTTCAATTTCACCCTGCCGTCTATCTTTACCTGAACGGCCGGCAGAACTTCCACCGGATCGTTGCCTACAACGGCCACGGTAAATTCCTGCCCGGAAACGAATTCTTCCACCAGCGCCGGCTGATGATAAGTATTCAGGATATATTCGGCCTGTTTCTTGAGTTCCTCAGGATTCTCCACCCGGGAACTTTCGCTCAAGCCTTTTGAAGAACCTTCAAACCTCGGTTTCACGATCAACGGGAAACGCAAATGGTCTATCTCCAATATGGATGCCGGATCTTTGATCTCTATTGAATTGGGGGTCGGAATCCCGTCGGCCATGAAGATCTTCTTGGCCATGACCTTATCCAGCGTCAAGCCTAAGGTCAAGGCATCCGCGCCCACATAGGGGATCCCGGATATTTCAAGCAGCATCGGCACCTGAGACTCCCGGTTCCTGCCCTGCGCGCCTTCCGAAATATTGAAAACTATATCCACGTCGAGATCGTTCCTTCTTTCCAACAAAGAAGATACATTGCCGATCTTCTCGACTTTATATCCCTGTGACTCAATGGCTTTGACCAAAACGTCTATCGTGGAAGGATGGTCGAACTCCGCGTTAGCGTCCGGGGGATCGCCCTCCCTGAATTCGTAATCAGTCTTTAAATCGTAAGTTAATCCTACTTTTTTCATAGAAAATTAGAAGGTGGTATAAAAAATAAGGGCTCCTACTTTGCAAGAGCCCTTCATGAATCGATCTTTGGTTTTCCCGGTAATCCTCCGTTTTTATTTTAAGTATTTATTGTTAATTTTTTAACATAAGCGGGATGAATTGTCAAGTAAAAAAAGGTCTTAAACGGATATTATGAGCGCCGACTCCCGCTGGTAACAATACGCAGGATGCCTTCACGGTAAATACGACTGGAAACGATCGCGCGTCCTTCGTAATCCGGGGCAACCGCAGCGCGCAAAGACAAAGCGGAAGTTATCGCTAACTCTAAAGAAACAGAGTCCAATTTAACCGCTTTATGTCCGTTAAAGAAAGAGGCGGCTTCTTCAAGTCCCTTACTGGAATAATACAACGTCCGTTTCCCGCAAGACAATGCCTCCTGGAAAGCTATTCCGAACGGTTCATTCCTCAAAATCGGAAAAACGCAAATATCGCAAAGCGCAACAACGTATCTATGTCTTCCCGGAAACCCAGCAGGGTAACACGATCTTTCAGTCCGCCCTTGTTTATAAACCGCCTGATCTCCTCCATATAAACTACGCTTCTGGGAACGGCGGCAGAACAATCTCCGGCCATTAAAACCATAACCTCGTGCTTTCTCAATATTCCCGCGTAATCGCGTAGGAACTCCAGTTGCCCTTTAGAGGGGTGTATTCTGGCCGGCAACAATATAATTACCTCCGACCGAGTAATAGCGAGCTCCCGGCGCAAGGGTTCCGGACGGGCCTGTCGCGCGGAGAAGAACGGTAAGGGTTCGTGGATCACCGCCGTCTTTTCCCCTCCCCATTCCATGTCGCCGAACATTTCCTCTCTTATGTTCTCGGACATACAAATTATCCTGTCGGAGAAGATCAATGCTAACCGGGATAAAAAACGATTGACGCGAAAAGACGGGGTGTATTCCCTAAAGAACCAGATATGTTTCTTCCCGCATAACCGGGCAGCAAGCAACGGCGGCAATAACAACAACGTGTTGGCCACAATACAGTCATAGCCGCATAAGACAGCGTAAATCACAGTATACAATGTATTGACCGAGGACAGTAATAAATACCGGGCCATTCGGGGAAGAGACTGACCGGAAGATAGGACTGCGAGCGGATGCCGCCTTACCCGGTATCCGCGTTTTTTCAGTATCTCCGCCAGCGGACCGTTATCCGGCAATATTACGGTGATCTCAAACCGGTCATCCAGGGCGGCGCAAAGATTTATCAACCCTTTTTCCGCGCCATACATACAGGCGCCGGAACTAAAAACCATCAGTTTAGGCAAAGAGGGCATTCTATAATACCGTATGGATCATTACTTTAACCGGGATTCTCGATGCCAATCCCGGTTTTAAAACTTTGACACATATATACTTTTGTTCTAAAATTATAACATAATGACTACGGCATTCCTAACATTAATCTTTTTAAGGCCTTTCATTTCTCCCGAGGCATTTCCCGCGGCAGGAGAGATATATCTTAACTTGCTGTTGATTTGTTTATGCGTATTATTATGCCGTTTGCTGCTGAATAAACGCGAAAGTCCGGGAGATGGGCTCACTTATTTCTTACCAGCCGCGATACTCACCATTACGATGCTTCCCTCGGCGCTTATCGGAAATGTAAACGGCATTAACCTGATTATAAACCAACTGGCCTGTTTCTCCGCGTATCTGCTGGCGTCGATGATGGATCGGCCAAGATCATTAACGATGCTTGAGGTAATTACCGCCGCCGGCACGGGAATAGCGGTTCTATCTTTATATCAATACTTTTACGGATTCCGGCATTTATCGGAATATCTTACCGCCAATGGAATAAACTCGAGTATCGCTCGCGATTACATAGGATCCAGGCGCATCTTCGCGCCTTTCGTGACAGCTAACGCCCTTGGCGGCTTCCTGGCAATCGTCATACCTTTACGCTTACTCCGCAGGGAAACCGCTTGGTTGCCGCTGCTGATGATGATTCCAGCGCTTTTGCTGACAAAATCCCTGGGAGCGATATTTTCTCTTTTCTGCGGAGCAATACTCTTTTTCGCTCTGTCAAGGCACAAGCTGAAAAAACACTCTCTATCCGTGTTATTCAGTCTTTTCGCCCTGGCAGCGGCTGTTTTCATTTTACGCGCGACAACGGGTAACCAATCCCCCTTATTCTCATTCCAGGCCCGCCTCATCTACTGGAAAGAGATAATATCCATTATTAAAACCTCTCCGGTCTTAGGCACCGGCCCCGGCAACTGCACGGGTTCTATTTCTTCTTTCGCCCACAATCTTTTCCTGCAACTCTGGTGCGAACTGGGCATCCCGGGTCTATCCGCTTTTTTATGGTTCGTTATCGATACGGGATGGAAAGCCTGCAAATACATACGCAGCACCGGTGACAACCTTTATTCGCTTATTTTTTGCTCCTGGGCGGTTTTCCTGGTGCATAATCTTACCGATTTCACTTTCTTCCTTCCTCAAGTATCCTTCATCTGGTGGCTGATCAGCGGTATCCTTATTTCCGCAAGAGTAAAAACTATACCGCGAGCGATTACCGGTCAGGTATAAATCGCGGGAATTTTCTTTTCTCGCAACAGTTTGTAAGACATAGAAACAAAGATCAATAATGCTGTACCGAAGAAGAGAAACCCGGCTATAAAGCTTCTGCGCAAGAGCAAATCTCCTGCCAGGACGCCGGCCCCTCCTGAAAGAAAACGCAGACTGCTGTTAAGACCGGCCGCTTCATTCAATACCGATGGAGGCAGATCCGCCAATAAAGTAGAGACTCCGGCATGGTTAAAGGCCCAGCCAAACCCCCAAATAAGCATACTCACGCTCAACAACACGGTGCCGGGATACAAAGCGAGAATAAAAAGGCCCGCCGTCATTAATAATACCCCGGAGTTGGCCGCGCTGCGCCTGCCGGCATGGTCGGAAAACCTGCCTCCCAATGCTTCTCCGGGAATGCCGCTTAGTCCGGTCAACGTCATCAGAAAACTTATTTCTAACTGGCGCAGGTGTAACGCGCTTGAAAAATAAACCCCCAGCCATTGCTGTACGCCGTGATATAGAAAACTGATCACGGCAATATAAACGCATATCCCGGAAACTCTCTTATATTTCAATACGATAAAATATCCCATCCGGAATCTTTCCCTGCCCGGCGATCCTTCCGGTAAATATAAGCATACGGGGGCCAGGAGCGCGAAGCCGGCGATCGCCGGAATAAGAAAAATACTGCGCCACGGTAAAATTCCGCTTAAGAACAATCCTGCCAGGGAAGAAACAAAGGTACTGCTGAAAAACAAACCTATATATTTCCCTCTTTCTTCCCTGGGAGCGCGGCGGGACACCATAATAATTGCCAAAGGCGTGATGGATGCACCGGAAATCCCGGCCAATAACCTCGCCATACATAATTGATCGAACGACTGACACAAGGCGGCGATAAGATTGGCTAAAGAAAAGATAAAAAGGCAGGCGGATTCTATCTTTTTTGGGCCGTAGCTGCGTATCAACGGCCCGTAAAACAAAGCGGATATGCCGTAAGGCAGCATATACAGCCAGATGATCTTTCCCGCGGTGAACTGGGATAGCGTGAATTCAGAGGCAATAGAAGGGATCAATGCGGCAGCTGCGGCCACATTGAACGAAAGGACCGCCCCGCCGGCGCAAAGGAGAACGAATAATCCGCTTCTCACTTTCCTGATTCTTTTTCGATCACTTTCTTGAATATCTGCAGATTCTCTTTGGAATGTGTATTAATGAACCCCTCGACTTGGGTATCGTTGAATTTAGCCGCCGGATCCATTTCGAAATGCTGTATCCAGCTTAATTCGATCCCCTGAGGCTTGCTGGTATACAGCCAAATGATCTTCATATATTTGAAAGGGAACTGCGGTTCCTGCCTTTCCGCATAAGCAAAACCCTGTTCCTTCATCAATAACCGCCAGGAAGTCCAGCTTTTCCCTTCATCATCTGTGAGCCTGAAGGTGATCCTGTCGCCTTCCCTGTTTACTATCTCCGCCTTGCTGTATTCCCCGCCGAATAATTCCGTCCAGCGCGGGATGTCGTTGGAAATATCGAATACTTTATCGTACGGCGCGTCGATGATTATGGAATTAACCGTATGCCCCATTTTACAGCCTCCTCAATGAGCGCATAACTTATGGAGCGCCCGTAAGGCGCGAACATAAGTTATTTGCGCGAATTGATCCCGAGAGCTGCAAGTAAATCTCCCTATAGAGATTTACGCAGCGTTTGCGATCGGGACAATGAGTTTCCCGCTATTATCATAACAAGAACAAAAATCCCACTTGTACTTACAACAGGAGAATATTTAATCCGTGGCAGGCAAATTTATCCTGCGAAACATCCTGCGCAGCTTCATGCGGAGCAGTACCTTTCCTAATCTTCAAGTATCGCCACCACTCTTGCCCACGCGGCTCCGGTATTGCGGATCTTCACCGGGAAGCACGCGACTTTGAAACCGCAAGCCGGCAGTTTATCCAGATTGGAAAGTCTTTCTATATGCGCGTATTCTTTTTTCCGTCCGTAAAAATGCGCCGGCCAGAGCATTCCCGCGTCACCCGTGCGGATAAAATCCGCCATCATATATTTATACGGCCGGTCAAACCCCAGGGTATCTATGCCTATGATTTTTACTCCCTGTTCAATCAGGAATTCAATAGCCTGCGGGCTGACTCCCGGATAACGATGAAGGTATTCAACAGAGCCGAAATACTTATCGGCTCCGGTCCTTAAGAGTACGATAACGCCCGGTTTAAGACCGCAGCCGGCCTTATCCAGTGCCGTCCGCATATCTTCGCGCGTGATGGCCCCTCCCGGCTCCTTACCGGTAAAATCCAGCACTATCCCCTCGGAGAAACACCATTCCAGGGGGATCTCGTCCGAATAACGCGACGGTTTTCCTTCAGAAGCAGTGCCGTAATGGAAGGTGAAATCGAGGTGAGTGCCGGTATGCACCGGGGCATGCACGGTCTCCAAAGAGAGGAATTCACCGTCGGGAAGCGCTCCCGGCTTAATGATCCTGCGGCCTAAAAGAAAAGCCAGTTTACCGCTAAGGCTCTTCTTCATCATCACCCAGTTCAAATGCTCCACTCCCTTTTTATGGCCAAGTCTCTCTATCCAGAAAGGGTGCGCTTCCGGGGCACGGTCATCGATCGGGATGCTAAGGTCTACGATTCTCATCGTTATGCGCTCTTGGCGGATATTACTTTCTCGATATCCTCCAAAGTAGAGAACTTCGTTATCTCCTTGAGGCTGAGTTTAACCCGGAATTCCTTCTCCAGGGCGATCACCGCCTCCACCATTTCGGTGGAGTCCACGCCTATGCTGTCGTAAAGTTTCACACCCTCTTTCAATTCCCCGGGCTTGAGCCGCAAAAGATCAACAAACACTTTCTTTATCCTGTCTTTAGTATCCATAACACTTCCTTCCCTGCCTTCAAATATGCACTTCGCCTTTTGTGGCACCGGCCTCCCATTTTCCCACGCCTGCCATAACGTCCTGGAAACACAATTTGGCCAGGATATCGAAGTCGCTTTCCATGATCCTGTTGATCCTCCCCGGTTTAGAGAAGAATTCACGCATACACCACGATCCCAGCCTGCCCACATCCTCTTTGCTGAGATGATCCGTCGGGATCACTGGGTGCAGGAAGTCCCACTGACTGAAATTTATCTTCCGCGGATCTATCCAGTTATTTTTAAGCGCGATCCGCCACATCGGAGAATTCGGCGCGGGGGTCACATAACCTATCCAGAGGATGTCCGGATCCACTTCATCGGTGAATTCATACCTCTGCTTGATTATTTTCTCGTCGTCGTAGTCGAATCCCATCATTATATCGGCGACCACGGCGATCTCGTTACGGCGCAGTATTTCTATGGTTTTCTTGATCTGGGCTATAGTGATACCTTTGGCTATCTTCTTCAGTTCATCGGGGGTAGTGACTTCGATGCCGAACACCCCGGTGAATAGCCCCGACTTCTTCATCAACGGCAATATTTCCTCGCAGTTCACCCAGTCGACCGCCCTGCCTAAAGAGACCCATTTTACCGGGATCTCTTTCTGAAGTTTCAGTTCGCAGAATTTCTTTACACGCTCCGGGTTCACGTTAAAATTGTCGTCCTGGATCACCACGACCTTAACCCCGTATTTCTTGTGTAACAACTCCAGTTCTTCTATCACGCGTTCCGGGGACTTGGCGCGCCATTTCAGGAAATCGGAAGGCGACCGGGGATCATACTGATCCCATTCATAACAGAATGTGCAGGCTGAAGGGCATCCTCTGGAAGTGACCATTTCCACGAACGGTTTCCAATACGTGTGCCCAACGTATTTATCCATAGGGAACAGGTCGTAGGCCGGCAAGGGCAGGCTGTCCAGATCTTCAAGCAGCTTTTTGTGCGGCCCCATGATTATCTCGCCGCCTGCGCGCGATGTAACACCGGCCACACCTTTAATATCCTTGTTTTTGGCGATAGCGTCGACCAGGTCATAGAAAGACTCTTCCTCTCCCATCACCACGAAATCAACCGCGGGGTTATCTTCAAGCGTCGGCACCGGCATGGCGGAATACCACAGGCCGCCGAACACGATCTTTACCCTGGGAAGGGCTTCCTTGATCAGCCGCGCCGCCTGATTAAAATGGGCGATGATCCCATACCCGCCGTAAGAATGCAGCATATCACCCAGCACCAACAGGTCGGGATTGCTCTTTTTGATCTTCGCCAGCATTTCTTCCGTCTCTATGTCCAACGCCTTACAATCGAGCACTTCCAGGTCGGAATATCCTTTTTCCCTTACATACGCCGCCCAATGCGCGTAAAGCTGGTTCGGTCCGATATGTTTTCCATGTGTAGCCCATGACCCGACTTTCGGCATTACAAACATTATCTTCACGGTAAGCCTCCTTATCTAAAGAATGTGCTTATGCTCTTTCTATGACCAACGCTGAATTGATCCCCCCCCTGCCGCGGGAAATGACCAGGGCCTTATCCACTCTTCTCTCCAACGCTTTATCTTTAACATAATTCAACCATGCGGGATCAGGGTCATTTAAATTCAATGTGGGCGGGATCAACGAGTGCTCCATAGCAAGCAGGGCGATGATCACATCCAAAGCCCCGGAAGCGCCCAGCAGGTTGCCGAACATCGACTTCGGGCAACTCACCGGGATATCCCCGGCCTTGGCGCCGAAAACCCTCTTGATGGCGTCCGCTTCCCCGTAATCCCAGGCGTCGTCCGCCATCCCGTCTAAGCTTATATAATCTATATCCGCAGGACAGATACCGGCATCCTGAAGCGCTGTTTTTATGGCCCGGCTCAACTGTAAACCGGAGTTGTCCGGATTTATCCTGTCCACTCCGTCGCAGCTGGTGCCGTATCCGGTTATCGTCCCCATCACTTTCGCGCCTCTTTGCCTGGCGCGTTCAAGTTCTTCCATAACCATGATGGCGGCGCCCTCTCCGACTACAAATCCGGCCCTGCTCTTGTCGAACGGACGGTATGCCGCGGCCGGATCCTTATTCTCCGTGCAGATACCGCCGTAAGTATTACAGCAAAGCAGCGCGTAAGGCGTAACGGGTGCTTCCATGCCGCCGGCGAGGATAATATCAAGTTTTTCTTTGGAAAGGGTTTTACGGGCGTAACCGATGGCCATCAAAGAACCGGCCCTGTCCGCCACCACCGTTTTACTGAAACCTTTTATCCCGTAATAAATGGAAACTTGTCCCTGGGGAGCGGCCGGGAACCACGCGGACGCCATATAAGGGGACACGCCTTCTCTTCCTTCCAGATAGAGATCGCGCAATTCGGTTTCCGCATACAGCCAGCCGCCGATGGCGTTGCCCAGAAAGATCCCCACCCGGTCCGGATCCTCTTTTTTTATGTCTATGCCTGCTTCCTGCAAGGCCAGTTCGGAAGCAACCAGGGCCATATGGGAAAACGCGTCTATTTTTTTCAACAGCCTTTCCGACACATGGCTGTATTTATCTAGATCATCTATCTGCCCCGCGATGCGGGAAGGATACTTGGAAGCGTCGAAACGCGTTATCTCTCTGACGAAAGACCTCCCGGACTTGATATTCGCCCAGAACTGCCTCCTGCCTATGCCGGAAGGGGCAACCACGCCTATTCCTGTAACAGCGATGCTTTTCATTCTATCCCTCGAACCTGCGTAGGACCAGCGACGAATGTATGCCGGAAAAACCGCTGCTGGTCTTGAGTATCACGTCGACTTTCTTCTGCCGCGCCTGATTCGGTATATAATCCAGATCGCAAAGCGGATCCCGTTCCTCCTGGTTGATCGTCGGAGGAAGAATATTCTTCTCGAAAATCATGGAGCAGACCGCCAGTTCTATGGCATTGGCGGCGGCCAAAGGATGCCCGATCATCGATTTCAAGGAGCTCATCGGGAGTTTATACGCGTAATCTCCGAAAACCATTTTATAAGCGCTTGTCTCGAAGATATCGTTCATCCTGGTGGAGGAACCGTGCGCGTTGATATAGCCCACATCACGCGGTTTGATCCCGGCGTCTTTCACCGCCAGTTGTATACAATTGGCCATAGCGGTCCCGTCTGCCGGAAGATCTGTCATATGAAAAGCGTTGCAGCTGGTCCCGAAACCGGCCACTTCCGCGTAAATACGCGCGTTCCTCTTTAAGGCGTGCTCCATTTCCTCCAGAACCAGTATACCCGCCCCTTCGGAAAGGACAAAGCCGTCGCGTTTTGCGTCGAAAGGACGGCTGGCCTTTTCCGGGGCGTCGTTCCTGGAAGAAAGCACGTTCACTACGTCGAAAGAACCGAAAGTTATGGGTGTGATCGGGGCCTCGGCCGCTCCCGCCAGCATAATATCGTGTTCGCCGTCCTGTATGCTCTCAAGAGCGAACCCCAAAGAATCCGTGCCCGCGGTGCACCCGGTGGATAAGGTGTTACATACGCCTTTAAGCCCGTACTTATAGGATAATTCAATGGAGGGGGTATTGAACATAGCGGCATCGTAAAGATCAGGACGGACAAGGGAAGGATCTATCGGCTTCCTGCCGTTGTCGGTAACAAGCACGAATTCCTCCTCCATATACTTTGTGCCGCAAATAGCGTTGGCCAGGCACACGCCGCAGCGCTCGACATCCTGAGAGGAAAAATCCAAACCACTATCCTTGACCGCCATATCGGCGGCGACAACCGCGAATTGCACGTATCTGTCCATGCGCACGGCGTCGCTATGGCTTAATCCCAGTTTAAACGGGTCAAAATCCTTACCTGCGCCGCGATCCTGGTGTTGAAGATGGAAACGTCGAACTCATCCACCAGCCTGACCGCGGACTTGCCTCCGGACATGGCATCCCAGACGGGATCTTTACCTATGCCGTTCGGGGAGACCACGCCTATGCCTGTTATCACTACCCTGCGAATATTCTTCATTCCGCCGTATTCTCTTTCTGCCCCTGCGCGCGGGAAACTTTAAATACGATGTTTCCCCCGTCCGGGCAAGTCACCGTGTCTATGCCGTCGGGATCGTTCATAAAGAAGAACTTCGCCCCGAAGTTCAGAGCGAAGAGTGCCGGGAACGCGGTATGGAAGGCCGCGCCGCAGAAACCGGGGATACATTTTAAGCCGGTAGTTTCGAATTTATCGCCCACTTTATATCCATACGTGCACTTACCTTTGGATTTAACCACTTCTATCGTCATTTTCTTAGGGTGCGGCCCTGAATAACTATTGTCCTTGGGGAGAGTTTCCGCGGCTCCGGACTTATCCAGTATTTCCACCTTGAACTCCATTTTTCCGCCGTCCGGACAGGTTACCTGCAACGAACGCTGGTTATCCCTAAAAGGGAACCTGGCGCCGAAACTCAAGGCATAGATAATAGGGAACAATACATGCGCCAGTCCCAGGCAGAAATACGCGGGGGGATGAGTAAAATCTTCAAGAATGATCTCATCGCCGGGTTTATAGCCGTGATAACATTCTCCGTATATGTTCAAGACTGTCAGTTTTAATTTAGGGAATGGGGTTTTTATCATAAGTGTTATTGTAAAAAACAAGCTGTCTCACGGAGTAATTCCTCTTTAGCGAAGAATCTGCCGCTGCGTTCCACATCGTGCACCATACGCACCAGCACCTCATTAAGACCGGCGTTGCTTCCCCGCGAGGCGGCAATGCGCACGAATTCGCCGTTTAAATAATCTATTTCTGTAGTCCGGCCTCTTTTTATACTTTGCAATATTGACCCGAAAAGCGGCTCTTTGCTCAATCCGGCCATTATGCCGTGAAAAACACCGGCTGCCCTTTCTAAAGGCATTGCCGTCAGTCCGGAAACGCGTTCAACCGGAAAATCCGGCAGTGATTCCGGTTTCAGTCCGGCATCCATAACCACCCGCCAGCCTTCTTTCCAAATGGCTGCGCTTAACCCGCAGATGCGCAGGTCGCTGAACGCTTCCTGCATAGTCGTTCCCAGTATGGCCGGGATACAATTATTAGCGTTAAGAAACACCTTTAATAATTTCATCCCTTTTATATTGTCCGCCGGACTTACCGGAAACGCACCCGACAACAATTCTTCCGCACGGGCAAGACTCCTCCCGCGGCCGCCGGAATAACCGCCTATGATAAAACTGCCTTCAAAGTTATGGACGACCCTGCCGAGTTCGAAAGAAGTCGCCCCGAACATAACGATGCCGGATACTATCTTATCCGGAGCGGAATAACGCAGAAGCATTTCCTCCGCCCGCAGTCCGTTCTGCGTGGTAATAACAGTTTCTGCCCGTAAAGCTTCAGGATTACCTGCGGCCGCTTCTTCTATATCCTGGGTTTTTACGGCGACTATGCATATATCGGGAAGAAAATCCACTCTCTCGACAACCGGGACGCCGACATTTCTCTCTCCGCGCACCCCGCTGACGGATAAACCGTTTTTCGCCAGAATCCCGACGCCGGGAGGCCTGACGACAAGAGTAACGTCTTTACCGGCAAGCTTAAGATAGGCGGCGCATAGGCCACCGATCGCGCCGGCCCCGATCACCGCTACCTTCATTTATTTACCCGTTGCCCGGCATTCTTCAAAGGGAACCCGTATTTATTGTAATCAAATCCGCTCTGCTCCAAAGCACGGATCATCATACTGTAGAATGCCAGCGGGACCTCGCTGAAAAACGCGCTTATTACGTCCGCTTCTTCGACCCGCGCCGACTTGCGCTCTAAAGCGTTGCTCTGCGCTTTTTTTATCACGGATTCTTCGGCTATCCGTCTGTGAAAAACAGGCAGCCTGGCAATTACAGATTTGAATTTAATTTCAGTGGAGATATCCCAGATCATAAGCTTATAAGAAAAAACCCTCATTCGCAGACTGCGTAAAACGTATAAGCGCTGCGGCAGAAGGGAATATCGGCCCGTGTTCTACCGTCCTACAGGCGCGGTATATTATCGGGCCGTTATTAATATTTTATAAAAACATCCCGTTCCTGTCAAGGATAATACCGGTTGTTTTTCAGACAGAAATAGTTACCAATTGAGCTTTTACTCCCGGGAGCGCATCCAGCTCTTTTTTTAGTTTCTTTATCCGCGGTCCCTGGGGGATCAATTCCAGAATAATGAGCCCTGTATCGGCACACCCGTTCTTACCCGCGTCGTGTATCCCCAGCCTGGTTTTCACGATACAGCCGTACCTGGTCAATATCTCCTGCACCGGCAGAGCCTTCCTGACCCGGCTGCCTATCAACACCACAAGCAGATCTTTACGCATATCCTCCTCCTTCATCGGGATCACTCCGGAACATTCACCCCGTATTCCAATCTGAACTTCTCGATAAAGTTTTTCTTGGGCAGGAACTCTTCTTCCTTCAGCCTGCGCACATAATCGGCGAAGATCTCTTTTAAACGCAGCAGGAACTCCACCGGATTAACGTTGATCTCCTTTTTCCCGTTCCCCCATTCGACTATCCTGACGATCTCGTCGGGATAACGCGTGCTTATGCGGCCGTATTCAAGGATGCCGGCCGAATGCACCACACCGCAGCGAAAGCAATGGTAGAAGCCGTCCGCGACATCCTTGATCGTCTCTTTAAGCCATTTCTTGCGCCTCTTATTGAAATAACAGCTGATTATCGGAGGGTCTATAACGTAATTGTATTCTCCGAGATACTCCCGGAAGAATTTCTTGAACACTGATTCTCCTGAAACCGGCACGGCATAAACATACTGACTCATCAGGTCCAGAATAGTGCTGCAGAGTATGACAACGGCGAAATTATAATCGGCTATCTTATGCTGTATTTCTTCCGCCACGTTGAAATACCACCTGTTTATCCTGTCTTCGAATATTTCCACCATCTCCTGATAGGAACGCGCTTCCAGGTCGGCATTCAGTACTCCGGGAGCGAAAGGCTTATCGGGATTACCGCCGCGTTTTAAGGCGTAGACTTCATAAAGCGATAGGATCTTCTCTGACTTTTTAGACATACTTATGTATATTGTATTTTAGCTGCATTATGAACACCCGCCGTTATCTTCATTGAGCCCCGGGGCTTAATAACCGCGGTTTCCTGCGCAGAGGATGATCGTTTCCATATTCCATATAGTAACGGCTGTCGGCGTTATAATCAAGCTGCTTTTTTTTAGAATATGTTTTGAAAAAGAACTCTGGGCAGCAGCGTTATCCGCGTAAAAACGTGAAATCGTGATCATATGAAAGGATTTATCACAGAGATCAAGCCGGAAAAGGCTACATTTCAATACGGCGGAATTATTTATGGCGGGACGCGGCCTGTTTTACGTTGTTACGGAAGTTCTCTAATGCGTGTTATTGAAGATAGAAAGCCGGGAGCCGAACGTCATGGAAGCTTGGCGAGACTTTGTCCGCCGCTAATACGCCGACGGACCTGTGCACTGTCTTAAGAATTAACGCCACAGCGCACTACCGCGGCTGGAATTTAATTCTTCTCTTCCAGGATCTTTCCTATCTTGCGGAATTTATCATATCTGGAATCAAGAAGCGTTTTTTTATCCAGTTTAAGAAGCTTTTTAAGGTATCCGCCGACCGCTTGTTTGACATTCGCGGCGGTTTCCTGAGGATTGCGGTGCGCTCCCCCCATCGGTTCGGGGATCACGCAATCTATTACGCCCAGTTTTAATAAATCCGTTGCCGTTAATTTCAGCACTTCAGCGGCATCCGGCGCCTTTAAACCGTCTTTCCAAAGTATAGCGGCACAGCCTTCCGGAGAGATCACGGAATAATACGCGTTCTCCAAGACGCAAACCATATCGGCCACGCCGATTCCTAAAGCGCCTCCGGAACCGCCTTCTCCAATAACAGTGGCTATTATCGGCACGCCGATGCAAACCATCTCCCGCAAGTTCAACGCTATCGCCTGAGCCTGACCTCGCTCTTCCGCGCCTATACCCGGGTAAGCTCCGGGAGTATCTATGAAAATTATCACCGGTAAACCGAATTTCTCCGCCATCTGCATTAAACGCAGCGCCTTACGGTAGCCTTCCGGGTGGGCGCAACCGAAATTGCGTTTTAAGTTCTCTTTGGTATCCCTTCCCTTCTGGTGCCCGATAACAGCTACTTTCGTCCCTTCGAACACGGCGAAACCGCAGATCATCGCTTTATCATCCCCAAAGATCCTGTCCCCGTGCAATTCCACAAAGTCGGTCATTAACGAAGAAATATAGTCCAGCGTATATGGACGCTGCGGATGCCTGGCTATCTGCACTTTCTGCCAGGGGGTCAGGTTGCCGTAAGTGCGGCGTTTCAAGGCTTCGAGCTTTTCCTCCATTTTCTTCAACTCAGAGGACAAATCTATCTTTTTCTCGGAGGCGAAAAGCTTCAATTCATCTATTTTCTTCTCCAACTCGATAATCGGTTTTTCAAAGGCGAGCCCGTTCATCTGTATTATTTTCTCCTTAGCGGACTTTTAATCCACAATAACTACTTCGGTTCCGACCGGTATCAATGTGTATAATTCTTCCACTTCCGCATTGGACATACGCACACACCCCTGGGTTACCTGCTGCCCGAGTTTTTCCGGTTCGGTAGTGCCGTGTATCCCGTATCCCGCCAGATCAAATCCCATCCAGCGGGTCCCCAGCACGTTATCCGGGCTACCGGAAGGGACCACCGCCCCGGATCTAAACCAGGTCGGTTTCACGATCTTGTTGACGATCTTGAAAGTGCCTACCGGGGAAGAATTATTCGCTCCGGTGGAAACCACATATGTCTTTATAACTTCTTCTTTCGATTTCAGGATAAGGATATTCTGCGATTTATCCACGAAAATATTAAAAGGCACAACGCATACCTTGATCTTTCTTCCCGGGATGATCTTATCTCCGGGAAGATTGTTGCTTTTCATTATCAATTCCGGTGTCGTCTTGAACTCCCTGGCTATCTTTATCAGCGTGTCCCCCGGTTTTATAACGTAAGCCGCGCTACCTTCTGTAATGACCGGGGAAAAAAGCAGCCGGATATTCAAGTCATCCGCTTTCTTCTGCCAAGATACTACCTCCTGGGAACTGGGATAATCCACGATCAGGCTTTGATAAGCGGCTGCGGCTTCCTGAATATCGCCTTTCTTCTCAAGATCCTGCGCCTGCGCGAGAACGGCCGAAATCGACGATTTATCGGAAGGCTGACTTTTGCCGGATCGTTTCGCGTGCATATTGACCGCTACCAAAAAGATCAAAACGGCAACAACCGCGCTGATAATGATCACCGGTAAATATTTCTTCACTTCTGCCTCCGTTCAAACTGTGACCTGCTGAATAGAATATAAACGAATAGCCGACCGCGCCTATTTTGTCACGACCGCGATAAGAATACCCAGCAAACATCCGGCTATGACTTCCAAAGGGGTGTGCCCCACCAATTCCCTGAGCCGCACCTCATCGATCTTCCCCTGCCAATAGATATCCTCCATTATTTTGTTTAGAATGCGCGCCTGTTTACCGGTTGCCCTGCGCACCCCCTGCGCGTCGAACATTACGACAAGCGCGAAAGCCGCAGCGAGCGCGAAAAGCACGCTGTCAAACCTGCAGGAGAGCCCGACCGCCGTCGCCAGGCAAGAAGCGCCTGCCGCGTGGCTTGAAGGCATCCCTCCCGTGCCCACAAACCAGCGAAAATCTATCCTTTTCTCCCGGATGACTCCCATGGTAACCTTGATGGTCTGCGCCACGATCCAGGCGGAAACGGTGGTCACGAAGATCTTGTTTGCAATGAGTTGACGGATGATCTCGCTCATTGGGACGGAGTGGGGACGACTTCTATTTTTATGGTTTTCGCGAAGGTGGGCTTCCCGTCTCTTACCAAAAACCCTTTATTACCTTCAAGTATCTGCCCTTTGACAACCTTATTTATTCTCTGTTTATGGATTACAGGGAGAACCGAGGCGTGAGTTTTCTTTTTTTTTAGCTCTCTTATCGCTTTCTTTAATTCAGGCAGGGAAGTCATATTAAGACGCATTTTCTCTTCTTCTTTAACTACGAAAAATAACTGGGATCTTAAAGCGGAATTCTCGCAGCGCAGCAAGGAATACCTGGAGTTCAATTCCTCCAATTTCCCGTTCGTCCTCTCCACTTCCGCCGTCAACGCGGAAATATTCTCTCCCTGCGATTGGATCGTCTGCCCGAGCCGCGCATTGTCTTCATCCAGTTTCTTCAAGGCGTCCCTGCCTGAGTTCAAAGACTGCACCATCTGCGCTTTATCTTTTTCCAGGATCGAAACACGCGCGTTCATCTCCTCAAGCGCGCGCGACAGCCTGGTCTTTTCCTGCAACAGAAAAGAATAATGGACAATACTCACCAAACCGGCACCTACCAGGAACGCGACCAATGCTTTACGAAGTTTTATCATACGCTCTCTCTCTGCCTTCCGGCATTTTCCTGTTAAAATTATATAAACACGCCGGGTAAAAAGCAAGAACTTTCTGGCATACCCTCCTCCAAACCGGCGACCAGGATAAAAAAGGTGTTAGATTTAAGCTATTCCTACCGTCTATTAACAGTAGTTGGACCGCCTGCGCCGTCACGCGTAATAAATCGTTTAAAAAAGGAGGACAAATGCTGGCAAAGGCACTTAGTTACGGGCTTAACGGCATCGACGCTTATCTTATCGAAATAGAAATTGACGTAGGCAAAGGACTGCCGTCGATCAACCTGGTAGGGCTGGCCGATATCGCCATCAGGGAAAGTAAAGAACGCGTAAAATCGGCCATAAAGAACTCAGGGTATAAATGGCCAAGGGGAAGGATCACGATAAATCTTGCTCCTTCAGACATCAAGAAAGAAGGGGCCAGCTTCGACCTTCCGATAGCGCTGGGCATTCTGGCGGCAAGCGGCCAGATCCCGGCCGGGCCGCTGAACGATTATTTCATACTTGGTGAACTGTCGCTGGACGGCTCGTTGCGGGCGGTACAGGGGGTATTGCCGATAATGATCTGTATTTCCGAGAAGGAAAATACAAATAACGTGATAATCCCAACGCAGAACTCAAAGGAAGCCGGGGTCATCTCGTCCATGAACGCATGGCCGACAGGCACACTGAAACAAACGATCGCCTTGTTGAATGAACCGTCGCGGTCAACCCCTTATACCGAGGACATAAATGCCATTTTCTCGCGAAATTCCGTTTACGCGCATGATTTTCAGGAAGTAAAAGGGCAACATTTCGCAAAAAGGGCTATCGAGATCGCGGTTGCCGGAGGCCACAACCTGCTGATGATCGGGCCTCCGGGAGGAGGAAAGACAATGCTCGCCAAAAGGATACCCACCGTAATGCCGGACTTAAGCCTGCCGGAAGCGCTCGAGATCACCAAGATCTATTCCGCCGCCGGCCTGCCTCCTTCGCAAGGCATCATAGCGCAGCGTCCGTTCCGCTCCCCCCACCACGACATCTCCGATTCCGCCCTTATAGGCGGCGGCTGCGTCCCCAAACCGGGAGAAATAAGCCTGGCGCATCACGGAGTGCTTTTCATGGACGAACTGCCTGAATTCAACCGCAACACCCTGGAAACTCTCCGTCAGCCGCTTGAGGACGGGTATGTCTGCGTTTCCCGCGCCGCGCGAAGTTCCGTATTCCCCTCGTCATTTATGTTCGTCGCCGCTATGAACCCCTGCCCATGCGGATATTACACGGATCCGCGCAGGAATTGCCATTGTTCACCTTCGAAGATAGAGCGCTACGCCGGAAAAATATCCGGCCCGCTGCTGGACCGCATCGATATCCATATAGAGATGCAGCCATTGAGTTTCGAAGAGCTCTCCGGCAAAGGCGACGGGGAACCGTCAGCGTTGATCAAAGAAAGAGTAAACCTGTCCAGGAAGATACAGACGGAAAGATTCAAAGACGAACATATCCTGTTAAACGCCAGAATGAACAACAAACAGATCAAGAAGTTCTGCGTTCTCTCCGCTGAAGCCGCGGGCCTGCTGGAAAAAGCGATGAAAGAACTGCGGTTATCGGCCAGGGCCTACAGCAAAATACTGAAAGTAGCCCGCACCATCGCGGACTTGTCCGCCAGGGAAACGATCCTGCCCGGGGACATCGCGGAAACAGTGCAATACAGGAACCTGGATAAACAGTGGTAAAGAAATAACCGCTATACTTTTACACGGAGGAGACCCGATGCAAGAAACCGATCCCGCGGCCGGATATCGCAGTAACGAATATTATGAACATTTATACGGTAAGGGCGCCGTCATAACGCGTCTGGGAAAGATCACCATCGTGCATCTGGACCACCCGGACAAAGCTGAAATCGAACGCCGCAAAGAAAAAGTGATCCGTGGAGAGATCACCGGAGAAGGCCTTGACGACGATTGCCCTCTTTGCAGGGAATTAAAGGACAAACCCCATGATGTCGTATATTATGGGCAGGATTAGATTATTTCCGATTCCCATCTTCGTGGAAAGAGTTACTGCGGGGACGACGCTTCCGGCAATTGTTTCCGGCCTATATCCAGCATCTTTTCTATGAAAACATATTTCCTGGAGGTTAATTGACCGGCTTTCTGCAAAGCATCCTGCGCCGCTGATAAATTACCGAGATTTTTATGAATATCCGCCAATATCAGATACGCCTGCGGATAATCCCCCTTGACCGCGATCGCCTTATTAATATAACCCATGGCATCGGCGTATTTACCGGATCCGTTGCACGCCGCCGCCATATCCGACAACAAGAACGGATTATCGGGATTAGCCGCCAGTTTTTCCGAACAGATCAACACCCCTTCCCGGTATTCTTCAAGTGCCAGCTCCGGTCGTCCAAGGGTTTTATATACCCCAGCCAGGTCATTATGCACGTTGGGAAAGGCCGTATCCATGCTGATCACATCCAGGTATCCCGAAACCGCCTCCCGCGACCGTCCGCTGTCACGGTATAAACACGCCAGACTATACTGCAAATTAACATTGCCCGGATTTATAAGTAACGCTTCTTTCAAAAGAAGAATGGCCTGTTCATATTTCTCCAGGTTCATATACGACAAGGCGGCGCTATTCAATAACGCGGTATCTTTCCTGTCCACGGACAAAGCGGCGTTGTATTCGGCGAGCGCGTTATTGAATTTCCCCTCTTCGAAGTAAATATCCCCCAACAGCTTACGAGCCGGATAGAATTTAATATCCAGACGCAGGGTTTTATCCATCATCTCTTTGGCAAGAGGATAATTCCTCTCGGAAAAATATAGATACCCCAACAGGTAATAAGTAAAAACATATTCCGGATTAACCAGCAGGGCTTCGTTCAATAATTCGTATGCCCGTGATTTTCTGCCTGAAGTAAACGCTTCCGTCCCTTCTTTCAATAACCCGGTCAAATGCGAGAATTTTACCAACGCGAACAGTTCTTCTATTTTCCCGTCAGCCGGGCAGACTGATCTCGCTTCCGCCAGCGTCTCCATTGCCTGCGGATAAGCATCATCCTGCAAATACATATGCACGAGAGCCTCGAAAGCGGGAACAAAGTCGCGTTTTAAGCTAATTGACCGGCGGAATTCGGACTCCGCTGATTTCTTCATCCCTAATTCCAGATAGGCGTTCCCCAGGCTGTAGTGCGCGGCAATGAGCGAATGATCCAGCGCGATGGATTTCTTGTAAGAATCTACCGCTTGCGCATACAAACCGCGCCCCGCGTACCCTTCAGCTTGATTATAATAGAAAGCGATTATTTTTGTCTTGACTACCAGGATCAGGACAACAACGGCAAGAACGAAAAAGAGGATTTCCAGAGAACGCTTCATAGTCACACCGTGCGATGCTTTACGTCATATCCGACCGGGGCATTAACACATAAAAAACTCCGGAGCATACCCGTTCCGGAGTTTGATTTCACGAAAAATAACCGACTATTTCTTCTCCAACAATGCGAGTATCCCGTTGATCTTTTCCACCAATCCGTGTATCATATCTTTTTTTCTGATGGTAACCCGTAACGAACGATTCCCCTGAAGGACATCTTCCAAAGTGCTTTCTATGCGGGGCAGGGGCCCCAGAACGCGGTGCAGCACCATGAACATACTGATCAGAATGCTGAAAATGAAACCCATAAAGCCCACTTCCAGCAGTATAAAGCCTAAACGCCAGCCCAATGAATATTCATATTCAGTGAGTATCTTGCCCAGGCCATAGAATACCGCCAGACAAAAAAGCGCGATGCCCAGCAAAGCGATATTAAAAAATAAAAGCGTGAACTTGGTCTTCCAGAAAAACATACTGCGTCTATTCTTCATTCTACGGCCTCCTTAAATAAAATTATACCCTAAAAACTATATTTTACAAGACTTTATGCGCTGCGCCGGCGTTTTTTTTCAGTAGCGTAAAACTCCATATATTTACCGAACATCAGCCTGGTTTGCGCGTCAAGCGCCGGAACAGACCCCAAAATAAGAATGATCAGCGGGACTATGACCCATTCTACTATCATCACCACATTCTTGATCCATTTAACCCCCTTAGGCCGTGGAGGAAGAATGATCCTGCTTAACAATATCCAAACCAGGCTGCTTGCAAGAGTACAATTCAACAGGATACCGGCTATCCGCGGAAGGTTATAACTTATAGGCATCTGGATAAAGAAACTTCCCCCCAGCAGAATAGGCAGCGGCGCGATAAGGGTAATGATGATCGCCCAAACCGCCCAGGTAATATGACTTTCCAGCAGTTGAAAAGACTTGCGGATTTTCTGCGGCAAGCTTATAAAACGATTGTTCATGAATCCCGTCACCAGAAAAGGAAAGTTCTCGATGCCCCACGCCCATCTCCGCTTCTGCATATACTGCATTCTCACCGTCTTCCAGAGAGAATCCCCGTAGGCCGCGTCCATCGACACGGTTATATACAACGGGACGACCCTGTAATGCCCGTTATAAAAAAGGAACGCCCTCCAGTAAACCACAGAATCGTCGGAAACCATGTTCAACGGCCAATAATCTATCTTGACCAGCGTCTTGAAACTCATGCTGTGGCTGGAGAAAGTCACGAATTTCTCTACACGCATACTTTCTATCATTTGACAGAACGAAGCGCTTATCTCCACCAGCCGGGCGAAAGAAGGCGCGTGCCAAATATTATTATTATAGACAGGGATCGGTTGATAACTCGCCTGATGAGGCCGGGGATTGGTAATAAAATGATACGTGAGACAGCCGAAATACCCGGGATCCACGCAGGTATCGGCGTCGAAACAAGAAATAATCACGTCATCGTAAGGTATATTACGCGCAGAAATGAATTCCTTGCCTTTTTTAGCGGCCCAGGTCGCGTTTGCCCCTTTGGTCCTCGCTTCATTAGGCAGGTTATCGGGGTGAGAGGTTGAAATGTATCCGCCGAAACAATCCTTGAACTCCGCCTCCAGGGTCGCCGCGGTTTCCCGGGAAAGAAGATGCCTTTCTTCAAAAGAAACGACCACGACCATTCGTTCCTTCGGGTACGAACATTCCTTCAGCGACGCCAGCGAAGGCCGCAGTATGTCCAACCCTTCTTTATAAACCGGGAATACCACCAGCTGGTATATGCGTTCCCAGTCCCTGCCGTTTCCGGCTGCACGGCAATCAGCGAGCCAATCCCTGTGCCGCTGCCGATATAATTTATGATGGGCCATGATCAGCAGCGTGGTCAGATAAAGCGTCCGTATGATCCAATAGAAGTCAAAAGTAATGATCACCGCGGCGCATAAGACCGGCTTCCAGGCCGATAACAGAACAAGCAGAAGTATTATTCCCCAGGATAATACCCCCGGGATGATCTCAAGGGATCTTTTTATCCTGTTCTTTTTATTCTTCATTTTTGATCTTGATCAATTCGTACAAAGGCGAAGTACGGCTGTCCAATTCCAGTTTGTATAGATTACCGTGCGTTTCGCCCTCGGGAGTCTTCTCCTGGTCCAGGAACCAGAGCGTATCACCGCCGGTATCATAATATGCCTGCACGTCGCGCCGATTCAACTTTGCCAGCACTATGGGAAAAGAACGGGGTGTGGCTTCCATCACCTCGACCGACCTTGAAGTCACAATAACCAAATGAAAACTGTCCGAATGCCAAAAGACATCGCGGATATCAGACTGCGGATAATCCAGGATAAACGGAGATCGTTCCGGAGAGGGCTCCCGGCGTTGCTGCAAATAAACCACGCCTATCTGGGAAGAGGAGAAATAAAGCAGTTTATTCCTGTCAACGGAAAAGACATATTTCACCTTCTGTGATTGGAGCGCCGGCAGTTTTGCCATTGGGACCCTGCGCTCGCCTTCCAATCCGCAGCGGTAAAGTATGCGTTCCGGTCCGTCGAGATAATAAACCGCGTCTCTTTCCCTATCCAGATAGAAATACGCTACTGACGACTTATTGATTTTTTTAAGGTTGTTACGGATAGGAAAGAGGATCACCTTGTCTAAACGCGTTATTTTACTTTCTTCGATCGTTACATCTTCCGACCAAGGGTAGTAACCGTGCAATTCAACGCGCACCTCGTAATTACCGGGCAGCAATTCGTTCAAGGTAAGCGGCGTCTTACCGTCGAGCAATATCTTATCCAGATAAACATCGGCGCCCGGCGGCTGTGTCTTTAAATAAAACAGCCCGGTCCTGCTGAATTTGAAAGTGCGCCTGTCGAATTTATACCCGAAAGCAAAAGAAAGGAGCAAAGGCAGCCCGGCGCAGAAGATCACCACGCTGCTGTAAAATAAAAAAGCCCTTATCCTCTGTTCATTGGACATCAGCGCGCTTCCGTCTTATTTAGACTGTACCGCTTTTTCTATCTTTTCAAGTTTAACGATGACTTTTTTAAGCATCTCGTTCATTTCAGAAAGCATCTTTTCGTATTCAAGGCGCCGGCGGGAATCGCCGCCGATCTTTCTTTCTTTCCATTTTTTGAATCCTTCTTTAGCGGTCTCCTCTTCTTTGGCGCTCAGAAAATCAACGTATTTGGAAAGCCTTTCGCGCTCTTCCTTGGAAGAAAAGGCGGTAAAGAACACGCCGATACCGTAGCAGGGACCGGGGCCGGGAGCTTCCCTGAGGTCACAGCGAAAGACAGTGCCATGACACCTCACTGTCCCGCCCGTGCGTTTATCCTGTATGTAATCCGGTATTTCCAGCGTTACATCCAATTCAGTTCCGGAGTCAAACTGCCTGTTTATCTCGATATAACTCCCCAGACGGCTGATATTCTCCGTCATCCCGGAGATCTCTTCCTTCGCGCCGAAGACGATCTTCACCGGCAGCGCCACATGCATTCTTTTTTCTTTCCTTCTTTCAATCCCCATCATTGCCTCCCCTCTCAGAACTTCATCAATGCCAGGGTCTCCGCCCTGGTTTTCTCGCTTTCCTGGAAGATCCCGCGCACTGCCGAAGTCACGGTGAGCGTGCCCGGTTTTTTGACGCCGCGCATAGACATACACAGATGTTCCGCTTCTATCACCACCATGCATCCGCGCGGTTGAAGCTTCTTCATTATCATATCCGCTATCTGCGTGGTCAATCTTTCCTGGACCTGAGGCCGGCGCGAAAAGATATCCACCACCCTGGCCAGCTTGCTTAACCCGGTAACGCGCCCGTTCTTCGGTATATACGCGATATTGGCCTTACCTATAAAAGGCAGCAGATGGTGCTCGCATATACTATACAGCGGTATCCCTTTCAACAGGATAATTTCATCGTGCTTCTGCTCCAAGATGACTTCCAGCTCTTCCTGGGGGTCCTGGCTGATCCCGGAGAATATCTCTTCATACATATCCGCCACCCGCCGGGGTGTTTCCAGCAGATCCTTGCGGCGGGGGTCATCTCCTATAGCCTTCAGGATATCCCTCACCGCGCGCTCTATCTTCTTCTTATCCATTGCGTCCTCCGTTTTACTTTCCTATACAAAACCGGCTGAATATTCTCTTCAATACGTCATCGGAAAAATTAAACCCCAGGATCGAATCCAGATTACCAAGGGCATCCCTGATATCCTGCGCCGCCAATTCCGGTGAAATATCCTTAACGCAGGAAACGAAAGCTTCGCAAAGATATTTTTCCGCCTGCCGCAGCAACTCCAGATGCCTGCGGTTGGAAACAAACAACGATTCCCCTTCCGGCACGCCCCCTTTAAATATCTTCCCTGCGATCTTCTCTTCCAACAACCCTATATTTATCCCTTTTCTGGCGGACACGGACAAACTATTGCCGAATTCCTTTTCCAACAGGCCCGTTTCGATAAGCTGTTTCAGATCGCATTTATTGACGACCGCCAACACGTTCTTTTTACCTCTTAATTTTCGTATCAATGCTTTATCTACCGGGCCAAGCTTCTTGCCGCCGTCAAATAATAAGACCACCAGGTCTCCTGAATCGATATAGCGGCGCGAACGAAGCACGGCTTTTTTCTCGACGATATCATCCGGCTCTTTTATTCCGGCGGTATCTATAAGCCGCACGGGGATACCTTTAATATCCACCGCTTCTTCGACAGTATCGCGCGTTGTCCCGGCCAAGGGAGTCACTATAGAACGCTCTTTCTTCAACAACGCGTTCAGCAACGACGACTTCCCGGTATTCGGCCTGCCGCAGATCACCACGCTCGCGCCTTCGCTTAACGGGATACCGCAGCGGGAGGTTTCGATCAAAGAACGTATCCCTTTTATTATCTTCTCCAGCCCCGCGGTAACGCTTGCAAGAGTCCCGGCATAAGCCTCTTCTTCGGGAAAATCTATCGTGGCCTCCAGTCCGGCCAACAGATCCAGAAGAGCGGCCCGCAAAGGAGTTATCCTGGAGGAAAGCCCGCCTTTAAGCTGCATTATACCGCTTCTGGAAGCGGCCTCGGTCTTCGCTCCGATAACCTCCATAACCGCTTCGGCCTGGGTCAGATCTATCCGGCCGTTCAGAAAAGCCCGTTTGGTGAATTCTCCCGGAGCGGCCAGACGGCATCCGCTCTTCAACAATATATCAAGGATACGCCTGACGCTGAACGCACCGCCGTGGCAATTTATCTCCACCACATCTTCGCGGGTGTAACTGCGCGGGGCCCGCATAACCCCCAGCAGCACTTCATCCACAGACTGTCCGCCGTCTTCGGGATCTCTACGGGAAACGATCCATCCGTAATTTAAAGAATACCCGGGGGACGAAGAAGGTTTCTTGCCTTCCGCCGGCAGAAAAACCCTGTCGGCTACGGACAACGCGTCCCTGCCGCTGACCCTGATTATGGCTATTCCGGCTTCTCCGCATGGTGTGGCAATGGCCGCTATGGTATCACTATCGTTTTGTAATAACATCGCGGGCTTCCCCTGCCACAAATAACGACCCTGCTACCAGGATCACATCTTCGCTCGCCGCTTCCGCCGCGGCTTTTTCCAGCGCTTCCTTAACGGAACTTGTCTTCAAGACCGCGGGAGACCCGCCGGTCAGGCGTTCAACGCGCAGCACTTCTTTTTCTATTACGCCGGTATCGCAGGCGCGGGGATTATCCGCCCTGGTGATTATTACCGTGTCCGCCCAAGGGACAAGTTCCCTGCAGACAGCGCGCACATCTTTATCCGCGGAGATCCCCAGTATCAATATACGCCTTTTACCGGAGAAATTGTCCATTACAGCCTCTTTTAGTGCCGCGGCCGAAGCCTTATTCTGAGCGCCATCCAGCACTATAAGCGGGCCGCGGGAAACCACTTCGCATCTGCCGGGCCAAAGAGTATTATAAAGTCCGCGCCTTAAAGAATCAACATCGGCTTTTATTTTATACCTATGCGCCACTGCTTCCACCGCGGCCAGGGCGGCGCAGGCATTAACCACCTGATGCCTGCCCGGCAGACGGATCTTCAACCCGTCGTACCTGCCGAACCTGCCCTTGACGCAGAATTCACCATTCTTCACGCTGAAAGGGATATCCTTCCCCATTTCCCATAGCCCCGATTTCGTCCACGAGCATCTTTTCCTTATCACCTCCGCTGCCGGCTCCATCTGTGGAGAAGAGATCACTTCCAGAACCTGTCTTTTGTTGACAGCCGGCTTGATGATCCCGGCTTTTTCTCCGGCGATCTCCGCCAGGGTCCTGCCGAGCACCTGTGTATGCTCATAGCTTATCGGCGTGATCACGGCGAAGACGGCTTCGACGACATTGGTAGCGTCAAGCCTTCCGCCCATACCGGTTTCCAACACGCAGAAATCCACATTCTCCCTGGCGAAATACTGGAACGCCATCGCCGTGCAGAATTCAAAAAAGGTGATCCCTTTCCCCTTATCCCCTCCGCTGAAACTTTCATTGGCTGTTCTCAGGGATCCGACAAGTCCGCTAAAAACATCTTCCGGGATCATCCCTTCAAAGACATCCCCGCTATCAGGCGGTTCCCCCGGATGCAGTATCCTGAACCTTTCCCGCAAATCGCTTAAATGCGGGGAAGTGTAAAGCCCGACGCTGCACCCGGACTCCTTAAGCATATACGCGATAAAAGCGCAGGTCGATCCTTTCCCCTTGGAACCGGCGACATTCACGCATCGTAAGCGGCGCTGCGGATTGCCGATAGTATCGAGAAAATCCCGGAAGCGCTCCAGTTTAAACGATGTTTTATACGCCCAACGGGTGATTCTTTCGTAATTTATGAGGGATCCCAGGTAATCCAGGGACTGCCGGTAAGTCATCGTAGACGGAAAAATGCGGAATTCAATGTTTGAAATGCCGGATGCCGGTAAAGACCATCGCGATACCGTGTTTATTACAGGCGCGGATGATCTCTTCGTCGGCTATCGAGCCCCCGGGTTGTATTATCGCCTTGACCCCGGCCCTGGCCGCCAGGATAATGGAGTCCGGCTTAGGGAAGAACGCGTCTGACGCCAGGCAAAGCTCTCCGGCGTCTTTACCGGCTTTCTTGGCGGCGATGGCCACAGACTCCACTCTGGACATCTGCCCGGCTCCGATACCGACGCAGCGCGTGCCTTTCGTCAATACGATCGCGTTCGATTTCACGTGCTTGGCGATCTCCCAGGCGAAAACCAGGCTTTCCAATTGTTTACGGCCGGGTTTCTTAGCCGTTACTACGGTCAGTTTCTTATCGTCCAACGAAAATCTGTCCCGTTCCTGTAACAAGCAGCCGCCGTTGACGCGTTTAAAATCCATTGCCTGCGTATCGTTATAATCGGGAAGTTCCAACAGACGGAGGTTCTTTTTATTCTTGAACAATTCGGCGGTCCCCTTCTCGTACCCCGGGGCAATAATGCATTCCAAAAATCCGCTGCGCAGTATGGCTGAAGCCGTCTTGGCGTCCAGCGGTTTATTCAACGCGACTATGCCGCCGAATGCCGAAAGCTGATCGCATTTCCAAGCGTCGATATATGCTTTGGACAAAGAAACGGCGCAGGCGGCGCCGCAGGGATTATTATGCTTTATTATCACGGCTGCCGGAGAATCGAATTCGCGCACGATAGCCACCGCCGCATTCAAATCCAGGAAATTATTGAAGGAAAGCTCTTTCCCCTGCAATTGACGCATCGCCGCCAGGCCGGATATTTCCCCGGCGCGGCCATAGAACGCGGCGCGTTGATGCGGGTTCTCGCCATAACGCAATTCCTGCAATTTAACGAACCCCATACGCAATTCCCGGGGGAGGTCCGGCTCCGAAGACTGCCCGGAAAGATACGCGTGAATAGCGCTGTCGTAGGCGCTGGTCCTGGCAAACACTTCCGTGGCCAGGGAACGCAGTAATTCTCCGGGGAGAGAACCGTTATTACGCTTCATTTCGGAGATCACGCCCGCGTAACTCCGGGGGTCGCAGATCACCGCCACCGAAGCGCTGTTCTTGGCCGCGGAACGCAGCATCGCCGGCCCGCCGATATCTATATTCTCAATGATTTCCTCGTCGCTGACCCCGGGCCTGGCGGCAACCGCTTCAAAAGGATATAAATTCACCACCACCATATCGATCTCAGTGATGCCATGTTCCTGAAGGCTGCGCAGGTGTTCCGGATTGCTCCGGACAGCCAGCAACCCTCCGTGTATCGCCGGATGCAGGGTTTTCACCCTGCCGTCCAGCATTTCCGGAAAACCGGTATGCTCGGAAACTTCCTTGACCGTGATCCCGTTCTTACGCAGCGTGGCGGCTGTCCCTCCGGTGGAAAGTATTTCCACGCCGAATCCCCGCAGGCAAGAAGCCAACTCAAGCAATCCTTGTTTATCGTAAACACTGATCAACGCCCGTTTTATCTTTATCATTTGATGATCCTTATTACTGCGCTGTTACATTAATTATTTATATTAACAGCGCACAGAGTCCGCCGCAGGCGGACGGTCTAATTTCGATTCTCGATTATCAGAAACTCTTGTAACAATGGGCTACCGTTGTTCTTGCGCGTCATGGAACGACAGATCACTTATTACATTTAAAAACTATGTAATCCCCGTCCTGCACGGCATATTCCTTGTTTTCCAGTTTTATCGCGTTATTATTCCTTGCCTGCGAAAGGCTTCCGGAGCTGATCAAATCGGCATAGCTCACCACTTCCGCGCGGATAAAACCTTTCTGAATATCGGAATGGATGCAACCGGCGGCTTCCCAGGCATTGGCGCCTTTCTTCAAAGACCAGGCGTGCGCGTCTTTATCCCCGGCGGTAAAATAAGAAATATATCCGAATTGCGCGTAGGCCGGCGGAAAAAGTTTATCCTTGTCCTCGACCTCTTCCGGCTGGGCCAGATAAACCGGTTTTACCGTCAATAAGGGATACCCTGAAATGAATTTATTCTCTTCCTCGCTGATCTCCAGTTCCGAAAGGAAACTCACTTTATCCAGCTGTTCTTTAAACCTGGACATCAGTTTTTTCTCCGCCTCGTCGCTGGAGCGTTCCAGGCGCAATTCCACGAATTCCATATCGGAAAGTATCAGATCGTCTTTGGATAGCGCCGGACAGATGATCCCATCGGCCTCCTTGATCTTCTCACGGTCTATGATCAGGTCCGCCTGGATATAAACCTTTTTAGCGGAATTGAACATCTTCGCCAGCGCGTCAACTCTTTCATCCTTGACGTTCGCTTTGCCGGCTGAAAGATTATCTATGCCGAATATTCCTATTTTCATCGTAAATCCTTTCTTTAAACGCCCTTCCCCTTAAAACTCCCGTTAAACGCGAGGAGAAGGTATCTTTGCCGTTAATATATGTATTCTATTATATCTTTATTTAAGCGGAAAGCAACTCAATTAGGAAAAACGGGTTCTGGGTGCTAGGTTATGGGTTCTGGAAACAAAAAAGCAAATGCTGGGTTCTGAGGCACGTGAGAGACTATGGAACCTATCCGTTATTCTCCAGCTCTTCCCACCTGTTGTAGGATTCTTCAAGTTCTTTTTCCAAAGCGGTTAGCCTGGCCTTTACACCGGAGATCTTTACCGCCTCCTGTTGATAAAAATTGACATCCGTTAAAAGAGCATAGAGCTGTTTTTGTTCCGCTTCCAATCGCTCCAGCTTCACCGGCAGGGCTTCCAATTCACGCTGTTCTTTATAGGAAAGTTTCCTGTTTTTATTAGCGGGTGCCGCTTTGGCCGGTTCTTTAACGGGTTTGCCTGGCTTGCCGTTCTCCGTTTTCGGCGGGCATCTCTGTTGCAGCCAATCGTCGTATCCTCCGGGATACTCGTTGATCACCCCGTCCCCTTCCAGTACCATGGTGGAAGTTACCACGTTATTCAAGAACGTCCTGTCGTGGCTCACCAAAAGAAGAGTACCGGGGAATTCAAGCAATAACTCCTCCAAGAGCTCCAGCGTCTCCATATCCAGGTCATTGGTCGGCTCGTCCATAACCAACAGATTGAACGGCTTGCTGAAAAGCCTGGCGAGGAAAAGCCGGTTACGCTCCCCGCCGGAGAGGCCCCGCGCCGGGCAGCGCGCCCGGTCCGGAGAAAAAAGGAAATTCTGCAGATACCCGATCACATGCCGCGGCTTGCCGTTGAAAATTATCGTCTCCCCTGTGCCGCTGACATTCTCTATTATGGAACGCTCTTCATCCAGTTGTTCGCGCAGTTGGTCGTAATAAGCGATCTGCAAATCGGTCCCCAGGGTGATCTTACCGGTATCCGGCTTGATCAACCCAAGCAGTACCTTCAATAGGGTGGTCTTGCCGCTGCCGTTGGGACCGATCACCCCGATCTTGTCGCCGCGCATAACCTGGGCGGCAAAATTACGGACCAGGCGGTTCTCTCCGTAGCCGAAATTCACATTGACCGCTTTGATCACCCGCTGCCCGGAAAGAACGCTTTCCTGCGATTTTATGCTTGCCTGGCCGATCTGCCTGCGCTCGGCTTTCTTTTCGTCGCGCAAGTGCTCCAAGGCTTTAACCCTGCCCTCGTTCCGGCAGCGCCTGGCTTTTACTCCCTGGCGGATCCAGATCTCCTCGCGCGCCAGTTTTTTGTCGAAGTTTTCCCGGGAAGCTTCTTCGATATCCAGCGCCAATTGTTTGCGCTCCAGAAAAGTTTTATAATCGCACGCCCAACTGAACAGCCTGCCGCGGTCAAGCTCGATTATCCGGGTCGCCAGGTTGCTCATAAACATACGGTCGTGGGTGACGAAGAAAACGGTGCCGGGATAACCTGGCAGGAATTTTTCCAGCCAGCCCACCGAATCTATATCCAGATGGTTCGTCGGCTCATCCAGAAGCAGTAAATCCGGTTTAAGCACCAGCGCCCTGGCCAAAAGCACCCGGCGCTTCTGTCCTCCGGACAACGACTCAAAGCCGCTTTCGCCGGAAAGCTTCATCCTGCTGATGATATATTCCACCTGGTTATTCAGGTCCCAGGCAGAGGTGCGGTCAAGTTCGGATTGCAGATCATCAAGCTGGCGCAACATTCCGGGAGTGCTCTCGCTTTGCAGGCGGTGAGTTAAACGGTGGTATTCCGACAAGAGTTCGGCGCGCCGGCCAAGCCCGGAAAGCACAATGTCAAAAACATTGCCTTTAATATCCAGCGGCACTTCCTGCGGCAGATGAGCGACCTGGATACCCGAGGAACACACTACATTCCCATCGCTGACCGGCTGCAGCCCGGCCAGGACTTTCATCAACGTGGTCTTCCCGGCGCCGTTCCTGCCCAGCAAAGCGATACGCTCTCCCGGCTCCACCTGCAGGCTCAACTTATCGAAGATAAGCGGACCGCCGAAGCTAAGACTGATTTCCTGTAAACTGATCAACGCCATAAGATTTATTTTCTTTTGTCTAATGCTCTATTGTCGATTGTTCAATCCCAACTCTCTTTTTATTTTCTGATGCTCCCGCGACTCCGAACCTGTATTAATAAACGCCGGAGTTACCCGGCAACTCACTTGCTTTAATTGAAATCCATTTTAAGATCCTGCTTCCTTGAGAAAGCTATCTGGATGGAATTGTCGAAGGCTTAGACGATATTTCCCGGGGGGAACTGCCGAAAACCGTAAATCTGTTATCTCTATTGTCCCTGCCTACCGGCAGGCAGGTATTATTCTATTATCTATTGCTCGATTGTTCTGTACTTCTGCCTGTTCTTCAGGCAGAAGTACTAGCCCCAACCGGATTTTCAATGACGGCATACGTTACGGAGCTTTTTTAGCGACGTAACCTATCTGCCGGAATTGATCCCGCGAAGCACGTGGCCTTTGCGCAGCGGGAGAACCGGAAAACCTTGAACAATGGAACAATAGAACATTAGACCACAATCAAGTTTTTGCTTGTCTATTGTTCTATTTTCGATTGCTCAATTGCTCCACCAAATTATCGTTTTACGATAATTTGGTAGCCCCAACCGGATTTGAACCGGTGTTTAATGGCTGAGAACCATTCGTCCTAGACCAGGCTAGACGATGGGGCCGTGTAATCTCAGGAAACTCTGCTGTTATTTAAAGACGGGGGCCCTGCATATACAAAAAGACTGTATAATTTTAGTTTAACAACGTGTTTTAGTCAACAATTTTATTGACCCTGTAACTATATATAGTATATACTTGGATGGCTAGTGCGCTGTTAAATAAGTTCTTTAGACAGCGTACAGAGCAATCGAGAGTCGAAAATCGGGATTTGATTCGATAGAAGTTCTCGATTGCGATCTAATTTCGATTCTCGACTATCAGAAATTTATGTAGTGGCCATTATTCCCGATTATCCCTACGCTACCGCGAGAAGAAATCACGATGAGCATAAA
>JBAZGW010000001.1:0-62852 GCA_041652635.1 Candidatus Omnitrophota bacterium | reverse complement strand
GAAAAACCGCTCAGGGCAGGCTCTTCGGCCTCAGAATGGCGTAATTGGGACTTTTTCAGCAGACTGTTAGATAATTAAGTCTGCAAGTAAACGGGCAAAATTAATAAGCGAAGTTGCGAGTTTGTGGTTTTTCTTAATTCTTCCTGTAAGTGGGAGCAGAAATCCCGAATTCCTATTTAGAAAACTTTGCGCTCGTTGATACCTCGACGAGATAGATTTCTCACCCATTAGGACGGACGTGCCCGTCGATAGACCATTTTTAAATAGGAATCAGGGAGAAACATGAAGGATTGTTGTTTGTTATCGTTTTGAATCAATACGCCACGCGCTGTGCTTAATAAATCTTTACTTGAGAAAGCGCTTTACTTGCGCCTGCCGCTATGATAATTTATTACTATTAGTGGCGTAACGGGAGAGCGTTGCTTGTCAGAGGAGTTTTTGGGGGAGAAACGGTATTTAACGCGGTTTACCCGAGGAGGATGTTATGGAAGGATGGAAAGCGTTGTTGCTTGAACCTGCTAAGACAATTCTCGCTGAAATAGGCCATCTGTTTGTTAATGTCTTCTTGGTGGTGTTGATCCTTCTGGCCGGGTGGATAATTTCTCGTATTATCAAAGCGGCGGTAACGCGTGGTTTCCGGGGGATGAAACTGGACAGTCTTTCCGAAAAGGTGGGGATGGACGGCCTGTTGGCAAAGGGCGGCATCAAATATTCCCTTTCGGAACTGCTGGGCGTTCTTTGTTACTGGCTGTCCATGCTGGTCACTTTCGTTCTGGCGATAAACGCCGTAGGTTTGACGGTCGCGGTGGATCTGCTTAATCGCGTGATATTGTATATTCCTAATATCATTGCCGCGGTTTTTATTTTTGTCGTCGGGATATTTATTTCCAATTTGCTGAAGAACATGATCTCGGCCGCGGCCAGTAACGCCGGGTTGTCCGAGGGGCGCCTTTTAAGCAGGATAGTGGAAGTTACCGTGATGGTTTTCGTGATCGCCGTGGCCATGGAACATCTGAATATCGGCGCGCGCATCGTCGAGTTGACCATCGGTATCATCCTGGGGTCACTGGGGTTGGGTGTGGCCATCGCCATCGGCCTGGGGTGTAAGGATATCATCGGCAGGATCGCAGGCGATTTTATCGAAAAACTCTGGGCGCGTAAATAAAGCTGCGCGGGCCGATCTTTTTCCGGCCTTCTAAAAAAGGCGGGCAGAGATGCCGGCCGAATGTAGAAAGAATTTATGCGGTTTGCAGTACTTTGTTAAAAAAAGGATAGATTTGACAGTTTTGTCCTCGGTAAGATGGGTTGCATAATATGAGATGTGAGAGATGTCATTTTTTGTCATCCTGATCCTTAACAAAGAGAAGAGGAAGGATCTATTATCGACGAGATTCTTCGGCCCCTTCGGCCTTAGAATGACGATATAAGCTGAGTTTCTTAAGATCAGGGAATGATCAACGCATTGAAATACGCGCAACGTTTCTAATGACAATATTTTACAATAAGACGGCTTTGGGAAAGTAAGCACAAAGAAAATAAATTTTAACAAAGTACTGCGGTTTGACGAAAAATATTGACAACCCGACCGGTTGTGATAATATATATACGAAAAGTGGAAGTTAAAAAATATTTCCGCTCTTCAGTCCCGCCGGATTTTTATCCGCTGCAGTAATTAAACTGCGTTAAAGCGCCGGAAAGTATTTTTTCGGCGCGCTGTAGTTTTCTTTTAAAAGGCGCAGTATACAATACAGGGAGTCCTTTTTAAGATGTGTTCAGAACAACTCGACGAAAAACTTAAAAATCTTATCGGGGAATGGAAAGACAAGGAAGGCAGTCTGATCATGGTTCTGCACGCCGTGCAGAACCATTTCGGTTATGTGCCGAGAGAGGTTTCCCTGCAGCTTTCCAGGCTCTTGGAAGTGCCGCTGGCGCGTATTTACGAGGTCATCACTTTTTATAATTATTTCAAGCTCGAGCCGCCCGGTAAACATAAGATCTCGGTTTGTTTAGGCACGGCTTGTTATCTGAAAGGCGCTCCGGTAATACTTGAAGAAGTGAAAAGCATACTTTCCATAAACGAAGGCGAGACCACGAAAGACGGTATGTTCCATCTTGATGTGGTCAGGTGCCTGGGGTGCTGCGGGCTGGCGCCGGTGATGATGGTCGACGACAAAGTATACGGCAAGGTGACCAAAGGGCAGGTTATGGAAATAGTTTCCAAGTACGGAAAAGAAGGATAGACGGATGGCGAAATTAACCTTGAAGGATATAGACGGAAAAATAGCCGCCGGGCTTAAAGAAAGCGGCGATTGGATAAAAGTCGGTATGAGCACCTGCGGTATGGCCGCCGGCGCCGGCGAGGTCTTCACTACATTGCAGCAGGAAGCGAAGAAACGCAACCTGGCGGTGCAGATAAAGAAATGCGGCTGTCAGGGGATGTGTTACGCGGAACCGCTGGTCGAGGTGCATTGCGGCGGCCTGCCGGACGTGGTTTACGGACGGGTGGACAAGGACGTGGCGATAAAGATCCTGGAAAAGCATATCTCCGCCAAGACCCTGGTTAACGACAATATCTACGAAGTCAGGACAAAAAGGCAGGCGTAAAGAGCGATGGGCAAGAAAATAATATTGCTGGCGGATACCGAACGATCAGAGCAGGAAAAACTGCGCGATTTCTACACTTCGTTCGCCAATTTGATCAAAGACAACGGTCTGGAAGATTCTGTTTCTTTGGTGAGGGCGGCGGATATCGGCATTTACGCCAAAGGGTTCGCGGTCAAGATCTTTCCCCAGGGCACGATTTATACCGGGGTCAAGGATGGGGACATCGCCAGGATCATCGAGGCTTCCGTTAAAGCCGATGGCGTCCTTAACGACCTTTTGTTCAAGGAAGAGCCGAAACAGATCCGGATAGTATTGCGTAACTGCGGGGTGATCGACCCGGAGAGCATAGATGAATACATCGCCTGCCGCGGGTACGGGGCGTTGAAGAAGATACTTTCCGGGATGACCCCGGCCGGCGTTATCGAAGAGATGAAGAAAAGCGGTTTGCGCGGCCGCGGCGGAGCCGGTTATCCGACCTGGATGAAGTGGAAATTCACCCGTGAATCCCAGGCAGATAAAAAATACGTGATCTGCAACGCGGATGAGGGCGACCCCGGCGCTTATATGGACAGAAGCGTCCTGGAAGGAGACCCGCATTCGGTCATCGAGGGGTTGATCATCGCCGGATATACCATCGGCGCCGGCATGGGCTATATGTATATCAGGGCCGAGTATCCCCTGGCCGTCGAAAGGGTCAAAAAAGCCATTGAACAGGCCTATGAATGCGGATTGCTGGGTAAAAATATCCTCGGAACGGATTTTTCTTTCGATATCGATATACGTCTCGGCGCCGGAGCTTTTGTCTGCGGAGAGGAAACGGCGCTTATCGCTTCTATCGAGGGCAGGAGAGGGACCCCGAGGCCAAGGCCTCCGTATCCTTCCGTGTCCGGATTATGGGGTAAGCCCACCGCCATCAATAACGTCGAGACCCTGGCCAACGTGTCCTATATCATCCTGGAAGGCGGGGAGAAATTCGCTTCGATAGGCACTGAGAAATCCAAAGGCACCAAGGTTTTCGCTCTCACCGGTAAGGTGAAGAATTCCGGGTTGGTGGAAGTTCCGATGGGCATCACTCTGCGGGAAATAGTTTTCGATATCGGCGGCGGTATGCTTACGGATAAGCCGATCAAGGCTGTGCAGACAGGCGGTCCTTCCGGAGGCGTAATCCCGGTGGATTATCTGGATACCCCGGTGGATTACGAGAATCTGCAGAAACTCGGTTCCATTATGGGTTCCGGCGGGATGATCGTTATGGACGAGAGCGACTGTATAGTGGATATAGCTAAATTCTATCTCGGGTTTTGCGTGGACGAATCCTGCGGTAAATGCGCGCCGTGCCGTATCGGTGGTTACCAAATGCTGAATGTATTGAACGGCATAGTGGAAGGCAGCGGGACCGTTGAGGATATTGATAAACTGCGCAGGCTGGCTCAGGCTATGCAGCGCGCTTCTCTCTGTGCCTTGGGGCAGACGGCCGCCAACCCGGTGATGTCCAGCCTGAAATATTTCGAAACCGAATACCGCGAGCATATCGTCAACAGGAAATGCCGGTCGCATAAATGCCGCAGCCTGATGACCTATTCCATAATACAGGATAAATGCAAACGCTGCCGTGTCTGCGTGATCAATTGCCCCGTGAACGCCATCGAAGGGGACAGGGAAAAAGGATTTTTCATAGACGCGTCCAAATGTATCAAGTGCGGCAAGTGTTTTGAAGTTTGCAAATTCCAGTCTATCGCCAAGGAGTAAAGATGTTGATAAAGGCAAGAATAAACGGTATTGATGTCCAGGTGGAGAAAGGCACCACCATTCTGGAAGCCGCCGGGACGGTCCAGCTGAAGATACCCACGCTTTGCAAACATCCCGATCTGCACGCCTCCGCGGCCTGCGGCATCTGTATCGTCAGGATCAGAGGCTCGGCGAAGATGCTGCGCGCCTGTTGTACTCCCCTGGAAGAGGGTATGGATATCATCACGCACGATCCGGAAATAATCGCCGTCAGGCGCACCGTGCTGGAATTGATCTTATCCAAACACCCCAATGATTGTCTTAAATGCGGCCGGAATAACGATTGCGAACTTCAGAAACTGGCCGCGGATTTCGGCATCAGGCAGGAATCTTTCAAGAATTTTCTTTCCCCGCTGCCACCGGACGATTCCACAGGAACGATCGTGCTGGAACCGCAGAAATGCATACTTTGCGGCAGGTGCGTCGATGTCTGCCAGAATATGCAGAATGTCTGGGCGCTTTCATTCCTGGAGAGGGGATTCGGAACGCGTATTTCTCCGGCCGGAGATATCAAGCTGGCGGATTCGCCCTGCGTCAGGTGCGGACAATGTTCCAACCACTGTCCGACCGGAGCGATAGTCGAGAAGGATGACTCCGGCAGGGTGTGGGAGGCGTTGCAGGATCCAGATAAATATTGCGTGGTGCAGATCGCGCCCGCGGTAAGGGTGGCGGTGGGAGAGGCTTTCGGTTATCCCGTGGGCACTAACCTGACCAGGAAACTGTATTCCTTATTGCGCAGATTGGGATTTAAGGCCGTTTTCGACACTAATTTCGCGGCAGACGTCACCATTATGGAAGAGGGCACGGAGTTCGTGGAACGTTTTACTAAGCATAAAGGGCCTCTGCCGCTTATCACCACCTGCTGCCCGTCCTGGGTGGACTTTATGGAAAAGTTCCATCCGGATATGATGGAATATTTTTCATCCTGTAAATCTCCGCAGGAGATATTGGGCGTGCTGGCAAAGACGTATTACGCCGAAAAGAAGGGGATAGACCCGGCGAAAATATTCGTGGTCTCCATAATGCCGTGCACTTCCAAGAAATACGAGATAAAGAGGTGTGAAGAGATGTTCGCCTCCGGATGCCAGGACGTGGACATTTCGCTTACCACGCGCGAACTGGCGCGGATGATCAAACAGGCGGGTATTGACTTCGTGAATCTCCCGGACGAGGATCCGGACCATATCCTGGGAGATTATACCGGAGCAGGGGTTATTTTCGGGGCCACCGGCGGGGTAATGGAAGCGGCGCTGCGCACGGCCTATTTCGTGCTCAACGGCAAGAACCTTAAAAAAGTGGATTTCGAGGATCTGCGCGGGCTTAACGGCGTCAAGGAAGCGGAGATCCAGATCGACGGTAAGAAAATACGCGTGGCCATAGCGCACGGATTGAGCAACGTCGAATACGTGCTGAATAAGGTCAGAGAAGCTAAGAAGAACAATCAGGAACTCCCGTATCATTTCATAGAGGTGATGGCTTGCGCCGGAGGCTGCGTGGGCGGCGGAGGACAGCCTTACGGGGTCACCGATGAATTGCGCAAGAAGCGCGCCGAAGGTTTGTATAAAGACGATAGGGATTGCCCGTTAAGATTCTCGCACGAGAATCCGTATATAAAGAAACTGTATGAAGAATATCTCGGCCGGCCCTTGGGCGAGAAATCCGAACATCTCTTGCACACGCATTATAAGGCCAGGCCGGTTTATATAAAATAGCCCGGTATCCAGCGTAAGTCCTGAAGGTAAGGAATCGAAAAGCTTCTGAGCCAAAGGGGAAAGAGCGGCCGCGATATCACTACCCGGTTTTTCTCCGTGGACTACGGAGCGGAACCGGGTTCTTTATGCGCAGTTAAGAAGAAAAATGAAGCACGAAGCATGAAGCACGAGGCACGAGACAGAGGCACGATGGACGAGGCTGAAGGACGAGTTAAAGATATGATAAGAACGGAGGTCTGTATGGAACGCAGATTGGGTTTTGTGGGTATTATCGTAGACAACAGGCAGAGATCGGCTCCCGCCGTCAACACGGTACTCACCGATTACGGCGGCATAATCGTCGGCAGGATGGGGATGCCTTATGCCCGTAAGTCCTGCTGTGTGATCACTTTGATAGTGGACGCGGGCACGGATGAACTGGGGGCGTTGACCGGCAAACTCGGCGCGCTGGAAGGAGTATCGGTTAAGTCGGCGCTGGGAAAGCAGATTACGAAGCAGGAAGGCTGAAGGACGAGTGACGAGAAACAAGAAGCAAGACCTCTCCAAGTTCCAGCGGCGGACAAAGTTTCGTCAATGTTTCAATGATGGTCGGTTACGGCTTCCGACGTTACCGTAACCGAAAACCGATATGGACTTCGTTACCATAGTCGTTGCCGTTTTTTTTGTATATGAGATTTACATTTACATTTATACTGTAAATGGTAAAATAAAAGCATTATGAAAGAGATCGTCGAGCGTATTTTGCAAGAAGAGCAGGATTCAAAGAGAAAGATTGAGCAGGCAAAGCAGCAAGCGGAATATATTCTTTCCGAGGCTAAAGCGCAAGCCGGTAAAATCCTCGAAGAATCGGTAGAACAATCCCGTATTTCCGCGCAAGAGCGGAGAGAGGCTGCCCGCAAAGAGTGCCTTGCCGGAAAAGAAAGTAAGGTCAACGGCGCCCGAGAGGAATACGCAGCTCTGCGCATTTCCAAAGAACAGAATATCCCTTCCGTGGCCCGGAGAATATTTTCCGAGATAATTTCCCTGTGAATCCCCGGGGCTTTACTCGTTTCGGCGCTGGTCGAGCAGAGCCGGGACAGAGTTCTTATTCCGTAAGTTAATATCGCGCCGGCCGGCTGTTTGCCAGGTCGTAAATACTTAAAACTGATGCGGGATCTAAGCAAATATTCTTTTGCCAACGCCAGGATCAGGGCGATGCTTTCCGCTTTATTGCCGGAAAGTTTTTTCTTTTCTTTGGCTGAAGCGAAAGATATTCAGGAAGCTTTGGCGTTGTTTAAAGGGACTGTTTACGCCGGCCTTCAGGAAGGCGCGAGGATCTCCACGGCCGCCGATCTGCCTGTCGCCGAGCGTTTCATCGCCGCGGAAGAATCGGCCGCGTACAAAAAAGTTATTTTTTCTCTCCCCGCAGGCAGGGAAAAGGATTTTTTGGTTTTGCTCAGGCAGAAACAGGAAATTGAACAGCTCAAGACTGTTTTAAGGATATGGCATCGTAAGCTGCCGGTGGCCTGGGAAGACTACATCAATAAGGACGAAAGTGGTTCCGTTCTTGACTTTGTCGGGCTGATGAACGCGGAAACTATCGAGGAATTCATCCTTCTTCTGGAAGATACTCCGTATAAGCGCGCTTTGATGAAGGCCAGAGAGAAATTCAAACGTGAAGGCAAGCTCTTTTTGCTGGAGGTCGCCCTTGACGTGGATTATTATGAAAGGGTTTCCGAAGCGATCGCCCGTCTTTCCGGACCTGACCGCAGGACCGCCTCGCGTATCATCGGGGTCGAGATCGATATCGAGAACATAAACCTGTTGCTGCGTTCCAGGAAATATTACTCTCAGAATATGTCGGAGATGCTGGATTGGTTCATCCCCGGCGGGCTGCGCCTCAATAAGGATAACGTGCGGGGGGTTTATACCAGCGACGGTATAACACAGGTAGTCAACAGCCTTTCCTTCGGGCCTTACGCTCACATAAAAGGTATTTTTGAAGAAAACTTCTTCCTGATAGAGGGGTTTTTGTACGGCTTGCTTTTGCGGGAGGTCAGATCCGCTCTTTCGGGTTTTCCGTTCACGATAGGCACGGCCATCGGTTATTTGGTTTCCAGCCGGCGCCAGTCCGGGCTGCTGGTTTCGCTTCTTTACGCGAAGGCCTATGGGCATTCCAAAGATGACGTCGTGCAAGCGTTGAATATCGGGGGATAAATACGTATGCTGCGCCCTTGTGAAATGGAACTTATAAATATCGCCGTGCTCAAAGAGGACGCGGAACAAACTTTCGCGCAGTTACTTAAGCTCGGCAATTTTCATCCGGTGGATATCCGTCAGATAGAATCCGGGCTGGACGGTATCTCCGCTTCGGAGATACAGAGAGAGGCCGAAGACTGGGAGAAGCTGGCTGCGCGTCTGCGTCAGATATGCGCGGCAATAGATTACCGGCCGTTTTCCGGGCCGGCCGTGGTAACGCCGATGTCCGCCGTTCAGTTTTCTTACGCTTTCATAGACCAGAAACTGAATTCGATAGGCGCGGCGGCGGCCCCGCACATTGCCAAGAAAGATGAACTTGAGGGTGAGATCCGCACCAGGATGTCTATGCTTGATCGTGTTCCGGGTGTATTGCCTGTCTCCTTGAAGAAAAGAGATAACGCATACAGTTTCCTGGAAGTGATATCCGGCAGGATAGCCGATAAAAACCTTGAACTTCTTGAGCGCAGCCTTTCGGGTATTCATACCGTAATCTATCCCTTTCGTAAGGAGCCGGACGGAAGGGTCGCTCTCCTACTTATCGGGCTCAGGCGTGACAGGGCCTATCTGCGGAAAGTTATGGCTGACGCCGGCCTGGAAAAAACCGATTTCACCGATGAGGAAAACACCGTCACTGGTGAGATACAGCTTAAGATTAAACTGCAGATCGAGAAAGACAGGCAGGAGTCGGCGCTGGAGTCCGCCGCTTTGGCGGACATCGCCGCCCGTTCAGGCGACGAACTTTCGCAGATGAACACTTTTATCAGGCTGAAGAAGTCGATCATGGAGGCCAGGAAATATTCCTGTATTACGGATAAAACGGTGCTTCTTTCCGGCTGGGTTCCCGCCGGTGAAAAGGACGGGGTCGTTTCCAGGATACGGCAGATGGAGAGTTGCGTTTACGTGGAGGAGAGAAGGCCGGAAGAACTGGGGATATCAAAGGATGACGTGCCGGTATTGTTGAAGCATTCGCCTTTCATAAAGCCCTTTGAACTTTTAATAGAATCATACGGCATCCCCCGTTACGGCAGCGTGGACCCGACGTTATTCACCGCCATCACTTTCTTGCTGATGTTCGGCGCTATGTTCGGCGACCTCGGGCACGGATTACTGTTATTTACCGCCGGTATGCTGATCATGCGCAGCAGGAATGAAAAGGTTAGGCAGGCCGGGGCGCTTACTTCATACGCCGGTGGAGTATCGGCTTTGTTCGGTTTGCTTTACGGCAGCGCTTTCGGCCTTGAATTCGATTCTTTATGGGTGAAACCGATAAATAATATATTAGGCGTTTTTAAAATGAGCATAATTTTCGGCATAGCGGTGATCTCTCTGGGGGTGGCGTTGAATGTTTTTATCTCGCTGCGGGACCGTAACTACGCGAAAGCGTTCTTCGATAAAGCGGGATTGATCTCAGGTATCCTTTATTGGAGCGGTATAGCCCTCGCCGTCAGGTTGACGGCCCCGGGAGCGGGCGCCGTACCCGCGGGCTATTTCATTTTGATTAGCGCCTGTTTTGTGATATTATTCTTGAAACCGTTGCTTGAGATATTCACCGGTAAGGCCAAAGAAGGGGTTTTTGTGCTTTTGATGGAGACGGTCATCGATATGATGGAGATCGTCATGGGATACCTTGCCAATACAGTTTCTTTCATTCGTGTCGCGGCGTTCGCCCTCGCGCACGCCGGGTTGTTTATGGCGATCTTTGAACTCTCCAAACTTGTGCGCGGCGTAGGATCGGGTTTTGTTTCCCTGTTAATCATTATCGGAGGCAATATACTGGTTTTGTTTCTTGAGGGTATGGTAGTGGGCATACAGTCGTTGAGGTTGAATTATTACGAGTTCTTTTCGAAATTCTTCCTTAACGGAAAGAAGGTTTATAAACCGTTGAGCGTTTAACGGAGGAATGCAGGGGAAGGGATAAGTCCGCACCCTGTCATATCGGAAGACAGGAGTGTGCTGGTGTGAATGAGGTAATATATATTAACACCTTGCTCTGATCGGAATTGGGCAAGTGTTCGCTTGCGCGAAGGAGGATAGGTATATGATAAGTAAGGAGAAAGTATTGAAGACGATGCGGGTTATTTTACCGGTGGTCGCGGTGGTAGTGTTTTTTGGATTTATCGGCTCTGCGTCCGCGGCGGAGCCGGTTTCCGCGGCTAACCCGAACGCGGTGGGATGGGCGTTCTTGTCGGCCGCGTTGTCCGCCGGGTTGAGCGCTTTGGCGGCAGGTATCGCCGTGGCGTATGTGGGTGCGGCGGCGGTAGGCGCTATGAGCGAGAAACCCGAGCTGGCCGGCCGGGCGCTTATATACGTGGGATTGGCGGAAGGCATAGCGATATACGGGCTGATCATCGCTATTATGATCCTAAGCCGGGTTTAACGCGCTATGCGATTATTTTGCGTGGCGGATAGCGATAGCAGCCTGGGGTTCAGGCTTGCCGGTATTGAAACGATCGAAGTTCGCACGGGAAAAGAAGCGGACGCGGCGTTGAAAGTGGCGTTTGCCGGTGAAGGAGTGGGTATTCTGGTGGTTACCCGTAAAGCCGCCGATTTAATGCGTGAAAAGATCAATGAGCTGATATATACCCAGGAATTGCCTCTTATTCTGGAGGTGCCTTCTTTAGGGGATAAGTCCGGCGGAGAGACCGCGGACGAGCTGCTTAAAGGCGCCATAGGCATGAGCATTTAAGGATGGCTATTATGGAGATGTTGGATAAGGCACGGATCACGGGCGAGAACGCCGATATTATCTGCAAAAAGCTTAAGGACAATGCCGAATCGGAAAGCGCCGAGATCCTCGGCCGAGCGGAAAAAGAGGCTGAAACTATCTTGTCGCAGGCGCGCGTCGAGGCGCGGAAACAGGCGGATATTGTCTTGAAGCGCGCGGAACAGGAAGCCGCGCTTTTATGCGAGAGGATCAATGCCTCCGCTAACCTGGAGAAGAAAAGGGCGTTTCTTGAACAACGGGGCAGGATCGCCGCGGCGGTTTTCAAGGCCGTTAATGAGGCCGCGGAATCCTACAGGGGAAGCGGGGAGTACGCGTTTTTTTTGAAGAAGATGATACTTGAGGCCGCGCGTTTATTGGAAGACGTATCTCTTTGCGTAGTTTTTTCTCCGGAAGATGAGGGTTTGTTCAGCGCGGGATTCCGCGCTGAAATGCAATCCGCGTGTATCGCCGCTGCCGCGGGAAATGTCGTTTTGACTTTTTTGGCGGGAGAATTCCGCGACATAGGGGTGATAGTGCGCACGGAGAACGGAAACCGCTTATTCGACGGGAGATTTTCTTCGTTATTGCAGCGGCGCTACGAGGAATTTTACGGAAAAACAGTGAAGGAGATGTTTTAAGATGGAAAAGGTCGCCGGTAAGGTTTTTAGGGTGGTCGGCCCGGTTGTGGAGATCGAAGGTGTTTCGTCCCTGCGCATGCTGGATATGGTGGAGGTCGGTGAGTATCGTCTTGTCGGTGAAGTAATGCGTTTAAAGGGAGACAGGGCTTTTGTTCAGGTTTATGAAGATACTACTTCCGTTAAAGCGGGTGATCCGGTATATACCCAGGGATTCCCTCTTTACGTGGAATTGGGCCCCGGCCTGCTGGGTAATATCTACGACGGGATACAGCGGCCTCTGGAGATGATCCGTCAGAAGGAAGGCTTTTACATCGGCAGGGGCGTGAGGGTTTCCGCGTTGGACAGGCAAAAACGCTGGCATTTTGTTCCCAGCCGCGGCGCCGGAGAAGAACTGCCTGCGGGGAGCTGCCTGGGAGAAGTTCAGGAAACGTCATTGATACGACACAGGATAATGCTGATGCCGGAAACATCCGGCAGACTGGTTTGGATATGCGGCGAGGGTGATTATTCCCTTGAGGATAAGATAGCCGTGGTGGAAAAAGAAGGCCGGCAGGAGGATGTTTTCATGCTGCAGCGCTGGCCGGTAAGAAAGGCCAGGCCTTATCTTGAACGCTTGAATTTGGACAGCCCGTTGATAACCGGGCAGCGCGTCATAGATACTCTTTTCCCGGTAGCTAAAGGAGGCTGCGTGGCGGTGCCCGGAGGGTTCGGCACCGGCAAGACCGTGGTTCAGCACCAGCTGGCAAAGTGGAGCGACGCCGAAGTGGTGATCTTCGTGGGGTGCGGCGAGAGGGGTAATGAGATGACCGACGTGCTGCTTAATTTCGCCAAATTGGTGGATCCCCGCACGCAAAAACCGCTTTCCGAGAGGACAATATTCATCGCTAATACTTCCAATATGCCGGTGGCGGCCAGGGAAGCCAGCATTTATACCGGGATAACCATGGCCGAGTATTACCGTGATATGGGATATAATGTGGCTTTGATGGCGGATTCTACTTCCCGCTGGGCGGAGGCTTTGCGCGAATTGTCCGGCCGCCTTGAGGAAATGCCTCTTGAGGAAGGGTTCCCGGCGTATCTGCCTTCCCGGCTGGCGGAATTCTATGAGAGAGCGGGAAAGGTGCATTCGCTGGATAAGAGGGAAGGCTCGATCACTATTATCGCCTCTGTTTCTCCTCAGGGTGGAGATTTCTCAGAGCCGGTGACTTCTCACACTAAAAGGTTCGTCCGTTGTTTTTGGGCGTTGGACAGGGACCTGGCTAATGCCAGGCATTACCCTTCCATAAGCTGGATAGACAGTTATTCGGAATACTTGGATGAAATAAAGGACTGGTGGCACGACAATATAGATAAGGATTGGCTTTCTCTGCGTTATTTTATTATGGAGTTGCTTCAAAAAGAACAGAAGCTGCAGCAGGTGGTCAAGCTGGTCGGGCCGGATGTCCTGCCGCAGACGCAGAGGTTGGTACTGGAAGTCTGCCATATTTTCAAGAACACTTTCCTGCAGCAGTCCGCCTTCGATAAGGTCGATACTTATTCCTCGGCCAGGAAGCAGTTCCTGATGCTCAAGACCATAGTGGACTTTTACCATATTTCCGAGAAATTACTGCAAAAGGGAGTGACACTCGCGGAGCTTAAAGGCCTCGGGGTTTACCAGGACGTGATCAGGATGAAGCTTCGTTATACCGAGGATGATCTGGATAAACTCGCCGATCTTTCTTCCGAGATCGCGGAGAGCGTGAAAGAACTGGAGTTTTAAAATGGGACAATATGTTTTAAGGGAATACGTTGGATTGGCGGAGATAGTCGGGCCGATATTCATAATCCGTAACATCCATAATGTCGGTTATAATGAAGTGGTTGAAATCGAGGATGAAAGCGGTAAGGTCAGGTCCGGCGTTACCCTGGAAGTAGGCAAAGGATACGCGGTCGTCGAAGTGCTTGGGGGGACCAGCGGCCTGTCTATGCGCAACAGCCGGGTCAGGTTCAGGGAAAAACCGTTGATGCTCGGTGTTTCCGAAGAAATGCTCGGCAGGGTGTTTGACGGCAGGGGGGATCCTCTGGACGGGATGCCCAAGCCGGCGGCGGAGGAGATGCTGGACGTTAACGGCTTGGCCATTAATCCGACCGCCCGCGATTATCCGAAGAATATCATCGAGACCGGTATTTCCGCCATTGACGTCATGAATACACTGGTGCGCGGGCAGAAACTGCCGATCTTTTCCGGCAGCGGCATGCCGCATGATCTTATCGCCGCTCAGATAGCCCGTCAGGCACGCGTAAATAACGAAAGTTTTTGCGTGGTTTTCGCCGCTATGGGCGTAAAATACGACACGGCCAGGTTCTTCCTGAAAAGCTTCGAGGATAGCGGCGTCCTGGAAAAGGTCACGATGTTCTTAAGTCTTGCGGACAGCCCGTCGATCGAGCGAATTACCACTCCGCGCCTGGCGTTGAGCTGCGCGGAATACCTGGCGTTCAGGAAGAATATGCACGTACTGGTAATTATGACGGATATGGCCAATTACTGCGAAGCGTTAAGAGAGTTATCCACTATCCGGGGCGAAATTCCCGCCAGGAAAGGCTACCCGGGATATCTTTACAGCGATCTGGCCAGCTTATATGAACGGGCCGGGATGATCAAGGGTGTCGATGGGTCCATTACCCAGCTGCCGATATTGACTATGCCTAACGACGATATCACGCATCCGATCCCGGATCTGACCGGATATATAACAGAGGGGCAGATCGTGTTGGAACGCGAAATGTTCAGCCGCGGTATCTATCCTCCAATAGCCGGGTTGCCGTCCCTTTCCAGGTTGATGAAGGACAATATAGGGGAAGGAATGACCAGGGAAGATCATCCCGCTGTGGCTTCTCAGCTTTTTTCCTGTTATGCAAAGGTCAAGGATATCCGCGCCCTCGCCGCCATTATCGGCGAAGAAGAGCTGTCTCCGTTGGACAAACTTTATCTTGAATTCGGGGATGCCTTCGAACGCCGTTTTCTTTCTCAGAAGTATGACGAGAGAAGGACGCTGGAAGACGGCCTGTCCCTGGGGTGGGAAGTGCTTTCTATGCTGCCGAAAGAAGAACTTCTGCGCATACGCGAAGAATACATAGAAAAATACTACGTTAAAAAATGAGAGTAAATGTAGCGGCGACCAAAACCAATCTGTTGAAGATGCGCAAGAGCCTGGAGCTCACCCGGGAAGGGTATGAGTTGCTGGACGAGAAGCGCAGGATATTGATTAACGAGCTTACTTCCCTTGTCCGCGTAATGGAGCGCCTGCAGCGTCAGGCGTATGAAAGCCTGCGTTTGGGATATGCCGCGCTGGAGCAGGCCATGGTGGCTATGGGACGCAGGAAAGTGGCGGAATTAAGCCTTTCCGTGGAAATGGAACACACCATACATATTTCGCAGCGCCGCGTAATGGGTGTGAGCATTCCGGTGATAGAGGCTAAAGTGAAACAGAATGCGCCTTATTTCAGCTGTCCGGGCGCGAGTTTTTACATAGATGAAACAATGGCCAGGTTCTCTTCTTTTGTGGAGATACTGGCGGCTCTGGCGGAAAAAAAGATAGCTGTTCTGCGCCTGGCCAAGGAAGTAAAGAAAACGATCCGCAAGGTTAATGCCCTGGAAAAGATATATTTGCCTTATTACAGTGAAGGCGTTAAGTATATAAACGACAGGCTCGATGAGGAGTCCAGGGACGCTTTCTCGATGCTGAAGATCATAAAAAAGAACCTGGCGCATTAACGCGTTAAAAAATGAATGTTCAGGGGGAGAAATGTCTATAAAGACAATAGCTTTAGCAGTTGCCGCCGGTACGCCGGCCGCCGTGCCGACCGCGAAATACGCGATTTGCCTGGCTAAGATCATCGGGGCAAGGGTCGCGGGTATTTACGTGGTGGATGAGCGCAGCGTGACGGAACTTTTGCGTAACCGCGTTTTTGTGGAGATCGAGGCGCGCGAATACGAAAAAGAGTTGAAAGATCAGGGGAAGATACTGCTTGAGCGTATCGGGCGTATGGCGGAATCAAAATCCGTCCCATTTGAGCCGTTCCTTTTGTCGGGAGCGATCCACCGTATGGTAGTGGATAAGGCCGCCGAGATCGGCGCGGATCTGCTGGTTATGGGAAAGATCAGAGAGCTGGAGTCCAGAAAAGAGATTTTCTACGATCCGGGAGAACAGATATTCCGTGAATCTCCCTGCCAGGTGGTTATCGTGCAGAACTCGGCAGCCGCCGAAGCGCTTTTTAAGGAGATATAATTACATATAGAAAGAACAGGGTACTGGGAAAAAAGACGAAGCACGAGGCATGAAGCGCGAGGGACGCAACTGCAAGAATAAATCACAGTTAAGAGGGAAGAAGCCTGAAGCATGAGAGACGTAAATACGAATTCATTTTTGGAGGTTTAGATGCCCAGTAAGTCGAAGAAGAAACGCGCGCCAAAGAAATGGGATCCCATATTCAAGGGTATGAGCAAGGAAGCGTTGAAGATTTCCTTCCGGAATAACCGTCAATATACTCTGGCAAAAGATAAATACACGGCTACTTCCTATGATAACTTTATGGCCATGGCTATCGCCATACGCGATCGGCTGGTAGAACGCTGGATAATCACCCAACAGCATTACCATAAGAAAAACCTTAAACGCGTTTACTATCTTTCTATGGAATTCCTGCCGGGCCGCCTGTTGTCGGATAATATTATCAATCTGGGTATGCAGAAAGAGGCGCAGGGGACTCTTAAAGATATGGGAATGAGTTTCGAGGATATTATAGACCAGGAAAAAGACGCCGGCCTGGGCAACGGAGGTTTGGGAAGATTGGCCGCCTGTTTTCTCGATTCCATGGCCACGCTCGGCATTCCCGCGCACGGTTACGGGATAAGGTACGATTACGGTATATTCAAACAGCGCATAGTCGGTGGATGCCAGGTGGAGTTACCGGACGAGTGGCTGAAACACGGTAATCCCTGGGAGATAGCCAGGCCGGAGTACACGGTTAAGATCAAGTTTTACGGCAGTACCTTTATGTCGTATGACAAGGACGGCCATTTGCGGGTGGAATGGAGAGATACTCAGGATGTCCTGGCGATGCCGTATGATATCCCGATACCCGGCTTCGAAAATGATTTGGTAAATACCCTGCGGCTCTGGTCGGCGCGCGGCACCGAAGAATTCGATCTGGGGTATTTTAACGACGGCGACTATGAGAAAGCCGTTTACAGCAAGCTTTTTTCCGAGAATATCTCAAAGGTGCTTTATCCCAATGACGGCGTGAGCCAGGGGAGATTGCTCAGGCTTAAACAGGAATATTTCTTTACCGCCGCGTCCATTTCCGATATTATCCGGCGTTTTAAAGTGGAGAATACCGATTTCCGGACTTTACCGGATAAGGTTGTCATTCAGCTTAATGATACTCATCCGGCGCTGGCGCTGGTGGAATTTATGCGTATACTGATAGACGAAGAACGCCTGGAATGGGAGTCAGCCTGGGATATTACCGTCAGGACTTTCGCGTATACCAATCACACGGTGATGCCGGAAGCCATGGAGTGCTGGCAGGTCTCTTTACTGGAAAACCTCTTGCCGCGGCATATGCAGATCATTTACGAGATAAACTCGCGTTTTTTGCGCCAGATAGCGGCGCGTTTCCCGTCCGAACCGCAACGTCTGTCCAGGATGTCTTTGATAGAAGAGTCGGAAGGCAAGCGCGTGCGGATGTCCTATCTTTGTATTGTCGGCAGCCATTCGGTGAACGGGGTTTCTCTCCTGCATACGGATATTCTGAAGAAACAGCTTTTTCCTGATTTTTTCGAATTTTTTCCGGAGAAATTCAACAATAAGACTAACGGTATCACTCAGCGGCGCTGGCTTAAAAAATCCAATCCAGGTTTGTCCGCGTTGATCAGCGACGCCATTGGAAAGAAATGGCTGACCAATCTCTATGAACTTAAGAAACTGGAGGCATTTACCGCGGATACCGCCTTCCGCAGAAAGTGGCAGGAAGTAAAATCGCAGAACAAAAGGCTGCTTGCCGACCACGTGCGCAAGAGTACGGGAGTGATCATTGATCCGGATTCCCTGTTTGATGTCCAGGTTAAGCGTATCCATGAATATAAACGCCAGGTGTTGTTTTGCCTTTATATCATTTCGCAGTATTTGAATCTTAAAAAGGGCAGGGATAAGTTCGTCCTGCCCAGGACGTTCCTTTTCAGCGGGAAAGCCGCGCCGGGATATTTTATGGCGAAATTGATCATCAGGTTCATAAATAGCGTGGCGGCAGTTATAAATAAGGACAGGGACATGGAAGACACCTTAAAAGTGATATTTTTGGAGAATTACGGAGTTTCCCTGGCAGAGAGGATTTTTCCGGCCAGCGATCTCTCGGAGCAGATCTCGACGGCCGGCACTGAAGCCTCCGGCACCGGGTGTATGAAATTCATGGTCAACGGAGCTTTGACCATTGGTACGCTTGACGGGGCCAACGTTGAGATAGCGGAAGCCCTGGGCGGGGAGAATATTTTTATTTTCGGCCTGCAGTCGGCTGAGATCAATAAGATCCGTGCCGGAGGTTATAATCCGCAGGATTATATTTCCCATTCTCCCTCGCTTAAAGAGATACTTAAGCTGGTGCGTTCCGATTTCTTTTCTCCCTCGGAACCGGGGACATTCGAACCGTTGGTGCAGAGCTTAATGAATAACGATCCTTTTCTGGTCTGCGCCGATTTCGAAGCTTATTGCAAGACACAGGATGCCGTGTCCCAGGCGTATCTGGACAAAAAATCCTGGACGCAGAGATCCATGATCAACGTGGCGCGTTCCGGGAAATTTTCAAGCGACAGGACTATTGAAGAATACGCTATGGATATCTGGAAAGTACCTTGCGAGAAACGGTAGAGTATAAATAATAATCCCGAAGCGTCGGGATTAAATTCAGCCAGACAACTTACGTTCACTGTGGTTCCGTGAACCATACCGGGAGTTGTCTATTGGAATATCAACAATATTCCACTGACGTATAACGAACGGTATAAGTTGTGTTTCCGGATATAAGGAAGACCCCGCATGTGCGGGGTTAAATTCGCGGACGTTCCGAAGTGTCGGGACTATAACTTACGTTCACATAAAAATAAGGAAAAATCCCGCAGTTGCGGGATTAAATTCAGCCAGACAACTTACGTTCACTGTGGTTCCGTAAGTTGTGGCTTCATTTAAGGAGGTTGCGATATGCCGTACGACAGCAGTCTGGATGAAAAGATATTTTCCAAATCCCTTGACGGGGCGAATGGAAGGGTGACTGTCAGCGTGTTTTCCTATAATAAAGGCGTCAAGAAACTGCAGATTACGCGGGAAAACGGCGATAAAGAAGGCAACTTGCGTTTTACCAAGCTCGGCAGACTTTCCGTGGAAGAAGTTGAGGGTATACTTCCGTTTATTCAGGAAGCCATTCAAAGTATGAAATAGTTGTTTCTTTGTTGTTGTTCTGCCGGAGATGGTTTGTTTTATCCCGGCAATGCGCGGATAAGGCATCCTTAAACGGGGATAAAATGAATTTTGCGTTATTCCGGCCTGCGCCGGACAAAAAGCTTTCGGCATTTCGGTTGATACTTTTCCTCGGGCTGGTTAGCTTGTTCGGTGATATCGTCTATGAAGGCGCCCGCAGCGTAAACGGCCCGTATCTGGAAGTGCTGGCCGCGAACGCCGCGGTAGTCGGTTTTGTCGCCGGCGCCGGAGAATTCATCGGATATGCCTTGAGATTGTTGACCGGGTATTTATCCGACCGTACGCGTTCTTACTGGGTTTCGGTATTTATCGGTTACGGGTTGCTCGCGTCAGTTCCCTTGCTTTCTTTGACCGGAGCCTGGCAGACCGCCGCGGTATTGATCCTTATGGAGAGGATCGGGAAAGCGGTAAGGAGCCCGGGAAGAGATACTTTGATTTCCCAGGCAGGGGCGCAGGTCGGCACCGGTTTAAGCTTCGGCTTGCATGAAGCTCTCGATCAACTGGGGGCCTTGAGCGGGCCGTTGATCTTTACGGTCTTTTTCGCGCTCACTGTAAAAGGCGCGGCAGGCCCGCAATCTTACCGGAACGCGTATTCATTATTGTGGATCCCATTCGCGCTGGTGGTGTTTTTGTTGATATCCGCTTTTTTGAAGTTCCCTCGTCCTGATAAGCTCGAACCCGTGCGAAGCGATAATCCCGTTTCTGATAAATTGAGCGGGGTATTCTGGCTTTATACCGCGTTTATCTTCTTCGCCGCCTGCGGATTCGCCAATTTCCTGCTTATCTCCTTTCATTTTAAATCGGCCCGTATGTTCAATGACACGCAGATCCCGCTTCTCTACGCTTTGGCTATGGGCGTGGACGGGATCGCCGCATTGTCCATCGGCAAGGTTTATGATCTTATGAAGAAAAAACGCGGGAATATTAACGCGGGCCTGGAACTGCTTGTGTTTATTCCTTTTCTCTCCGCGTTGATCCCGGCGATGGCTTTTGCCGGTAGTTCCGCCGTGGCGCTGTCCGGTATGTGCGTCTGGGGAGTGGTTATGGGCGTCCATGAAACAATAATGCGTTCGGCTATAGCCGATATCACGCCATTGGCAAAAAGAGGGCTTGGGTACGGAATATTCAATACCAGTTACGGGCTGGCAATGCTGGTAGGCGCTTCCTTACAGGGATTGTTATATACGCGCTCTGTCAAGCTGATGATAGTTTTTACGACAATTGCCCAGGTCGCCGCCCTGGTGATCTTTATAATGTTAAAAGTCCGTATAGGCGGGAAACGGGTATCCTCTGGTTTTAAACCAGCGGTTTCATAAATCGTAATACAGGAGGGAGGAGGAAGTGATGGAGGATAATATTCAAGAGAAACTTGAACAAAGCATTAAGAACCTGCTGGTGACCGCGGAGGATTTGCGTAAGCTTACCGAACAAATGGATGTTTCCGGAACCGAACTTATGCGCAGCCGGCTTAGTGAAGCGCAATGGTATTTGGGGGAGGAAAAGTCCAGGAGGCAGAAGATTGAACAGGATCTTCTGGATAAGGAAAATCATATCAGTCGCATGACGGAGGATATCCACAATTTGAAACAGCAGTTGAATGAAACTCAATGGTACCTTGGCGAAGAGCGGGCCAGACTACAGCAGCTGGAAAATCAGCTTAAGAGCGCCTGAACGGCAGCTTTTTAGCCGCCGTGGACGACTACAACTATGTTTAAACACGGTTTACGGTCATACATTGTTCTTACGTCCGCGGTTTCTTTATTTTTCGGGTGCGCCGTCAATCGGACCGTTGCTCCCGGGTCTTCCCTTGAAATTGCCGGGCCGCAGAGCGTTTCGGAAAATCACGATTACCGCCGCGGCCGGACATATTTCTCCGCTCCCTCTTTACTCCCTGGAACAACCATGGCGATGAAGACGGCCGGTTACTGGATAAAAAGGCATCCTTATCCGGATAAGTTGATACTTGATTATTCCGGCATCGCGAAATTGAATGCTTATATCCGCGAGATGACGGGCGTGAACGACGATCTGTCGGTTTTTCCGGAACTTATTCCGGGAAAAACGCTTCAAAACTCTTTGCTCGGACAACTGCGGCATTTCCGTTCCGGCCGTTATTACAGTAAAGACGGGCTCCCAGCCGCCGCCGGGTTTTATTCGCGGATTGAAGCAAATATGGATTTCTCCGGGCTTGAAGGCGATATAGCCGTGCGTTTCGCGTATATGGTTAATAACGCCGACCAACGCCTCCTGCCCGTTGAGGATGGATTGAATGAACTGCCCTTTGATTTTGATTTCGATGAATTACAGAATAGTTCTTTGGCTCCAGGAACTCCCGTGGCCGTTCTGCACGCCAGCCGCGACGGGAAATGGTATTATGTCTCTTCTTCAGTCTCCAGCGGATGGGTCGAAGCCGATAAGACGGCTTTTTGCGCCCGAAATGAGATAGAGGAGCCGGACGGCAACGACGCATTTGTGGTAGTGACCTCCGCGCGGACGGATATTTATCTGGATCCGGGGCTTACGGAATATTATGATTATGCCCGTATGGGCGACAGGTTTATTCTGAAGGAGAGCACTCCTTTGGCGGCGGAGGTCGTTCTTTTTTGCCGTAACCCGGACAGTTCTTTGAAGAGAGTCCCCGGCTATATCGCCGGCGATGATGTCAGCCGCGGATACCTGCCTTATACGCCGCGCAACGCTATCAGGCAGGCATTCAAATTGTTGAATACCCCGTATGGATGGGGCGGGATGTACGGGGAACAGGATTGTTCGCAGTTCATCAGGGAGGTGTTCTCCGTGATGGGGATAAAATTGCCCCGGAATTCGGCGGCGCAGGCGCAAGTCGGAGTATTGCTTGCCGGCGCCTCCGGAGAGCCGGTTGATGATAAAGCCGTCTGGTTCAGCCGGAAAGTTCCGGGAGGGATCACCACCATTTGCCTGAACGGGCATATTATGCTTTTCCTCGGTATGGATAACGGGCGTCCTTACGCCATCCATGACGCCTGGGCGTACCGCGTAAAAGGTCCCCGGGGAGAGGATGAAGTGAGGCTGATAAACCGGGTGGCGGTGACGGGATTGGAACTGGGAGAAGGCTCCCGAAAAGGCTCTTTATTAAACAGGACAAAGTGCTTAAGGATGATCGCGCTTGAAAAGCCATAGAAAGAAAGGAACAAATGAATATCAAGCAACGTATTAAACGGAGTTTTAAACTGCGCTTCGCGTTATTATATCCCTTCGGGGTTTTAGTGATCATTTACGCCAACTCCAGCGACATTTCCATAAGATACGGACTGGGGATCATTATTCTGGGTCTGCTTCTGCGGTCCTGGGCCAACGGTTACGCGATCAAATCTGAGAAGCTTACCACTTCAGGCCCCTATGCGTTCGTGCGGCACCCTCTTTACCTGGGGACGATGCTTTTGTTCTGCGGTTTTGTGATAATGTTGAATATTTATTACATCGGGGCGGTATTCTTTGTGGGGATGCTGGCGGTATATCTGCGCACTATCAGAAAAGAGGAACAGTTATTGGAGAATAATTTTAAACAGGCTTTCCTTGATTATAAAAAAAGCGTGCCGGCGATATTCCCGTCATTCCGGCCTTACCCAAAGGGCGAGAAATGGCCGTTCAGTTTCAAGCGGCTGATCAAAAGCCAGGAATACAAACTATTTATCTGGATGATCGTGCTCGTGATCGCCTTTCATCTTAAAGACGAGCTTCTGGTGGAGAAGGAAAAGATCGATGCCAGGATAATCTGGCTGATCATTCTTAGTTTCTTGCTGGGAATGATAGATCTTTTCGGAGAATTCATAAAATGGCTGGTGAGAAGGAAGAATAAGCAGGGTAAATAAGGATGAGTTGCGGAATAAAGATATCTTTTTTTGAAGGCCGGTTGCGATGGCGGTTTTTTTAGCTTCTTATATTTTTGTCACGCTGGCGGAAATGGGGGATAAGACGCAGTTATTGGCGATGGCGTTTGCGGCCAAGTACAGCGTTTTCAAGGTCCTCATCGGCGTTTTTCTGGCCACATTGCTGAACCACTCTTTAGCGGTAGCCTTCGGCAGGTTCTTGTCAAAGGTGATCCCGCTGGATATTGTATCATTCATTGCCGCGCTTTCTTTTATCATTTTCGGGCTATGGACTATCAGAGGGGACAAAATCGATAAAGTAGTTGCCGGCGCTTCGCCTTTCGGCCCGGTGTTCACTGTGGCTATCGCGTTTTTTTTGGCGGAAATGGGCGATAAAACTCAGCTGGCCACGGTCAGTCTGTCCGTGGAATACGGAAATGCCGTTTATGTGCTTCTTGGCACTACTTTGGGCATGATCAGCGCCGATGCTATCGGGATCGTCGCCGGTATCATTATTCGTAAGCATCTACCGGATAGGGCGATCAAGTGGTTTGCCGCCTGCGTGTTTATTCTTTTCGGTATGCGGGGGATATATAAAGTGCTTTCAACGCGCATGCAACCGGTGTCCTTTTGGATAATTATCGCGGCAGTGCTGTTGCTGACGGCGTTCATCGCGTATTTCCTTTTTAATTCTTGCCGTGAAACGGAGTAAATGGATTTATGGGTATATCGGTAAATGATCGTGCCGCAATGCCGCGCAGGTTCGGCTATTTGTTGTTCTTCGCGGTTATTCTGGTCCTGCGGGTTTACGGATTGGGGAAACATGATCTTTGGTATGATGAGATCGGCAGTATAAGTTACGCGCAATACCCCTGGGGGAACTGGAACGCGCCGTTATACTGGGTCTTTCTGCATTTCTGGATAAAGATATTCCCGCTCACGGAATTTTTCTTCAGGCTTCCTTCAGCGATCTTTAGTTTTCTTTCCGTAATCCTGCTTTTTTTAACCGCAAAACGCGCCTTTGGGGATAAAATCGCCGTAACCGCGGCTCTCTTAATGGGGTTGTCGCCGTTCCAACTTTGGTACGCGCAGGAGGCCAGAGATTACAGCATGGCGTTATTCTTAAGCCTGGCCTCGGTATTTTTTCTCGTTAGAACCGCCGCGGACAATAAAATAAGTTCCCGCCTGGGATTTATAATGACATTGCTTCTGGCGGTCTATACCAATTATTTCATGCTTTTCCTGGCAGTAGGCCAGTTTTTATATCTTCTTCATCTACGAAAAATAAAAGAGGCTCTTTACGCTTCGATCGTATTTTTTGCTTTTTTCAGCCTTTATTTGCCTAAATTCCTGGCTAAATTAATTTATGTAAAGAACGGTTTCTGGATATCTGCCCCGGGTTGGCAGGCTCCTTTTATAACCATAGGTAATTTTATCCTGGGGTATAATTCTTTTTTTTACCCGTTTATCTTATGCGTCGCGTTGGCAGGCATATTGTGCTTCCGGGCGTTAGTAGAAGCGCTGCGCAATAAAAAGCGAGAGTGCCTTTTTTCCGTGTTTTTATTTATTGTCCCCGTGATAATGATCTTTTTCTTTTCACGTTTTGTTTTTCCCGTTTATCTTACCCGCGGCTTGATAATCTTTAGCCCTTATTTCTATCTCTTTCTTGCCGGCGGCATTTTTCTGCTGCGCGGGATAAGCAGAAGGATAATCGTGTCTTTATTTTCCGCGTTGCTTCTTCTCGGTTTGTATGGTTTCTTTTCGGATACGATGGTGATGCCGCTGCAATATCACATGGGGGTTTTTAGCAAGAAACCGGTGAAGCCCATAGCCGATTTTCTGGATAAAAATGTGAAGCCCGGTGATGCCGTGGCGATCACCAATCAGTCGATAATGCCGTCACTTTCTTTTTACCGCGCAGAGAGAAACGCGGCACTGTTCTTTTTCTTTGATCCGGAGTATCCCGATACTACCTGGCAAAGGCCGTTTCAGGAAGACGCGGTTAATATTCCTTTGGACAAGATCAGCCTGCTGGGATACGACCGGTTCTGGGTAATATCTTTGGATTGGGCCAGAGACGGCAATATGGATGAGAATTCCGAATCGGTGAATACCCGTATGTCGCAAGATTTTATGCTGGAATATTCATCCGTTATGGAAGGGCTGAAGATATTTCGCTATGCCAGAAAGTTTCCCCGTGAGCCGTGAATTATTGCGTATTAAGCAGATATCCCCGGAGTATGGTTTATTGCTTGATCTGCTTAAAGGCGCGATCGCGCATGGCAAGTTAAGCCCTGAGGCAGATTCTTGGGAACAGCTGGATTGGGTCAAATTCAGGGGCTTGGCTGAGTATCATGAAGTGGTCCCAGTCGTTTATCCGGCGCTTAAAAACCATGATTTGCAGGTTTCGCCGGAGGTTATGTCATCCATGCGGGATTATTATTATCGTTGTCTTGCTTGGTGCCAGTCTTTATCTAAAGAGTTTTTACGCGTATCGGATGCTTTTCGGGGTTCCGGTATCGCCGTTCTGCCCTTAAAAGGGGTGGCATTACTGAGCGACCTGTATTCATCTTCTCCCGCGAGGACGATGAGTGATATAGATATCCTGGTCCGGGAGGCTGATCTTTGCCGTGCCGAGCGGGTTTTGGTTGGATTGAATTACAGGCAGGAATTGCATGGATTAAAGAAAGAATATTGGAGACAACGGCACTACCACCTGGTTTTTCACAGGATCGACGTCCCGCGGGCGCCGGTCCTTGAAGTGCATTGGATGTTGGATTATAAACGGAACGGGCCGGAGCTCTTACCGCGGATCTGGGAGCGGGAAAGAGCCATAGAAGATGCGCAGGGGCAAAGGTTCGCCGTTCCTTCTCCGGAAGATTCCTTTTTTTGCCTGGCATTGCATTTGCGTAGATTCGGCAAGATACAATGCCTGAAGAATATCCTTGATCTGAAACTTCTTTTGGAAAAATATGAACGCGGGTTTGATTGGGATTATATATTGAAAGAGTCCTTCCGAGGCAGAATGCGTTCCAGCGTGTATTTCTCTTTATGCCAGGCTGATATTATTATGCCGGGCTTGACCTGCGGCCGGGTGTTTGAGCGGTTGAAGCTCAGCGGCTGTAAGAAGAGAATGATCGCCAATTTCATAGACCGGCATTCCCGCCGCGCGCCGGCAGCCGACGGCGAAAAAAACGGGTATTTATTCAGCCAGTTCCTGTTGTATGACGGTTTGTTTGAGCCGGTAAGGTATATAATCAATATCCCGCAAGAGCAATTTTGCAATTATTACGGCTTAAGGCCGTATACCAAGAAGTCAAGGTTGTTATACCGGATACGTTTTTTGTTCATTCTGTATCGGTTAATTAAGGGCTGTTTTTCATTGCGGATACGAGGCTGGCAGAAATGAAGATCGGCGCTTCCGATATCTATGATATACTACCTGCAGCGCTTAAGAGTATTTGTGTCCTTGGAGTCTGTGATCCGGGATATTTGGAAGAAGGGAAGAGGTTTTTTTGTAATATACCCGATATATACGGAGGGCCAAGATGGAGCGCCCGTCCGGCTGAAATACTTCCCGGGACCAGGTCTATAATATCTTTGTTGCATTTTACGCCGATAGGGTTCGATTATTCGGTGGACAGTATCGTTCTTTCCGTAGCAGAGATCATCTGGAAGAAGCTAAAGGTGCGCACGCATCTTCTGGATGGGGCCGGTAAGGCGGATATGAATAATATCATCGGCCATGAACGGTCGCGTTACGGTAATTACGACGCCGCTAAAAAAATCGTTCTTTTGAAGAGTATCGCTTATTATGCCGGTTTGGGGCAGTTCGGGAAGAATTCACTGCTTATTAACGGCCGTTTCGGCTCAGATATGAAGATCCAGGCGCTTTTTAGCGAAGAAGCCCTGAGGCCGGGCAAGCCGCTTCTTCCTAAGGGGCATCCTGCCTGTGAGAAATGCGATATATGCGTTCGTAATTGTCCGGCCGGGATCATTGGCAATTATTCGTTGCGGGCTGGAAAAAATGACCTTTGCAGGGGCAGCAGCAGGGTGGGAGCAAGACCGGCGCTTATCGGGCGTCTTGCTAAAGAGCGCGGACTATGGAATAATGCTTTCTTCGAGCAAAAGCTGTCTTGCCGGATCTGCCAGAGCTTCTGCCCGCTTAATAAAAAGCATTATTTAAAGGATAGTCTGATCTTCGCGCAAAGGTCGGATAGGCCGGGTAAATATACGTTTTACTATAGGATGAAAAGCCGATGAAAAAGGCGTTGATAACCATAACAAGCGGCTGTTATTCTTCCCGGACAGATTTTGATCTGCTGCGTGGTCTTCTTATCAGTAACGGCTGGAAGATCACGACTGATATAAAAGAAGCCGAGCTGGTGATCGTTTATACCTGTGCTTTCATACGTGCGCGGGAAGATGAAGCGATGCTAATTATCAGATGGATCAGGAGTGAAAAAAGGAAAAGTGCCGTGGTGATCGTCACCGGTTGCCTGCCGGCGATCAATAAAGGCAGGCTCGAGCGGGCGTTTAAAGATATCACCTGTATTCCGGCTGATCGTTTTTCGGAGTTAGAGGACGCCGTCGGCGGCAAGTTCAGGCTTCAGGACGTTGTTTTAGTTAAGCCTTCAGGATCGAAAGTGAGGAATCCCGGCAGTGAGTATTATAATCCCGGTTATGTATTAAAGGATTATATGCTAAGGATCGGCTGGGGCTGCAGTGGGAAATGCAGTTATTGTGTTATCCGCCGTGTTTTTGGAAGTCCGCGCAGCCGGCCGGAATCAGAAATAGCAGCCGAATACGTTAATGCCGTCAACAGTGGGTATAAAAAGTTCGTGTTGGTGGCTAATGAGGCCGGAGCATACGGAGCGGATAGAGATACCGATATCGTTGAACTTCTGGTGGTTCTTAACCGGATATGCAAAGACGCCAGATTCGCGATATCGAATATCACTCCAGATAAATTGAAGGAGATATTGCCGCGCCTGGGGAGGTTCTTGCGCAAAGGAGTGATATGGCGCATAAATGTTCCGGTCCAATCCGCCAGTAACCGGATCTTGGGTTTGATGAACCGGCCTTATACCGGAGAAGACTTTAGAGAGGTAATCCGTAAGATATTGGCTATGCATCCGCAAATTATCCTTGAAACGGATGTTATGCTCGGTTTTCCATCCGAGACCAGGAGCGAATTCTATGAAACCATAAAGCTGGCCGAGTGGTTGGGCAGAAATAAGGTGTTCTTTCAGATATTCCCGTATTCCCGAAGGCCTTATACTGCTGCGGCCGGAATGCCGGGGCAAATTATCTCTAAGGAAAAACGGAGGCGTTTCGAGATAATGAATTTTCTTTGTTCTTCGTATTTTGTAATGAAAGACGGTGTAATGCTAGCTAAATGGCGTAAATTAAGCAAAGCGCGGAATATTAAAGCAGGTGTAAGCCGATGCTTAGCGGCGGCTGAGAAGATTTCTTGATGCTTTATCAAAGGGGAATATAAGAATAATGGTTTCTTCTGTGAAGGCAGCTAAAAGCGGGAACGCCAAGTATTACAGATTGGCCGGGATCGATATTTGTTTGTTATCGGATTTACCGTTCAGCGAGCGGACGTTCCATCCGAAATTCAGGGAGTTTGAGTCCGTAAAGCCTGCGCGGGGAGAGATGGTTTTAATAAAACATCATTTTTCCTTACCGCTCCTGGATCCCGGGTCTTTAGGGACAGAGGTTTATAATGCCCCTCCTTGGGTAGTCTACAGGTCTAAGGATAGGTTGGTTTATAAATGCGTTTCGCGGGAGGGGACAAAGGAGCGTATACATAATCTGGTCCTTTCCGATATTTGTCGTTCTCGTTTCGACATTTATCATGCCGATAAAAACGCTTATCTTAGAGGCGGAGCGTATTCTTTGACCCTTTTGCCTTCAGACCAGATCCTGCTTGCCGGGGTCTTATCCTCGCGCCGGGCGTGTTATATTCACGCCTGCGGAATAATATACGCTAATGAAGGCTTGCTTTTTGCCGGGCATTCCGGGGCCGGTAAGACCACTCTGGCGCGTATGTTCAGTAAGCACGGTGGTCAGGTCCTGTGCGACGATCGTATCGTAGTGCGCAGGCTCGGAGGCAAATTCAGGATATACGGGACCTGGAATAACGGGGAATTACAGCGGGTGAGCCGCAGAGATGCTATTTTAAAAGGTATTTTTTTCTTGCGGAAAGCGGGCGTTAACCGTATCATTCGCATTGAAAACAAAAAGGAAACGTTCAAGAGGTTATCCGCGTGTTTGATCAAGTCTTTGCAAACTGTTTCCTGGTGGGAGAATACGTTGCCTTTGCTTGAGCAGATAACGCGGACGGTTCCGGCTTATGTCCTGGAGTTTGATAAAAAGGGGAAGGTTGTGGAGTTATTTGAGAGTTCACGGTAACCTTTTAACCGGAGGTAATGAATATGGCTAAAGGCAAGAAAAAGTGGGAGAAACCGAAGCTTTTGATATTGGTGAGAGGAAAGCCTGAAGAATTGGTGTTGGCTAGTTGCAAGGTTTTCAGCAACCATGGCGCTCATGGCCCGTCCGGATTTATGTTTGGGGCTTGCCAGGGGTCTATGGGAGGCTGGTGCAGCTCTCCGGGGTCTTCTTAATATTTAGCCCGGGCCGCTTTTACGAAATAATATCGAGATAGTATTTTTTCGTAAAGCCCGTCCGCGGTTTTCTGAAAAATGACCGGAACGGTTCACCAAGGTAAAGGCCGTGGCGGAGAATTATCTATGAGAAATAAATCTTATATAGATCAATATCCGGTGGAGAGCGCTTTTTACAGTAAAATAAAGCGTTTGGGCCTGATAAATATAGAACTTAGTGAACGCTGCAATAATAATTGCCGCCATTGTTATATAATTCGTTCTTTTGAGGCCCCCCATCCGCATAAGAAGGAATTGTCAGTTGCGGCTTTAAAAGGCCATTTGCGGGATTTTGCTTCTTTCGGCTGGTTTGTGGCGCGTTTTACCGGAGGCGAGCCATTATTGCGGCCTGATTTCGAGGAATTGTATATTTACGCCAGGGAACTCGGCTTTAAGGTGGTCCTCAGCACGAACGCGTGCTTGATAACCGAACGCCTGGCAAGGCTTTTCCGCCGGATCCCTTTGCTGGAGGAGATTGATATAACCCTTTATGGTATGAGCCGGGGGCCGTATGAAGCCGTCAGCCGTGCCTCCGGTTCGTTTGACGCCGCCACCAAAGGGATAAAAATACTTTTAAAGAATAAGATACCTTTTCTGGTCAATTTTTCGGTATTGCCTTTTAATATGCACGAGGTTGGGCGGTTCAGAAAGTGGCACAAGAAGATGTTTCCTTCCGACAGGTTTCCGGTGATCAACGTTTTTCTTGACCGGCATGTCAGACGGGATCCTTTCAGGAACGACTGTATAAATGATCTCAGGTTATCTCCTGAGCAGGGGCTGCGGGTCATTCCTTCGCAGAAAGCCGATTTTGTCAGGGATATGCAGTATGCCTTGAACGCCCCAGCGCGCGCGCCGGATAGAAGGTTGTTTTCTTGCGGAGCGGGGAAAGGCGGTTTATGCCTGGACCCGTATGGTAAGCTTTATCCGTGCCTTAGCCTGCGGCATCCGAAAACGGAGTATGATCTGATCAACGGCTCTATCCGGGAAGCTTATGACAGCTTTTTCCCAGCAATGCGCCGTATGACAGTAAACAGTCCCGCGTATCTTGCCAGGTGCGCGCGGTGTTTTCTTAAGCCGGCTTGCAGTCAGTGCCCGGCTAAGTCATGGATGGAGAACGGCGTGTTGGATTCTCCCGCGGAATATTTTTGCGGAGTGGCGCATGCTCAAGCGGTATCTTTGGGCCTGTTGCGCGAGAAGGAGAAGAGCTGGGAGGTTAAGGATTGGAGAACACGGGTGAGAAAATTCCTAAAAGGAGCGATGGATGAAAAAAAAGGCGGAAGCGGATAAAATTTACGCGTATTCAAAGGAGATCGTGGCCAGGGACGTCCAGGGAGAATTTGTTATAATCCCGGTCTCCGCGCAGGTTGACGGGGAAGATTTCGCGATATTTTCGCTTAATCCGACCGGGCTGGCGGTCTGGAAGAATATCGACGGTAAAAGGACATTGGCGGGAGTGATCAAGAAGGCCGCCGCCGAGTTTGATGCCGACGAGAAGAAGGTTGAAAAGGACGTGCTGAAGTTCGTCGAAACATTATTGGAGAGGAAGATGCTGGTTGAAGCAGGCAGGAAAAGATAGGAACCGGTTCTCTCTTGCCGGGACGGCGTTGATAGAGGTGACGCGGTAAGTGCCCGCCAGGGAACGGATTTCTATCTTTGTAGTCGAAATGTGCTTCCGGCATTGTTCCTGTTTTGGAAAAAGCCGCCGGCTAATTTAAGGAAAATTATCGGATGAGTATGACCTGTAGTTCGGTGATCCCCGTGCGTGAAGCAGCTTTTTTCCATTCTATCTGCAGAAGCCGCAGTTTCACCGGGATTGAATTCGAGCTTACCGCGCGCTGTAATAATAATTGCCGCCATTGCTATATAAATTTGCCCGTGAATGACAGGGCCGCTGAACGCCGTGAATTGTCTTTCAACGATATAAAGGATATCGCACGGCAGGCAGTTTCAGAGGATATGTTATGGTGCAGTTTGACAGGGGGGGAGCCTTTGTTAAGGAAGGATTTCCCGGATATATATGTGCATCTTAAGAAATCGGGTTTTCTTGTTTCTGTGTTCACCAACGCCACTTTGATCACGGATAAATATATAAGGCTTTTTCGTGAATATCCGCCTAGGAATATCGAAGTAACGGTCTACGGCGTGACCGCGGAAACATACGAAAGAGTGTCGAGGGTCCCGGGGTCGTTCGGGAAGTTTATGCGCGGTATCGATCTTTTACGGGTTAATAAATTAGCTACCGATCTTAAGGCTATGGTGATGCGTTCTAATGTCCGGGAGTTTTCGGAGATCGCGCGATTTTGCAGGGAACGGAATAACCGCTTGTTCCGTTTTGACCCTTTTCTTTTTCTGCGGGCGGACCGGAATGAAGCGCGCAATAGCGAAATAAGGATGGAGCGTTTGACGGAGGATGAGGTATTTAGGATCGAAAGGATCGATAAGCCGCGCCGCAGAATGCTTGAAAGCCAAAACCGTCTTTTTTTATGTGAAAATATGGCCGCGAACCGTTCCAGGCGGATCTTTCGCTGTCTGGGAGGGGAGAATACCGTTACCATAGGCTGGCAGGGGCGTTTGCAGTTGTGCAATATGCTTATTCATCCGGACTGCCTTTTTGATGTCAAAAAGCACGGATTGGCGCGTGGGTTACGGGAATTCATTCCGGCTGTCAGAAATACGCGTTCGTGCCGAAGTGGTTTTTTGAAAAGATGCCGGAGTTGCAAATTGGTCCATTTGTGTATGTGGTGTCCCGCGAGTTCGCATCTGGAGACCGGCGTCCTGGATGAGCCGATCGAATACTTTTGCCGTCTGGCTCATGGGCGGTTCAGGATATGCGCGGGGACAGGCGATAAAAACCGATGAAGTTGCGGGATTGTTATAAGAATTATGCGCAGGGCGTGGGGAAAGCGGTTACCCCGGAGGAGACCTGCAGGATAGTTTTTAAGCGTATTCGCGGCAGGGATATCCTGGATAGTATCTATCCGGTAAAAAGGCCGGGAGGCATCCCGCAATACAGGATCGAGGGAGGTAACGAGTTTAAGCAGATCGTTACTGTCCCGGGGACTAACGGTAAAGGGCACACCAGGATATTGGCTTTGGCCAGCGGAATGATGGAGTTGGTGGAAAGATATTCCTGTTATAAATATTTCCGGCAGGCGAAAGGCGCGCGCGCGGCTTCATTCCGCGATATGCGGGGAATGCCTTATCGTTTATCGGATTTTCCTTCTTTTGCTTTCGGTTTCCGCGGCGGCATAAAGATGCGCGATATTCAGGATTGCCGTGTGCGTTGGTTCAAGGCTTATACGCTTGGAGGCGGCCGGTTGTATTTCCCTTTTCCGCTTGCCGGGTATCTTTTGCAGGGGACAACAGGCATGGCCTCCGGTAATTCTTTGGAGGAAGCCTTACTGCAGGCTATTTGCGAGATCGTGGAAAGGCATTGTTTGTCGAAGATCCAAAGGGCTCGCAGGCTGACTCCTTTGGTCAGGGTTTCTTCCATCGGCAGCCGGCCCGCCGCCGCGTTGATCAATAAATTCCGCAGGCTGGGGCATGAAGTGATGATCAAAGATTTTTCTCTTGGAACGGGGATCCCTGTGGTCGGAGTGGTCCGTATGCTCGGCAAGGGGCGTTGTTTCGTGACCGCGGGGGCCTCCGCCGACCCCTGCGAAGCCTTGATCAGGGCTTTGACGGAGAATTCCCAGTCGGGGATAGCGGAATATTCCTTGCCTATAGCTGAGGCGGCGCATCATTTCAAAGGCCATGCCGAGGTCGATTTCGCGCAGCTCCCCGGGTTTTCCTGCCGTAACATAAAAACGGAATTGACCCGGTTGGAAGGACTATTAAGCCGCCTGGGGATGCGCGTGTTCTTTCATAATACCACCGACAAAGAATTGGGTATCCCTGCAGTTGTTGTTATGGTGACTAATACCGAGTTGCTGGAGAAGATAATGCCGAGCCCGGGAGGGTTTGCCGCCTGGAAGAATATTTATCACGCCGTTATCCAGGAACAGCTGGATATGCGTGATTATCCGGCGGCTTTGAAGCTGATAGATAAGTTCAGCGCGCTGGATGGGGAGAACCCGGAAGTTTACCGTTGTTATAAAGGGATCGCCTTGAAATGGATGAGGCAGTATGCTTCGGCAGCGCGCTGCTTTCAGGAGAATATTTCCTCTCTAAAAGAAGACGGGGCGATCAAGGCGTTGTCGCTGTTCCAGTCCGGGCTTTGCCTGCACGCGCTTGGAGATATGAAGAAAGCGGGAGATTATTATTTCCGGTTCATTGGGATGCGCCCGGATTTTAATGTTTCCTGCCAGTGGATGTATTACAAAGCGGTTCATTATAAAGATAAGGAGCAGTTGGCTATTATGAATGAAGCCGCTAAAATATGCATGTTATTGCGCGCGGGGCTTAAGGTTGTGAAAAACCGTTGTAAATCGCGCGAGAATCAGCGGTAAGGGGGAATATCAGTTATGCTCAAAATAGCCGCGCCTTTCCGGAACACAGCGGAGGTTTCCGCGCTTATCGACGCCGGGGCGGATGAACTCTATTGCGGCTATTTACCCGGTGAATGGGACAGGGAGTTCACTTCCCTGGAATTTGAGCGTAAAGGAGGCTACAGCAATTTCACCGATCTTAAAGAACTCGGGGAATCTGTCAGCATTGCCCACGCGAGGAATGTTCCGGTCCATGTGGCGTTGAACGGTTTATATGTTGACTCTCAGTATCCTTTATTGCGCAGGATCATCGCTCAGCTTGAAAAGATCGATTTCGACGCGTATATTGTCGCCGATATCGGGTTATTATTGACATTGCGCCGGCTGAAGACGGACAAAAGGCTGCATATTTCAACCGGCGGAACGGTTTTTAATTCGCAAAGCGTTGATTTTTACCGCTCGCTCGGCGCTTCCCGGGTGGTCCTTGATCGTCAGACAAGCTTAAGCGATATGTCCGGGCTGGCTCGCGCGCGCCCCGGGATGGACTTTGAAGTCTTTATACTTTCCACTTTCTGCGTGTTTATTGACGGCTTTTGCACTTTCCTGCATATCTACGGGGTTTTCCCCGAGTCCTGCAAGCAGGGGAAAACTGTAATTTCCAATCCCGGGCTTGAGATAGTCGGTTCTTATAATTACCGGGCGGTTACCGATGCCTGCAGCCTTGAATATTCAACGCAGGCGTATACGGCGGGAAAGCATCTGAAAGCCGGGCGCCTGGTCAGGCCTGTTTTTTATAAACAGTTAAAAGACGGGCTTGAATGCGGAGTGTGCGCTTTGCGTGAGATCAGCCGCACCAAGGTTTCGTCGGTAAAGATCATCGGGAGGCAGCAAACTGCCGACGAGAGGCTTAACTACGTGAAATTCGTCCGGAGAGCGCTGGATATCCTTAAGGGGGACGGGAATATATCCGCTAAGGATTTTCAGCGGAGAGTTCAGGGATTGTACAGAGAAATGTTTGATTATCCCGGGCCCTGCCGCGGTAATAATTGTTATCATCCCGAGATAATGCCTTGCCCGGGGATCAAAAGCCGGCGGCGCTGAGGGGGGACTATGGAAAAAGCGGTAATGGTGAATACCCGCGCGCAATTACGGCTGATCAGCTTTGCCGGATATGACCGTTTATATTTCGGGAGTGAATTCTGCCAGAAGCTTATCCCTGAGGCGGGAGACCTTAAGGAGGCATTTAGATACGCGCGCGGGCATAATCTGTCTTTCTCTCTGTTAACGCCTTACGTAACGAATAAAGGTATACGCGCTTTACGGCCGCTCTTCGAAGAGGCCTCGCTAACCGGCGCTCCTTGCGAAGTGATTGTTAATGACTGGGGTGTTTTGCGGCTGTTGAACAGGCGGTACGGCTCTCTTGTCCCGGTCCTGGGCCGGTTGCTGACAAAGCAAAAAAGAAGCCCGGAATTGGAGCGGTTGCTTTCCAGGTCCCGGAAGCCGGTTCCTTTTTGTGTCGTTAATAAGTCTTCCGGGGGGAAGAAAATCGTTGTTTTTCCGAAGCAGCTGCCGCGGTCTCTGGATGCTTATTATAAAGGGTCAAACGTTTCCAGTGTCGCCGTTATCCAGGATTTCCTGACAGAGAACCGGGTCGCAAGGATTGAATTGGATAATACCGCCCAGGGACTGCATCTGGAGTTGGGCGCGAGCAATATCGCGGTTTCCCTTTACCTGCCGTATGTTTATATCAGCACGACTTTTTTATGCCCGACCGCGGGGTGCGCCGCGCATCCTCATAGCCATAGCAGGGAATGCCGCCGGGAGTGCGGAAAATATTTTTTTAAGCTTCGGCATAAGGCTATGCCGAAAATCATTTATTTGAAGGGCAACAGCTTGTTTTATAAGAACAGCCGGTTTTGCCTGGAACAGGGGCAACGGCAATCCGTTAACCGTATCGTTTATTGCCCGGACGCCTTATTGTGAGCAGTTTGGTTATGAAAATAAAAGCCCCTCTTACCTCTGAAGCCGAGGTTTCTCCTCTTTGTGATGCCGGGGCGGATGAATTCTTTTGCGGGGTCGAGCCCGCGGAATGGGCGGCTGAATTCGGGGGGTTGTGCGTTAATCAGCGGGCGCGGGAAGAGAACTTTCGCACATTCGCCGGCTTCGAAAGGGCCGTTCTCTGCGCCCATCGGCGTAAAACGCGCGTCCATGTGGCGTTGAACGCTTTTTTTTATCTTCCCGGGCAATATGAAGCGGCGCTTAAGATAATTTCCAGGGTGTTTTCTTTGGGAGCCGACGGGGTGATCATTTCCGACCCGGTGTTGTTTTCTTTGTTGAACAGGCTGGACCTGCGGGGGAAAGAGATCATTTCCGGCACGGATGCCGTTGTGTTTAACAGTTCCGCTGTTGATTTCTACAAAAGCCTCGGGGTAACCCGGATAGTTTTACCGCGGTCGCTTACTCTTAAAGAGATAGAAGAGATAACCTCTCTGGATAAGGGCGTTGAATACGAGTGTTTTATTATCCACGACCTTTGCTATTTCGAGGACGGATTGTGCGGGTATTGCAAAGAGCAGTCCGGGGTTTCTATCCGGGAGGGAAAGCCCGTGAAAGGAGTCGATCTTTTCGTCGCCTCGCGTCTGCCGGTTAAAGGACCAAGAGGCGGATGCCGGAATGTTTTTACCAAGGAAACATTTTATCCCGGTGGGAGGATGAGGACTAAAAAAACCGTTAATTTCACTTTTTGGGGAAATAAGCATATCGAGGGCTGCGGGGCCTGCGCCATATATGACCTCAGCCGCTGCGGGGTCAGTTCTTTAAAAGTTTTGGACAGAAGCCTGCCGATCGGAGAAAAAGTTAAAGCCACCAGTTTTATCCGCTCCTGCGCGCATCTTTTGCGTGTGAAAGAAGGGATACGCAGGGAGGATTTTAACGCTATTTGCCGCGGTATGTTCAAAAAAACATTTAAGGTCTCTTGTGGGCGGGAGGATTGTTATTATTCATGGAAATAGCCTTGCATTTAACTTCGTCAGCTGATCTTGGGAATGTGAAACTTGGCGCCGCGAAAAGGATTTACTGGGGGCATGAGTTTTGCCAGAATTTAATACCGGTGAATGAAAAGACAAAGCGCGTGCTTGATCTCTGCCGGGATAGGGGATCAGGTTTTACTTTTTTGAGCCCGTTCGTCACCGAAAGCGGTTTAAGCAGGCTGAGGAAAGTGTTTTCGTTCTTACGCCGGGAAGCTTTCGCCTGCGAGGTCGTAGTTAATGACTGGGGAGTGTTAAACCTGCTTGAACGTGAATTTAAAGGAGATTTCAGCATAGTTATGGGAAGATTACTGGTGCAGCAGCTTCGTGAGCCGGAATTGGAGAGGATCATAAATCGGCAGGCTCCGGTCCTGGCGCGCCGCGAGAACGGGAGCCTGGCGGTATTCTTTCATAAACTTCCTTCCAAGGCTTATCAGCGCGCTATAAAGTCGTCTTACGCTAATACGGGTTTAGCGCAGGAATTCCTGCGGGGATTTTCCGTTAAACGCGTTGAGTTCAATAATCTGCTGCAAGGGGTTGATTTCTCCGGGATAAAGTTAAAGAAATCTTTATATACGCCTTTCGTGAACGTTTCCAGCGGGAGGTTCTGCCCGATGCTTTCAAAGTCGCAAAAGATCCGCAGGATCAATGTTTGCCGCAGGGAATGCCTTAAGTTTTACGACCGGCTTCGTTCCGTATCTTGCGCGAGGCCGCTTTTTAAAAAAGGCAATACGCTGTTTTATATGAATCCCGTCCGTCCGGGTGATAAATTGCTGCGGGAAGTCGACCGTCTGGTGGTTCAACCGGGGTTACTTAAGGATTAAATATCATGCCTAATAGCTGTCCAGCAAATATTCTGGTGAGGATAATGAAAGAATACAAAGCGCGGATAGCCGTTCTGTCCGTTTTTGTCATTTTGTCGTCGCTCTCTTTCCTTGTTATTCCTTATTTCCTGCGTTTTCTGGTCGATGGCGCTTTTCTCGGCAGGGATATGGGGAAGTTTGTCTTGTTCTTTTCGGGGTCTCTCGGGTTATTCCTTTGGGGGATGTTGTTGAAGGTTTCCGGGGATATGCTTCGCAATAGGATATATACCGGGATGCGGTCCGCTTTGGGGCAGCGTTTCGCGGAGAAACTATATTCTTTTGATATGGCTTATTTTGAGAATACATCTCCGGGAGAGAATTCTTTCCGTTTTTCGGATATCGCCGTGTTGCCGGATTTTGTCTGCGAGCAGGCCCCGGCTATTTTAGCCGAGTCGTTCAAGCTGATCGCGATAACATTTGTCTGTCTGTATCTGGACGCGGGTATGGCGGTATTATTGGCGGGCTCCCTGCTCCTGCTTGTGTTGCAGGGGGCCTTGATCCGCCGCAAAACGAATGATGTCTATCAGCAGTTTTGGGGGAAGAACGCGTCCCTTGCGGCGGAGTTCGCGGAGTCTTTGTCGCGGATGAGGGTCATTAAAGCCTTGCATCTTGAACCATACCGGATGGACCGTTTTTTAGGTTTTTTGCGGGAAAGCATATTTTCCGAAAGGAAAAGTATGCGCTGGAATTTATTCGTTTCCGCCGCGGCGTCATTATGGACAGGGGCGGTAGGCGCGGTGATCGCGTTATACGGCGGCCTGCGGGTCGTCCGCGGAGGGTTGACTTTCGGGGAATACACGGTGATCATGGCCTATGCGGCTTTGGCCGCCGGAAGCCTTAATTCATTGGCGGAAAGGCTATTATCTTCCGGAAGGTCATTAGTTTTTATGCGTAATGTCCTTTTTGTATTGGACGCTGATATTTCCGGACCCGCAAGCGCTGCTGCCGGGCGGTTGTCATCGGCCAAAGGAGAATTCTGCTTTACGGATGTTTCTTTCGGCTACAGCAAGGATTATCCGGTGCTTAAACGGCTTAATCTGCGTATCCCGCCGGCTTCTTTTACGGCTTTTGCCGGGCCTTCAGGATGCGGAAAGACCACTATTATCAATCTCTTGCTTAGATTATATGCTCCGCTTTGGGAAGGGGCTATAACTTTGGACGGCTTGAATTTGGAAGATATACATCCTTACGACTTGCGGAGTGTTATTTCCTTATCCACGCAGCAGCCGGCTTTGTTCAACGCCTCTATCGCGGAGAATATCAGCTGCATCCTGGGTCAGGTAAACGAAGAGGCTGTCTTTTCTTCCGCCAGGACCGCCGCGTTGCATGAATATATCCTGAGTTTACCGCGGGGTTATGAGACGATGATCGGGGACGACGGATGCCGTTTGTCTCAGGGGATAAAGCAGAGGATCGCGATAGCCCGCGCGGTATACCGCAAGCCGAGCATACTTATTCTTGATGAAGCGACATCTTCGATAGACACCCGGACCGAGGAAAAGATATTTGCCGCGCTTAGGGAAGAGCGGCAAGGATTATCCACGCTTGTGGTCTCTCACCGGCTTTCATCCATTCGCGGCGCCGAAAGAATATTCTTCATAAAAGACGGCTGCCTGGCGGCCGAAGGCGCGCATGAGAAGATGTTGCTTAATGAGCGGGCTTACGCGGAGTTCTTTCATTACCAGCTGATGAAGGAGAATTATGAAACTAAGTAATATCGTTAGGGGCCGGGGAGAGCTTGCGGGTAAATCTCTTCCCGCGGGCGAGACTGTGCGGCGCGCCTTGTCCGCTCTGCGTAAACTCTCTCCGCCGCTGGGGGTGGCGCTAAAGAGGATCGATGCCTGCGATGTCTTGCGCCTTCCGGTGTATAAGTGTGAAATTACCGTTAAGGCTAAGGATGGTTTCGCGGAAGGCGAGTTTTTTAAGCGTATCTCTTACGGAAAGGGCAGGAACGCGGAGTTATCCAAGGCAAGCGCGTTGATGGAATTCGTGGAGCGTTTCAGTTGTCAGGCGTTTCTAGATAATAAAAGTAATTACAGGGCAGGTTTTCAGGGTGGCGAAGATCATAAGCGGGCTGTAAGGATCATCCCTTTTTCCTGGCAGGAGCGCTATCGCAAAGACCGTTTTATCTGCGGAGAGCTCAAAAAGCGGCCTCTGAAATTATACCACTCGTTCTCCTTAACTGAAAATAAGCCGTTTTTATTCCCGCTGGACTGGTTCACTTCGACCACGAACGGGTTTGCTTCCGGGAACTGCCTGGAAGAGGCGGTGTTGCAGGGGTTATGCGAGGTTATTGAACGCCATAACATCGCGGATATCGTCGGGAATAGAATAATCACGCCTTTAGTGGACGTTGTTTCCGTGAAGAACAACGCCGCGCGGGACATTATTTCGCGTTTCGTTAAGTCGGGGCTTAGGCTGTTCATCCGGGATTTTTCCCATAAGATCGGCGTCCCAACGGTCGGGGTGTTGGTTTATGACCGGGCATCCAGGGGTGCGGCGCGCTTCAACGCCGCCGCGGGGGCCTCCGTCTCCAGGGATATCGCTTTGCTGCGCGCCCTCAGCGAACTGGCGCAGAACAGAAGCCAGGGGTTATCCCGGCAAACGTGTTTATACAGAAGCTGCGGATTCTCTTTTTATTGTTCTTTCTTAGAGGCGGAATACTTGTGCAAGAAGACAAAACCGGTCCCATTCTCCTCTCTGCCCGATCACGCGGACGGTAATTTCAGGAGTGAAATAATGACTGCCGTGAAGAAACTCGAATATCACGGCCTGCCCGTGATCGTAACCGAGGTTACTCATCCGGTATTGCGTATCCCGTCCGTCATTGTCACGGTGCCGGGAGCCTTGCATAGGCATTGCGGTTTTACAGACCCTTATTTTAAATTGCAGAAGGACTGCCTTTTATCCCGTCAGGAGCCTAAAGCGGGCCTTATCCTTAGAAAGTTCCTGCGTGTTTACGGCCTCCAGGGCATAAAGAGGGAGTATTTGTTAAACCTGGCTGGGCAATATGAGAAGACAGGGCATAGCCGTTTGGCGGAGGATATTTATGAGGCTGCGCTTGGGGCGTTCGCCGATGATAAGGACACTGTTTTTAACCTGAAGTGTTACCGCGGACTGGCCAGGGCGCATTTGAACGGAGAACAGTGAGTTTTTTTCGCGCAGTAATCTTCGAGGGGCATTGATGGCAAGAAATAATCCTGATTTTGTGCCTTTAACCAAAGTATGCGGGCATTGCCTGCTTTATCCGGCGGAGGCGGCTAAGAAAAACGCTGTTCCTTCCGGGCTTTGCCGTGAATGCGCGGGTAGTTTGTCCGTAAGCGGGAATGATCGCGCGAGGTTATGGAAGCGGCAACTCCGGTTATTCCTGAATTATAAGAAGCATTCTAAGGTGCTCGCGCTGTATTCCGGAGGCACGGACAGTACGCTTGCTTTATACCTGGCGAAAAAAGAATTAAAGTTGGACGTGACCGCGCTTATGTTCGACTTCGGCTGGAGCAGGCCGGCGATCGAAGGCAATGCGGAAAAGTTCATCGCTAAGTATCGTATCCCTTTGATAAAAGTGAAAATAGACCTGAAAGCTGTTTTTTTGTCGGATTACGCCGACCTGAACAAAGTGGAGGACCGGGTGATCGCCGATTATCCCTGGTGCAAATTATGCGGAGTGGGGGATCAGTCGTTCCTTTGGTGGGGGATGGAAAAAGCCGCCGCGCTTTTGGGGATCGAAAAAGTCGTTGTGGGGAACAATTACGCCTATTTTAACGCTTCGGGGCGCGTTCTATCCGCGCGCGCGTTCAAGTCAGCGGGTTTTATCAGAGAACACGCGGCGAGCCTGCGTCCGTCCAGTGTTCTGGATTTTCGCCCGGATGTTATGGAGATCAATCTGCCGCTTGCCTGCGGATACGATAAACCCGGTAAAATGCGCCTTTTGCGCAAGATCGGTTTCTCCCTGCCGGAACATTATTTTCGCACTCCCGGCAGCGAGTGTCATTTGGCTTTTCAGCTTCCTTGCGCGCGTAAATTATTTGATCCGTCCATATTTGAGCCTAAAGCGAGCGCTTACCGGGAATTTATCTCCGGTTATCTGAGCCGTGAGGAGTGGCTGGAAGAATTGGTCAAATCTAATAATTTCAGCCCCGGCGATCCAGAGAAAGCGATGCGATATCTGCGGGATTCTTTGGCCAGGAATACTTGCGGGGAGGCCGTTTCGATAGCATTCAACGGGATTATCTCCGGCCGCATGCCGCGAAGCAGGAGAAAGATCTTTCGCGATGAATTCACGCGGAGACTGAAAGAGCGGGTGCTTTGCTGGCATTACGGGAGGGGAAGCTACACAACGGCGCTCAGAGAAGCCCTGCGGGCGATAGGATCGGATGAGCGTAACGGGGCCTATTATGAGATATTGGGAGAATGTTATTATAAACTGGGGCAATATAAAGAAGCGGTGAACGCCTTGAAAAAAGCCTGTGAATTCGCTCCCGTTAAAAAAGCGCTCAGGTTCCTTTTGATGAAATGTTATTCCCGCGCAGGACGGCAAGCGTTGTGTGATGAAGAAATACGCAAGATCAAAGAGACTGACGGGACTGTTTGCCCGAGGGGATAGGAACGGTTGTTTTTAAAACGCGGGGCGCCATAAAAGGCTTAGCAATGAAAATATTATCGCCGTTCTCAAGAGTAAAGGAAGTGCTGCCGTTGGTTAAAGCGGGGGCGGATGAACTGTATTGCGGGATAGTGCCTGCCGAGTGGAAGGAAAAGTTCGGCATGTTCGATACCCTTAACCGCAGAGAAGGCTGCCGGGCCAATTTCTCCTGTTTTGATGATCTGCGCGAAGCGATCCGTCTCTCCCACGGCGCCGGTGTGCCTGTTTTCGTGGTAATGAACGGTTTGTATACTGAGAAGCAATACCCTTTGGTCATGAAGATAATAGAAGAACTCAAGCATATAAAAGCCGACGGGCTGATCATCTCTGATATCGGGCTATTGCCTGTGTTGAGTAAGGGGGGTGTTTTTGCGCAAGTGCATATGGGGACCGGCGGGGTGACCTTTAATTCAAGGGCGGCGCTTTTTTACGCCAAGGCAGGGGTAACGCGCGTGGTTCTGGACCGCCTTCTGACGATAAAAGAGATCGCCGGAATAGCCCGGAAGGTGTCTTCGGAGGGGGAGTTGGAGGTGTTTATAATGAATACCCGCTGCCCGAATATCGACGGGCTGTGTACTTTTTATCACGGCCTTTCTTTTGATGCCGCGGATATAGCCGCTGAAACCGGCGGTAAAGATAAAAAAACGCGTTTCTACAGTTCTTATGACCCCGGTTACGGCGGACATGGCTGTGAGCTGGATTTCTCAGCGCGAGTATTAAACGGTAGCGGAGAACGCCTGGTAAAAGAACCCCCGTTTCAGAGGAAGAAAATCGCCCCGGGGGCGGGACCCCGGAAGTCCTGCGGTGCCTGCGCCATATACGATTTTGCCGTTATGAATATAAGCTGCCTTAAAATCGTAGAACGCGGGATGCCCCTGCTGGAAAAGGTCGCTGATACCGGGTTCGTGCGCGGCGCCCTGCGTATACTTTCCGATAATCCCGGGATCGGCAGGCAAGAGTTTATCCGTAAAGTCAGGCGGTTATACTGCGTTACTTATAAATACTCCGCGTGTTCCGGTTTTTCCTGCTATTATCCTTCGGTTTTTAATACTGCGGGAGGCGGATAGTGGAAAGGGTCTTGTTCATTTCCCGGGCAGAGAATTTAAAATACGCCGGACAGGAATACGGACGGATATATTTCGGTAATGAATTCTGCGAAAAATTAATACCTGCCGTTGCCGAAGTGGAGAAAGTAAGAGATTACTGCAAGAAGAATAAAACAGGTTTTTCCCTGGTGACGCCTTATGTGACTGATGCCGGGATGGCAAAACTGGATAAGCTGTTCTCTTTCTTACTGGGTAACGGGGAGTCCTGCGAAGTCATCGTCAATGATTACGGGGTGTTGAGCCTGATAAATGAAGAATACCCCGGTTTGCGCCCTGTCTTAGGCCGCCTCTTGACCAAGCAGAAGCGCGACCCCCGGATAGCGGGTTTGATCTCCGGCGCGGGCAGGCCCCGGGTAGTTCTAAGAAGAGCTTCCTCCGGATACGATATCATCTTTTCGAGAAGAGTTCCCGCTGGCTTAGCCGCTTATTTCAAGGAAACGAATATAAATATAGCCGCTATCCGTGCTTTTCTTGCCGGATACCGGATCCGCAGGGCGGAAGTGGATAATTTGCTCCAGGGGATGAATATCCGTATCCCTAAGGGGCGTTTTCAGGTTTCATTATATTTTCCGTTCGCCTATATCACCACAACCCGTCTTTGTTCGGCCGACCCTTTTCGCAAAGCGAAAAAATTCACTTGCGCTATTTCAAGCTGCTCGAAGAAATGCCTGCGGTATAGCGTTAAGCTGAAGAATAAGAATATGCCCGGGCTGATCTATAAAAAAGGGAATACGCTGTTTTTGAGAAATGATATTCTTCCCAGAGAGCGGGATTTGGCCGCGCAAGGCATTGACAGGCTGGTTTATCAGCCGGAAATACCGATTTAAGCAAAGATTACCGGATAGAGAGGTTTGCTAATGAGCGTTTTTTGCAGGAATAACGGCCGTAAAAAGACCGCCCCGGCGGCTATCATTACCTTTGGCCTCGCGCTGGGCGTTTATACGTTGATCCTGGCGCTGAGGATTAAACCCTGGTGGAACTTAGGCCTTAATTCAGCCGTAGTCGTTTGGCTGTATGAAAGCAACCGATTGGAATTGTTCCCTTCCCTGGGGAAGAAGCGAACAAGGGGTTATTTATCTAAGCACGCGGATAAGATATTAACCCTGGGGTTGTTGTTTTCCAATATCCTAATGATCGTTTTTCTGGCGGTGATCCTGTTGCGCGGGGATAAGAAGCGGCGGTTATCCGCCCAGTCTTTAGTTATGCCTTTCCGCGTTTGTCCTGCGGTCAGCGCAGGTAAAAGCGCCGTGGTGCTTTTCTCCGGAGGGACCGATTCCACGAACACGGCCATTTGCGCCGCCCGAGACTACGAGGCTATACGCCTTATCACATACGATAGATTGGGGTTCTACGGTATGCAAGGTTCTTCCGTGAACGCCGGAAAATTGCGGGATTTGTTCAAGGATAATGATTTTAGCCACACATTTATCAGGATCGACGAATTTTACAGGGAGATCTGTTACCGCGAGTATGCCCGGGACCTTTTCCGGCACGGGCTTATTTTGCTGCTTACCTGCGGATTATGTAAGTTAGCCATGCATTGGTGCACGATACTTTATTGCCTGGATAATAAGGTCAAAACGGCTTATGACGGCTCCAATATTGAGATGAGCGATCCCTCGCAGAATGAACGGATAATCGGCGAGATGAAGAAACTTTATCAAAAATTCGGGATTGACCTGCGCTATCCGGTGTATCATAAAAGCAGGGAAGAACGCGAGGATAACCTTTATGCCTTGGGAATATCTGAACGTAAAGATATAAAATGGACGGAGGATACCTGGAAGATCCAGCCGTCCTGCACGCAAGAGTGCCTGTGCCTCGATTATCAGGATTACAGCCGGTTTGTGTTTTATAAACACAACACGCTCCTGGCGCAGGGGGAATATGAAAAAAAGATGTTCGCCTTTCACCGCAGGAAAAGGGATTTTCTCCTTTCCCGAGTGGAAGATTATTTAAAAGGGAAGGTCCGTAATTATTCCACAGGGAGACTCTATGAGGATTAAGGGCTGGGTTGCCCTGGAATATTCACGTTATAGTTTAGCCAAGGCGGCTTATTTCCTGCTTTTGGCGATAGGCGTGCTTATGCCCTATAAAATGCGTATCCGTTATGCCGAGTTCCTGACGTTATATGGGCAAGTGATCAAGGAAAAGGTTTTATACCTTCCGTATAGCGCGCATTTACAGCGTGCCGAACGTTATTATAAGCGGGATCGATTCCGGCTTGCCTTGGGGGAATTAAGAAAAGCGCAGCAATTCGATGAGCAGGGCGGGGAGATAAATATATTGATCGCGCGTTGTTACGCTAAACTTGGAAAAAAAGATGCCTATGTGGCGGAGATAATCAAGGGGGTAGGCAAGAATATCCAAGCCGGCCTAAATTCCGGCCGGGAATGAACTGCGGCTTCCGCGGCCTCCCTAAAAATAGTTTGACAAGTTTGGCCGGCAGGAGTATAAAAAGAAAGACAATTAGGATACAGGTTAAGGGAAATCCGTAAAATCGGATGCGGTCCCGCCGCTGTAGCCCCGCCCTTTTGAAGAAAAGGGAACTTTTTAACGAAAAAAGCCACTGTCGCTGTGATGTAAGGAACGGGAAGGCGTGTTAAAAAGACGGGGGAGCCAGAAGACCTGCCTGTATAAAAGAAGTTAATGCCTCGTGGAATGGGCCAAGTGAATTATTTGGGTGCGACCCGCCATAGAAATTCGACATGGCGGGTTTTGTTTTATATGCCGAAGGCGGATAAAAGATAGTATTGATGCAGAGTAATGATTAAGGTGGCGGTTATTATGGATTGGTTTTTCCGGAGCCCGGAACCTAAAACCCAGAACCGGCTTCTAAAATATTGGCTATGGGCTATGGTTTATGGACTGTGGACTGTCTTTTTACCGGCAGCCGGATCCTGTTACGATAATTCGTCCGGCAGCGCCAGGTATATCTCCCTGGCGCCTTCGACCACGGAGATCCTTTTCGCGCTCGGTCTGGAAGATGAGATCGTGGGTGTTAGTTCCTATTGTAATTACCCGCCGCGGGCGGCGGCCAAAGCCAGAGTGGGGGACTTCAGCCATCCCAATCTGGAAGTCATCTCCGCGTTGAAGCCGGATTATATTTTCTGTACCGGACTTGAGCAGGCCCCGGCTATCGAACGGCTTAAAGACCTGGGATTTCGTGTTTATTGCGCCGATCCGGCGAATATGGAACAATTATTGGCGACTATCAAGGATATCTCGCTTATCACGAAAAAAGAACGCCCCGGTAAAGAGCTGATCGGTAATATACGCGCCGCCGTCGCCGCAGTGGCAGTTGAAGCGTCCGCTATTCCCGCCAGTGAAAGAGTGAGGGTTTTTCTGGAGATATGGCATGAACCTTTGATGACGGCGGGTCGGGGGTCGTTCGTGGATGAACTGGTCGGCCTTGCCGGAGGGATCAACGTGGCGCATAACGTCCCCAGGCCTTACTCTAACTTCAGCGCTGAAAAGGTAGTCGCTTTAGATCCGGATTGTATAATTCTGGCATATATGGATAACGAGAACGCTTTGAAGCTGTTAGGCACAAGGTTCGGCTGGCGGGAGATCAAAGCGGTAAAGAATAAACGGGTTTTCAACGATATAAACCCCGATCTGCTGCTGCGGCCAGGGCCGCGGGTGGCGGAAGGTGTCAGAGAATTGTATAAAAGGATGTATTCTGTCCGGCAAAACGGCGGGTAGACCTATGCGCACCGGTATAAAAGTCTTTATTTTGTTCTTTTTGCTCCTTGCGGTGATAGCCGTGGGAATTGCCTGCGGCCCGGTGCGCATATCTCCGGCGGAATTGCTCTCCGCGCAAAACCGGGTCATCCTGAATATGCGCCTTTTAAGGGTGCTGACCGCCGTGCTGGCCGGAAGCGGACTGGCCGTATCCGGTATCGCCCTGCAGGCTATCCTGCGTAATCCTTTGGCGGAGCCGTATCTTTTAGGCACGTCGAGCGGCGCCGGATTGGCCGCGGTCATCGCTCTGGTCTGCGGGATCTCCAGGCTCTACCTGCCTTTATACGCTTTTTGCGGGGCCGTTGCCAGTATAATCCTGGTATATCTGCTGGCCTGCGGCGCCGGACGCGTGCAGGAGAAATCACTGATACTTTCCGGTGTTATTGTTTCCGTGGCTTTTTCGGCGGTAATTGTTTTTCTTGTTTCTCTCTCGGGAGAGAAGGTAATGCATGAAATGACCTGGTGGCTGTGGGGCAGTCTGCAGGTTTACGACCCGAAACTGCTTGCCGTTGTTTCTTTTCCGGTGATCGCCGGCATCTGCGCGATCTATTTTTTCTCCCAGGATCTGAACGCCCTCAGCATCGGCGAAGAGGAATCGATGCATCTCGGGATCGACGCCGATAAGATCAAGAAACTTTTGATATTGGTGAGCGCGTTGATCACCGCCGGCCTGGTCTGCGTCTGCGGCATCATCGGTTTTGTGGGGTTGATCGTGCCGCATATGATGCGCCTGCTGGCAGGGCCGGACCATAAACGTTTGATACCGCTTACTTGTATTTCCGCCGCGATATTTATGGTGGTCTGCGATATCGTCTCACGCACGCTTTTTTCTCCGCTTGAGGTCCCCGCCGGTGTGATCACGGCGATAATCGGCGCCCCGGTTTTCATCGTCCTGCTGAAACGCAGCCGGAGGGCGCTATGAAGACGATGCTGGAGACGGTGGATTTGAGCGGCGGATACCGCGGCGTCGATGTGCTGGACAATATCTCTTTGCGCGTCGAAGAGGGAGGCTTCCTGGGATTGATCGGTCCGAACGGTTCAGGCAAGACCACGCTGCTGCGTTTTTGCACGCGCCTGCTTGTTCCGCGCCGGGGTAAGGTCTGTTTTATGGGGAAGGATCTACGCGATATAGGGCTCAAAGAGTTTTGCCGGGAAACCGCTTTTGTTTCCCGCGACCTGCCGCCGGGTTTTTCTTTTACCGTGATGGAAATGGCGTTGATGGGCAGGATCCCCCATCTGGGCCGCCTGCAGCGGGAGAGTAGTCGCGATCTGCGCATAGCCGAGGAAGCGCTTGAGTTGACCGGAACCCTGGAGTTCAAAGATAAATATCTGGATGAACTTAGCGCAGGCGAGCGGCAGAGGGTAACTATTGCGATGGCGCTGGCGCAGGAACCGCGGCTGCTTTTTCTCGATGAGCCCACCGCTCACCTCGATATCGGGCATCAGGTGCAGGTGATGGACCTCTTGAAACGCCTGAACAGGCGCAATAATCTGACCGTGGTGATGGTCCTGCACGATCTCAATCTTGCCGGGGCTTACTGCGCGCGTATAGCCCTGATGGATAAGGGAAAGATCTTCAGGGAGGGGACTCCGGAAGAGGTGCTGACTTACCATAATATAGAAGCCGTTTATAAGACGATCGTGCTGGTAAAAACCGATCCGTCAGGCGGTAAACCGAATATCGTCCTTGTCCCCGGGGAGAAATAATGTCTTCTGTAAAGATATTCCTGATACGCCACGGCGTTACCGAATGGAACAAAAAAAAGAAGTATTGCGGCTGCAGGGACGTGCCGTTGAGCCTGCAGGGCAGAAGACAGGCGATGCGCCTGCGCGAGCGCCTGCTGAATATGCCCGTGTTCGACGAAGTTTATTCCAGCGACAGGAAACGCGCCCTGGAAACCGCGGGCATCGCATTCGGCGGCAGGAAGCTTAATAGAGTCAAAGATCTGCGCGAGATAAATTTCGGGGTCTTTGAAGGATTGACGCACCGTCAGATCCTTAAGAAATACCCGCAAGTATATTCCCGCTGGCTTTCGGACCCTTTCCGCTGCAGTATACCGCGGGGGGAAGAACTTGGAAAGTTCGGCTCCAGAGTTACCAGGGCGATCGCTTCGATCGCTTCCGCCAATAAAGGGAAGTGCGTCGCCGTTGTCTGCCACGGAGGAGCGATCAGTATGATAGTGACCCGGCTGTTGAAGAAAAAGGATTTCTGGGGTTACATCCCGGATTCGACCAGCGTGACCCTTCTGGAATACAGACGCGGGAAAGCGGAATTGAAATTATTCAACTGCACCGAACATTTAAAATAGTATAAGGATCGGGTGCTGGGTTCTGGAGAAATACACGAAGGACTATGCGTGAGGCACGAAGTAATTCGGTAACGGTCAGGGTAACGAAGCTCGTATCGGTTAAGGTTACGGTAACGTGTAAAAGCCGTAACCGTTTGACGATAAGCGAAACGGGCATCGTTACCGTATCCGAAAGACGATTACTATAGGAAGGTTTTATTATGGGGAAGATAATCCTGGTTTTAGGCGGGGCGAGGAGCGGTAAAAGTAATTTTGCCTGCAGCCTGGCGCGTAAACACAAGAGAGTGGCGTTTATTGCTACCGCCGAAGGCGGGGACGTGGAAATGCGCCGGCGTATCCGCCGGCATCGGCGGCAGCGGCCGGAGCATTGGAAGACATTCGAGGAGCCGCGGAATATCCTGCGCGCGTTATCGGCGGCAGGGGAGGATCACGATTGCGTGGTGGTGGATTGTCTGACATTATGGGTATCCAATCTTCTGCTGGCAAAGAAAAGCGAGGCTGAGATCTCCCGGACGCTCTCAGAGGTATTGGGTGTAATAAAAAAAGCGAAATTCAGGACGGTGTTCGTTTCAAATGAGGTCGGCCTGGGATTGGTCCCGTCGAACACTCTCGGGCGCGTGTTCCGTGATATTGCCGGCAGGGTTAACCAGCTTGTCGCCGCGGCGGCCGATGAAGTATATCTTTTATTTTCCGGCATCCCGCTTAGATTGAAGCCGGGCGGAACGCGCGGAATATCGATTGCGAGGGAGCGGGAATGAAATTAATCGAGGAGACTATTAAAGCTATAAGTCCGCCGGATTCGGAAATTACCGGGGCGGCGAAACGCAGGATGGATTCGCTCACCAAACCGTTAGGCAGTCTGGGAAGGCTGGAGGATCTGGCCGTGCGGCTTTGCGGGATAACCGGCAGGCTTGATCCGTTATTCAGGAATAAGGTTATTTTCACCCTGGCGGCCGATCACGGAGTGACCGCGGAAGGGATCAGCCCTTATCCAAAAGAAGTGACCGCCCAGATGGTGCATAACTTTCTGACCGGCGGGGCGGCTATCAATGTGCTGGCCGCGCATAGCGGAGCGCGGGTAGTGGTGGCCGATTTCGGCGTTGCCTGCGACTTAAGACCGGCGGCGGGGCTGGCGGCAAAGAAAATAAAATACGGCACGGAGAATATGGTCAAAGGGCGGGCAATGAGCCGGGACGAGGCCGTCAGATCGCTTTCTTACGGCATTGAACTTTTTGAGGATGAATATAAGCGCGGGGTCGATCTTGCCGGCACCGGGGAAATGGGTATAGGAAATACCACGGCTTCCAGCGCGATCACCGCGGTGCTTACCGGTTTGGCGGTGGAGAAAGTTACCGGCCGCGGCGCCGGGCTGGACGAAAAAGGACTGCAGAGGAAGATCGGGGTAATAAAGAAGGCGATCGCCGTTAACGCCCCGGATCCCTGCGATCCACTGGATGTGCTGGCAAAAGTCGGCGGTCTGGAAATAGGCGGGCTGGCGGGGGTCATTCTTGCCGCCTCCAGGCGCAGGGTGCCGGTATTCATCGACGGTTTTATTTCCGGGGCCGCGGCACTGCTGGCTTTTCGTATAGAGCCGAAAAGCGCCGCGTATATGATCGCCGCGCATAAATCAGTGGAAAACGGCCATAGCGCGATCTTAAAGCAGATCGGTATCGAACCTCTTCTTGATCTGGGAATGCGCCTGGGGGAAGGGACCGGCGCGGCCCTGGCTATGGGGTTGGCGGAGGCTTCGGTAAAAGTGCTTAACGGGATGGCCACTTTTAGTTCTGCCGGTGTATCGGAGAAGAGCGATGTTTAAAGGATTTTTAGGCGCTCTGGGGTTCTTGAGCATATTGCCGGCTGGCCGCGATAGCCGCGCCAGCGACTCTCTCTCCCGGTCAATGATATTCTTTCCGTTAGCCGGGTTGTTTTTGGGCGGAGTGCTTTGCGGTCTCGATAAACTGTTCTTTCTGTGCGGATTCCCGGCATTGCTTTCGGCGGCTGCCGTTACGTTAGCGCTCGCGTTTCTGACCGGAGGTATGCATCTGGACGGCTTGGCTGATACAGCCGACGGTTTCTTCAGCGGTAAATCCGGGCCGGATATTCTTGCGGTGATGCGCGATCCTCATATCGGCTCAATGGGGACGATAGCCCTGGCCGGAGACTTGTTGTTAAAAACAGCCCTGCTCTCGGCACTTGATGGGCGTTCGCGCTCTGCCGCCTTGCTCTTGATGTGTCTTTTGAGCCGCTGGTCCGTGGTCCCGGCTATGGCGTTTTTTTCTTACGCGCGCGTTGAAGGCAAGGCAAAAGCGTTTATTTCTTCTGTCAGCAGAAGCACCGTATATTTATCCACAGTTGTTGCTTTGTTTCTCTCCGGAGTTGTGCTCGGCGGAGAAGGGATAATCTTATCGGCGGCAGTCTTCGGCGTCACCTTCCTGTTCGGCAGTTGGTCTTCAAGAAAAATAGGCGGTATCACCGGGGACACTCTGGGCGCGAACATCGAGATCAGCGAATTATTTGTTCTGTCTGCCGTGTGTCTGGCAGAAAGCCGTTCGTTACCGGTATGAAAACCGGTTATCGTTTATCGGTTACGATGCCCGTTTCGTCTTATGGGTAACGGTTACGGCTTTTAAGACGTTACCCTAACCGTTACCGAGTAATTAATCCCGTGTCGTAAGATACCGGAAAAATCCCGCGGCTTGATTAAGTATCGTGTCCCCGGAACCCGGCTTCGTTACCGTAACCGTTGCCTGTGTTTTTAAGGAGGATTCATTTATGCCCGGAGTTAAAGTTATCTCATCCTGGAGCGGCGGCAAGGACGGCTGCCTGGCGCTTTACCGCGTTCTTAAACAGGGTTATAGCGTCAAGACTCTGCTGAATTTTATCTCCCGCGGATCCGGACGGGGATGCTTCCACGGGCTGGAAGGCCGGTTGTTGAAACTGCAGGCGGATCTGCTCGGGATGCCGCTTGTGCAGTGGGAAGTCAGCCCGGATATGCAAAAATATGAAGAAGAATTCAAGGCCGCGGTGCGGCAAGTCCGCGGCGGCGATGCCTCGCAGATGGTGTTCGGCGATATCTATCTGCTTGATCATCAAAGCTGGGTGGAGAGGGTCTGTTCGGAGATAAATATCACGCCCTTGGAGCCGCTCTGGAATAACCCGGTAGATGATCTGATAGGCGAATTCTGCGGCGCCGGGTTTAAGGCGGTGATCGTCAGCTGTCGTTCGGAGTTGATGGGAAAAGAATACCTGGGCCGTTATGTGGACAGGGAACTGGCGGAGGAACTGAAAGCGAAAGGGATCTGTCCCTGCGGGGAGAAAGGAGAATACCATACTCTGGTGGTTGATGGGCCGATCTTCAGCAGGCCGCTGCGTATCTTGCGCGCCGAGCCTGTGCTGAAAGAAAGTTTCTGGAAACATTGGTTTTTTGATATTCGGCAATTCGAATAACTCGATTTGCCTATTGTAAACTCGTGATAAAACAAAAGTAATTGAAGGGCGGAACACCGACTTGGCGAAGGAAGTCCGGGTGAAATTCCCGGCACTGTCCCGCAACGGTAATCCTTTCGAATAGAAAGGCAGTCCGGTCGATCGCCAGGAACGGAGTATTCCCGAGAGAGGAGAAAAACAATGAAAAAGGATTTATTGTTCTTTACGGTCCTTGCGGTTTTTTTGCAGGCCGGCACTGTCCGCGCGCAGGAATATGACCTGGGGAATATAGTCGTCTCTGCCGCTAGGAGCGAGATATATCAGGCAGAAACGGGAAGCAGCACTACGGTTATCACCGGCGAAGAGATCGAGAATTCCGGCAAACTTACCGTGGAAGAAGTGTTAAAGAGCGTTCCCGGCGTATCGGTGATCGGCAGCGGAGGTTTCGGCGGTTCGGTGCAGGTCTACATGCGCGGCGCCAAGCCGGGCCATGTCTTGGTAATGATAGACGGCATAGAGGTCAACGATCCTATATCTATCGAACGTTCCTTCGATTTCGCCAATCTGACAACCGATAATATAGAACGCATCGAGGTGGTGCGCGGGCCGCAGTCGACGCTTTACGGCTCGGATGCCATGGCGGGCGTGATAAATATAGTCACTAAAAAAGGCTCTTTGAAGCCGGAGACCGCGGTCTTTTCCGAGACGGGCGCGCACAACACTTTCCGGGAGGGGGCGGAAGTGCGCGGCACGAGCGGGGCGCTGGATTATTCTTTTTATCTCTCCCGTCTCGACTCGGACGGCATAAATAAAGTCTCCACCGGGACGGAAAAAGACGGTTACAGGAATACCACTTTTTCCTCACGCATAGGATACAAAGTTCTCGATGACGCGGAATTGAGCCTGGTCAGCCGTTATACGGATGTCAAAACCGACATCGACGCGGCCGCTTACGACGATGATCCCAACTATATCTCTTGGTCCAAGGATTATGCGCTTAAAGCCGCTTTCGATCAGCCGTTGAATTCCTGGTGGAAGCACAATTTGTCTTTTTCCTGGCATTATCTCGACCGCAAAGACCGCAGCGAGACCGACGAGGCGCACCCTTATGATTCTATAAGCGACTGGTATAAGGGTGACGATCAGAAAACCGCCTGGCAGCATGATTTTACGCTGGCGTCTTGGGACACTCTTATCGCCGGTTTAGAATACGAGAAAGAACGCGGCTCGTCTTATTATTATTCCGAAGGTGTGTGGGGGCCGTATTCGAGCAAGCAGGACAGCAAGAGCGTGGAGAATAAAGGTTATTATCTGCAAAACCAGTTCAAGTTCCGCGAGAGGCTTTTTATCACTCCCGGCATCCGGGTGGACGACCACCAGCTTTTCGGAGTTGAAACCACCTATAAGATATCCGCGGTTTATCACATTCTGGAGAGCGGGACAAGCCTGAAGGCGAATTACGGGACAGCCTTCAAGGCCCCGTCTTTGTATCAATTGTATTCCAGTTACGGCGATCCGTCGCTCAACCCGGACGAGAGCAAAAGCTACGACTTCGGCTTTGAACAGAAGCTGTTCAGCGATAAACTTTCTTTCAGCCTGACGCGTTTTCACAACGACTTCAGAGATATTGTGGATTACGATTCCGCGGCATCTAAATATATGAATATCGGCAGGGCGCGCACCGAAGGCTACGAAGCGGGCGCCGGATTCCGGTTCTTCGACGGCTTGTCTATTAACGCCAATTTCACTTATACCGATACCGAGAACAAAGAGACCGGGCTGGAACTGCTGCGCAGGCCCAGGCGTCAGGTCAATCTTGACTTGGACTGGCGTTTTATGCCCAAGGCGGACTTGAATCTAGGAATGAGCTATGTGGGCAGGCGCAGGGACGTGATTTACGACGCCTATTACAACGAGAGTTTCGTGACGGACAAGGCCTATACCGTGTTCAGGATAGCCTCTTCTTATGAACTGACGCGGAATTTCCGTGTTTTCGCCAGGATAGAGAATATTTTCGACAAGAAATACGAAGAGATCCCCGGGTATGCGGTTCCGGGCAGATCGTTTTACGCCGGTTTACGGGCTTCTTTCTAAGGCCGCCGTCGCCGGACAGATAAAAGCCTTGCAATATGGGCATTGTTTGCTACAATAAAGCAAGAAAGGGGGAGTAATATGAAGAAAATGGGTCTTGTAGCACTGGTTTTAGCGGCAGCGGTATTGATCGGCGGGTGCGCCACTCCATATCCTTATGGCGCTCTTTACACGGAGATCAAAGCTCCTGTGGGAGCGGGTGACGGCGGGGTTTCTTACTCCAAAGTCGGCACATCCAAAGCTACCTCGATACTTGGCATGGTGGCTACCGGAGACGCCAGCATCAAGGCGGCTATGGCTAACGGGAACATCAGAACGGTTAAGTACGTGGACTATGACGCCAAGAATATCCTGGGTATTTACGGCGAGTATACTACAACTGTGTACGGAGATTAGTTTGTAATTGTAAAAAAGGCCGCCCTTTACAAAGAGGGCGGCCTTTTTTATGGTTTGACTGCTTTAAAGGCGGCAGGAGAGTGTGACGCTGATCATTTTGCTCCTGGGATTTCGATATCTTTGCCTGGAGCAGAGTGGAAGGAGGAATGCCGTGTGGTTGGTTTTTTTATTGGTCGTCCTGGTGGCCGCTTTTATCCTTTTTAATAAGTTTATCTCCGGGGAGAAGAATAACGAAATGGTTCTGGATCAGCCGGGTATAGGCGCTGAAAGCTGGCGGGAACTGCGCGCATTCCGGAATACCGCCGTCCGCAAGGCCAGGCGCGCTTTTGCATTCAAATGCCGGCATTGCGGTAAAGACCAAGCAACGGTAAGCGTATTTCGTATGCCTCTGGATCCTTCGCTTTTTCAGTTCTATGGAGCGGACAGCATATGGTGGGTCAGGTTTTCCTGCCTGGAATGCGGTTTAACGGAAATATACAATTATAATATAGCGGTTGATAAGGAGTATAAATTCTTTTCCGGCAAAGAATTGTTACGGCAGGCAGAAGGCGTTTGTCTGAAATGCGCCGGTAAAAGCGGCACGGTACTGGTCCCTGTTTTTCTGCATGATAGGGCCATTACCCGTAATTGGGATATGATGTCCGTAAAATACAATATCCATGTCTGCCTTGATTGCGGGCATAGCGCATTCTATCAGCCTGGGCAGGCGGTGAGCAATCCGGGCGGATGGAAACTGCTTCAGAATTTGAACAGGATGGCTAAAGAGTTTCAATGCCCGAAGTGCCTTGATCCTGCGGCAAATACGGCGGTCATTCATTTCTACAGATGCAGCGGCAATTCTTTTAATGTGGTGGCGGTAAATTGTAAGAAATGCGGGTTTACGCTTATGTACGATTATTATGTCTGCGTATCTTAAAACATCCATGGAATAGCCATCTATGGCATATTACGGAAGACTGGAAGATCTGAAAAACGAAATAGGCGGGGGCGGGCGGTTAAAGGCGCGTTTGCTGCGCGGCTTGGCATATCTGCGCGGTCTTGATATAAATCTATTCTCGGCAGCCCGTGAGGGGTTTCGCGAGGAGGTTGAGGTCAGCGGCAGGGAAATATATGCGGTCCACCAGGCCTACCGGCCGAAGCCGGCGGAGGATGCGAAATTTGAGGTCCACCGGCTTTATATTGACCTGCAATATTTCTGGTCAGGCTGCGAAGATATCTACCTGGCTCCTTTGTGTTCTCTTCATCTGTCGGAGCGCTACAAGCCCAAAAGTGACATCGCATTTTTTCGTCTTACCTGCGATACTGGAGCAAACGCTACACTAAGTGTCTGCTCCAGGCTGCGAATGGGACCGGGCAGACTGGCGGTCCTTTATCCCTCTGATGCCCACGCTCCTTCTATTTGTTGCGGCGGCCGATGTTCACTGGTCGTCAAGACCGTGGTAAAGGTTCGCGTTTGAATCTCATCAGCGCAGGCCGGTTTATCCGTACCCGGATTTTTTTATTACAATGATAACTCTGGAGATCCGAAATGAGAAAAAGGATTAACGAAGAAAGCGCTATTTTGTATACCGTGTTCAAATGGCTGCTGCTTTCGATAGTGACCGGACTGATCGTGGGGGCCGCGACCGCCATTTTCTTGAGAATACTGAATTGGTCCACAGCTAAGGCTGCCACGTTCGATTATTATTTCCTTTTTTTTCCTGTTTCCATGGTTGTTTCCGCTTTATTGGTGAAATATCTGGCGCCGGACGCCGAAGGGCACGGGACAGAGAAGGTGATCGAAGCGGTGCATAAGAGGTCCGGTCATATCCCTCTGCGGGTGGTTCCGGTAAAACTGGCGGCTACGGTCATAACCCTCGCTTCGGGAGGTTCAGCCGGGAAAGAAGGCCCCTGCGCGCAGATAGGCGGCGGGCTTGCTTCTTACTTGTCCGGGCTGTTGAGATTGGATGATTATGACCGTAAGAAGCTTGTGATCTGCGGCATCAGTGCCGGTTTCGCCTCGGTGTTCGGCACGCCTATCGCGGGAGCGATCTTTGGGGTGGAGGTGCTTTACGCCGGGAGCATACTTTATGATGTCCTGCTGCCTTCTTTTATTTGCGGGATAATCAGTTATCATGTTACGTCTTTTTTGGGTATACAGTATTTATATCATCCGGTCAATATTGTGCCGATCTTCGGGCCATGGATATTCCTGCAGGTGGTGGCCGCAGGCATCTTCTTCGGGATCACCGCTTTTCTGCTGATAGAGATGTTGACCTATGTGAAAAAGTTCTCCTCCGGTTTGCGCTTGGGAGAAGCCGGCAAGGCTTTTCTTGGTGGTCTTTGCGTTTCGCTGCCGGCGTTGTTCTTTTCCAGGCAATACCTTGGCTTGGGTATCGGCGGTATCGAGTCTTTTTTGTCCGGTAATAGAAGCGATTGGGGGGCTTTTATCCTGAAGCCGTTTTTTACGGCGGTCACCCTTAGTTTCGGCGGCAGCGGGGGCATAATCACTCCGGTATTCTTCACGGGCGCGGCGGCGGGCAATTTGTTCGGAAGTGTCTTCGGGCTCGATATAGCGACTTTCGCGGCCCTGGGTTTTGTCGCCGTTCTCGCCGGCGCGGCAAACACGCCCATCGCCGCGAGTATTATGGCGATTGAATTATTCGGGCCCGGAATAGCTTCTTACGCGGCGATCGCCTGCGTCGTCAGTTTTCTTGTTACGGGGCACAGGAGCGTGTATCCTTCCCAAATACTGGCGTTTCGAAAGTCCAAGCTGGTCGATGTCAAGCTCGGCGATGAGATGGAGATGATCAAGCCGAAGGTTAAATTTCCGGATAAGAGGCATTGACCGGAGGCGTATTATTCTCCTACGGAGAAGATCACGCGGGTTTTTAAGGTGGTTGTACCCTGGCCGATCGGAAGGCCGGGTATTCGTTTGTGCGAAGATAAATGCGCAGGATGAACGGGAAGATAAAGGGGGTGACTGCTTCGGAGGAATTTCGCTTTAAGTGGCAGAGAAACCCCGGGTTTTACAGGCCGGGGAGCTTCATTACTGCGAGGGTTGATATGCTTTGGGGAAGTTCTCGAGAAGATGTCCCGTTACTTGAATTCAATAATCTTAGCGTTGTGCGCGGCGTGGAAAATAAACAAATATTGCGCCGGATCAGCATCAGGATGGAGCAGGGGGAACGCCTGGCCTTGTTGGGGCCGAACGGCTGCGGGAAGTCATCTTTTATCAATCTGGTGATCAGGGAGTATTATCCGTTTTCCGGGGTTGACGGTTATTCCTTCAAGATATTGGGCAGGGAAGACTGGAATGTTTTCGATCTGCGTTATCTGTTCGGGATAGTCTCCGACAGGCTGCAATCCGCCTGTTACGGGGATATTACCGGGATGGAAACGGTATTGTCCGGGTTTTTCGGCAGCGTGGGGCTTTACCGGGCGCGTGTTACCGCCCGTATGCGCAGGAAAGCGCGCGATATACTGGATTTCCTGGATATCGGGCATCTTTCCGGACTGGAAATATCGCGTATGTCCACGGGAGAGGCACGGCGTTTCCTGATCGCCAGGGCCCTTGTCCATGACCCGAAAGGTTTGATACTGGACGAACCGTGCAACGGGCTCGATCTGCAGTCTATGAGCAGATTCCGTTCCTGCGTGCGTAAGATAGCCGGCACCGGTATCAGCGTTATCCTCGCCACGCATAACCTGCAGGATATCATTCCGGAAATATCCAGGGTGATATTGATGAAAGACGGGGAATTCATCGCCGACGGCGCGAAAAAGGATATGCTTGAAAGCCGCAGGATAGGGCGGTTGTTCGATCTGCGCGTGCGTATGAAGAAGATCGGGGCGTATTATTACGCTTTATCCTGAGGAACGCGGATTACTCGGAAAGCTTGACTAATCCGGAGGAAACAATAAAATAATATTATCGTGTCCGTTGACCGGCCGCGCTATCTTTCGAGCGAAACGGGACGGGCCGAGTGGCCCCGTAACGATGCTTTTAGATGTCGCTGTTGCTTACTTTGAAAGGAATACTTCTATGGAAAGCGAAAAAACCCCGAAAAGAATGCCGTTGACCAGACTGCCGGAGAATAAAAAGGCGAAAGTAGTGGAGATCGCCGGCGGAGCGAATATGCGCGATAAATTGATGAGTATGGGGATGAATGAAGGCCGTGAATTGGTCAAACTCAGTTATATAGGTTTGCGCGGTCCGGTCGTCGTTAAAACGGGCAGAAGCGTGGTGGCCATCGGTTACGGCGTGGCGGCGAAAATAACGGTAGAAGAGATATGATCAAGAAAATTTACCTGGTCGGTAATCCGAACGTCGGCAAAAGCGTGGTTTTTTCCCGTCTTACCGGCGTGCAGGTCATCTCTTCCAATTATCCCGGCACCACCGTGGAAATTTCCCGGGGCTGGCTGCAATTCGCAGAGAAGAACATCGAAGTAGTCGACCTGCCGGGCACGTATTCACTGGAACCAACTTCCGGGGCCGAAGAGACGACTGTTTCTTTGCTCGCCGAACTGCCTAAAGAAGAGATCGCCGTGGTGAATGTCCTCGATTCCACGAACCTGGAACGGAATCTCTCGCTTACGCTGCAATTAATAGAAAAGGGCTTCCCCGTGGTAGTCTGCCTGAATATGTGCGATGACGCCGGCCACCGTGGTATCCATATCGACGCCGTTAAATTATCGGAACTGCTTTCCGTGCCGGTAATTTCCACCTGCGCCGTTACCGGTTCCGGCATAAAACTCCTGATGTCCAAGATACAGGAAGCCAGTCCGGTAGCCAGGGGATCACTCTCCCATGAAGCGCGCTGGCTCGAATTGGGCAGGCTGATCGAACAGGTCCAATCCCTTGAACACCGGCATCATACTTTACGGGAACTGTTGGAAGACGCTTCCGTGCGCCCTGTCACCGGACTGCTGATGGCGGCGGCGTTGGTTTTCGCCTCTTTTAAAGTGGTGCGTTTTATCGGCGAGGCGATCATCGCCGGGATAACGGATCCTTTTTTCAACGGTATCTACCGGCCTTTACTGGAGAAATTATCAGGCGGGCTGCACGAGGGGGGATTCTGGTTCCACCTGCTCATCGGCGACCTGATCGGCGGAAATATAGATTTCAAGCAGTCGCTTGGGGTCCTGACAACGGCGCCTTATATCGAGATAGGTATGGTCCTGCCGTATGTGATAGCCTTTTATCTGATACTAAGTTTGCTTGAGGACATCGGCTATCTGCCGCGGCTGGCGATACTGCTGGATAGCCTGATGCATCCTTTGGGTCTGCACGGCTATGCGGTGATCCCGATACTCCTGGGATTCGGCTGCAATGTCCCCGGGATCCTTTCCACGCGGGTGTTGGAATCCAAAAGAGAAAGGCTGATCGCCGCGACCATTATCTCCATCGGCGTTCCCTGCGTGCCTTTGCAGGCGATGATCATCGGCCTGCTGGGCAAATTCGGAGGCTGGTATGTGGGAGGAGTCTATCTGGTATTATTCTCCTTGATCATCATTCTCGGGCTGGTCTTAAACCGGCTGATGCGGGGGAACAGCCCGGAATTCCTGCTCGAGATACCCCCTTATCGGATCCCCCCGGCGTCTCTTTTGGCCAGGAAACTTTATTTTCGCGTAAAAGGGTTCCTGCTGGAGGCTATGCCTGTAGTCCTGCTGGGGGTTATGTTCATCAATGTGCTGATGTATTTCCGGGTTTTTGATATGATCACCGGATTCTTCGCGCCGCTGATAGTTAAACTCTTCGGCCTACCGAAGGAAGCGATCGTGGCCCTGGTCGTCGGTTTCCTGCGTAAGGATGTCGCCGTCGGCCTGCTGGCCCCGTTGAATATGACCATAAAACAGCTTTTTATCGCCACGACCCTGCTGGCCGTTTCTTTTCCCTGCGTCGCCACTTTCTTTGTGCTCTTGAAGGAACTGGGATTAAAGGCTCTCATAAAATCGACCTTGATAATGATCGGTGTATCCGTTATCGTGGGGACATTGTTGAATTTTGTCATCCTGCGATAATCTGCAGGAAAGTATTGAATGAGGAGAAACCGCTGATATGATCGTCAGGCGTCTGAAAGACTGCCGGAGATTCGTTTCCGGGGACAACGCCGTGTTGCGGGAATTGCTGCACGCCGGTAAGGGGGATTTCAAATTCCGTTACAGCCTGGCACACGCCCTGGTCGGCCCCGGTAAGACCACCCGTCCGCACATACTTAAAACCAGCGAAGTTTATTATATCATTAAAGGCGGCGGTATTATGTATGTCGGCGGTGAATCCCGCCGCGTCACAGCCGGCTGCGCCGTCTATATCCCGCCGGGAAAGACTCAATGTATACGCAATAGCGGCAGGAAAACGCTTGAATTCCTGTGTATTGTGGATCCGGCATGGAGGCCGAGCGATGAACAAGTGATAACATAAGGCTGCAGACGCCGCCGCAACAGATATAGAAGGCGGACTTCATAGGCCGGTAACTGCAGCGGTAGAGGCCGGGAGGCACCATAAAAAAGGAGTGGCCGATGATCGAATTTGTTCCCGCCGTTGACGCGTCCGCAGTCTGCCGGATAGAAAAATTGGCATGGGAGATCTGGAGGGAACACTATTCTCCTATTATCGGCCCGGCGCAGGTCGATTATATGCTGCGGCGTTTTCAAAGCGTCTCCGCCTTGAATGCGCAGATGCGCAGCGGTTATCAGTATTATTTGTTGAGGTTGGAGGGGAAGGTTTCCGGTTATTTGGGGATGCTGCCAGAAAGGCATAACGAAAGATTGTTCCTCAGCAAGATTTACATACGCGCCGCCTGCCGCGGCAAAGGGTACGGGAGAAAATCCCTGGAATTCACGGAGGCGCTTGCCGGCGGAATGGGGCTGAAGAAGGTTTCCCTGACCGTTAATAAGGGCAATTCCGGGGCCATAAAAGCTTATATTAATTGCGGGTTTAACATTTCCGGGCCGGTGGTCACCGATATCGGCAATGGTTTTATTATGGATGATTACCTGATGGAGAAATCTTTATGTCCGTCTATATGATCGTCGAGGCGACAGAGATAAAGAATAAAGAGAAATACGCCGAATACGTCCGCCGGGTTCCGGCCACGATCGTCGGTTTCGGAGGGCGCTATCTGGCCCG